>JAEUJD010000181.1 GCA_016793015.1 Phycisphaerales bacterium
GCTCGTTCGCCGTCCCCGCCGCAGCCCTGGCAACAAATCCAAGGTGCGCGATCTCAACCTTTCGCCCATGAAGCGCGGCGTGTGCCTGATCGTGCGCACCATGACGCCGAAGAAGCCGAACTCGGCTCTGCGAAAGATCGCTCGCGTTCGCCTGTCGAACGGCCGCGAAGTCACGGCGTACATCGGTGGCGAAGGCCACAACCTGCAGGAACACTCGATCGTTCTGGTGCGCGGCGGCCGCGTCCGCGATCTTCCGGGCGTGCGTTACCACGTCGTCCGAGGCAGCCTCGACTGCCTGGGCGTCGAAGGCCGCAAGCAGAGCCGTTCGAAGTACGGTGCGAAGAAGGCCAAGGGCGGCGCACCGGCGAAGAAGTAATCCGATCACTACCCGGCGAGTAATCGCCGGCGAACGTGAGCCCACGTTCGCCGACCGGTGAAAAGCTCCGAGGGGCATGTCGCTCCCGGCCACGCCGACAACCCCGACTCTAAAAAGTCGAAAGGGAGTTTCTTTCCGATGGGCAAATTCACCAAGGCCGATGAACAGCTCCGTCCCGACCCGCGTTTCGGCGACAAGGTCCTGTCGCGTTTCATCAACTGCATCATGCGTCAGGGCAAGAAGTCTGTCGCACAGCGTGTGGTGTACGACGCGATGGACATCATCGAAGAAAAACTGACGAAGGAAACGGCTCCTGAGAAGCCGGAAAACTCCATCGCTCTCTTCCGCATGGCGCTCGAGAACGTCAAGCCGTTCGTCGAAGTCCGCTCGAAGCGAATCGGTGGTGCCAACTACCAGGTCCCGATGCAGGTGAACCACAAGCGTCAGCAGTCGCTGGCCTTCCGCTGGATCATCGACTCCTGCCGCGCCGAAAAGGGCCGCCCGATGGCCAACCGCCTCGCCGACGAGCTCTACGCCGCCGCGAAGAAGGAAGGCAAGGCCATGATGACCCGCGACCAGACGCACAAGATGGCCGAAGCGAACCGCGCGTTCGCCCACTTCGCGAACTGATCACGGTTCACAATCAAACGATCGAAAAGAGCCCGGCCTCGTGCCGGGCTTTTTCATTGTTCATCTTGTACGTGTGGCGAGAGGGACGTCCATGCTGCATTTTGAGTGAAGCAGTTCCACTCTCTCGACACACACCGACGGGCGCGATCCCGAAAAGCACGTTTCAACCGCCGAGACCGTGCCGTTCCGCACGCAGTTCACCGATACTGCTTCAAGTGCCAGACTGAAGCAGTCTTTGCCCGCAAATGCCGGATGCACCCTTGATCTGTTCCCGCGCGAATCCAGTCTTTCGCCAACGCCCCGACTCATCCGCTGGACTCATAAACTCCACCGTGTCCGGAACCAACTTCAATGATCGCTACTCCCGCCAATCCATTCTGCCGGGTATCGGAGAATCGGGTCAGCGTGCCATCGCGGCGGCACACGCCGTCGTGGTCGGCTGCGGCGCACTCGGCTGCGGCATCATCGATCAGCTCGCCCGCGCGGGATTCGGGCGGCTCACGCTGATCGATCGCGACATCGTCGAATGGAGCAATCTCCAGCGCCAGACGCTGTTCGATGAAGCGGATGCCGATTCGGGACAGCCCAAGGCGGTCGCGGCTCATCGCCGGGTGCGTGCGGTCAATTCGGACGTCGAGGTCGCGGCTCACATTGCCGACCTGAATTCAGAGAACGCCGGAGAGCTTCTGCTCGGTTCGGCCAAGCCCGACCTGATTCTCGACGGCACCGACAACCTCGAAACCCGGTACCTGCTGAACGATCTGGCGCTGAAGCACGGCATCCCGCTTATCTACGGCGGGGTGATCGCCCGGCGAGGGATGCAGATGACGATCAGGCCGGGGCGCGGGCCTTGTCTTCGCTGCGTGTTTCCCGAGCCATCTTCGAACGGCGAAATCGAGACCTGCGATACGGCGGGGGTACTCGGGGCCGCGGTCGGGATCGTTTCGTCACTCCAGGCGGCAGCGGCAATCGAAATGGTTGGCAGTCCGGATCGGGAAACCAAACCATGTCTCATCGAGTTCGATCTCGCATCCACACGGTTCCGCACGATTGATCTCTCGGCCTTTTCTGATCCGGCCTCCCGTGCGGAGTGCATCTGCTGCGGTAAGCGCCGCTACGAGTTCCTTTCGGGCGAGCGAACTCGCCCCGCCGTGACACTCTGCGGGCGCGGATCTTTCCAGATTCCCGCGGCCGGATCTCGCATCGACTTGTCGCGGCTTGCATCCAAGGTCGCTACCGTCGCGCCGGTCACAGCGAACGAGTTCTTTGTGCGGATCGCGCCGCGACCGGGAGTCGAGATGACCGTTTTCGCCGATGCGCGGGCGGTCGTGCGGGGAACGGCGAACGAGGGAGAGGCGCGTGCCCTCTACGATCGATACGTCGGTGCGTAGTTCGTCGAATCTGTTCAAGCGAATCGAAACACACACGAGTTCAAACAAGGAGTTGGAAATGGGTCAAGTCTTCGAGCAACTGATTGTCGCCGCCCGGCGGGGCCGGGGCCTCTCCGAGAAAATGCTCGTCGGTGTGACCCAGCAGACATTCGCTCGCAAGCCCCGGTTTGAAACCTCCACCGGCACGAAGGTGATCGACTGCAACCATCCGGCGTTTGTCTTCGGCCACCTCTCGCTTTATCCGTCGCGGCTTTTGATGCTGGCGGGACTTGACCCCGCCCCGGTCGCGGCACCGGCGGAGTTCACCGATCTGTTCAAGGCAGGCGTCGAGTGCAAGGACGATCCGGAAGGCACGATCTATCCCTCGATGGAAAAGATCACACAGGCCTTTTATCGCGGGCACGATGCGGCGTACGAGCGCATCGCAGCGCTCGACGACTCGGTCCTGCAGAACCCGACCCCCGACGAACGCTATCGCCAGAGCTTCCCCACCGTCGGCATCGCGCTCACGTTCATGCTGACGAGCCACTTCATGATGCACATGGGGCAGGTGAGCACGTGGCGCCGCTGCTTCGGCTTGCCTTCGGCGATGTAGTTTCCGGTCGCGGGCCTACTGCCGTCGAGCGACCTTCTTGACATCTGCGGACCCGATCCAGACCTTTTCGTTGCTCTGGATGTCGATCATCTCGAGGTTGATCTGGTAGTACTGCACGACCGTCTTGCGGTCGTTGCTTTCTTGCTTCACTTCGCCGATGCGTCCGAGCATGATGAAATCGGCACCGAGTTCCATCGCCTGCTTCTTCACGGTTTCGGGCATGTTCCAGGCCTGACCCTGCTGACGCTCGTCGCGGATCTCGCCCCGCTGATCGCGATCGGCGACAACTCGCACACGCCCGGAGTTAATGAGTTCTTCCTCGAAGCGCTTGGTCACGAGCTTCGTGTCGATGTAGTCGCTGGTTTCGTTGCGGACCGTGCCGACAAACACGACCGGCCGGTTGCCCCCGTGCGCCATGCGGAAATTCTCGACCCACGGGCGTGCCAGGCAATCGGCGATCAGTTTCTGGTAGGTCTGGCGCGCGTCATCGTCCTGCCAGCGGTAATCGACATCGACCGTTGTGTTCGGGTCGGTTCGCTGAACGGACCAGTTGGGGTTGTAGCAGCCACCAAGCACGGCGGCGGCAGTTCCGGCAATCACGATTCCACGGGCCTTCATCGCACAATTCTCCCTCGGCCCAGATTCGGACCGGCACAAGTTTATACGCACTAACTTCGCGGCGGTTCGCCGGATTCCGATCGTTTCGTGGGGGCTACTTCGCCATGGTTTCGACAATCGTCGTCAACTGGTTGGCCACCGGGCCGTCGGGGATTGCAACCTCGCGCCAAGGCGACTCGGTGAACGGCCTGCCCCCACTGTCGAGGTAGATGAGCCGAACCCGATGCGAGCCCGGGGAAAGCGTCAGAAGCCCGACAAAGGCCTTGGCGGGCAGGAACTCCCAGGAACGCAAATCGGCCCGTTCGGTCGCTCCCAGGACGGCCAAGCCAATCAGGCCCCCGAGCGAACGGATCATCCATTGGGTTCCGCTGTCGTTTTGGGTTTGGGCCACCACTTCGGAAGCACCGACCGTGGCGCCGGCTTTCACAAGGTAGCGGGCCATGGTTCGCTGGTAGATCAGCGGGAACTGGCGGCGGAAGTTCTCAGCCGCGACCGAGCCGAGGTTTTCGACCAGTTGGAGCGAGCCACCATCGCGGATGGTGCCGGACGAATCCTGCACTTCGATTCGAACGGCCGAAACGGCGCTGCCCCGCAAACGCATTTCCGGGAGTTCGAAGTAGACGGGGAACGAGAAGACGGCGATCGGCCCTTCGCGCTTTGCGACGAGATACGGGCCGCACCCTGTCATCGCGACGAGCAGCACGTTCCCGGCACCGGGTTCAAGGTCGGAGAGGTTGGAGAACGCCTGCGGGTTTACATCGGGAAAGAGCTTGGGCTGCGTCTCCATGGCTTGAAGAAGACGCCGACCCGCCACGCGCTGGAACTCGCGATCGCCGACTTTCATGAACGTGATAGCGGAGAGGAATGTACCAAGCGGGCTCTCGATGAACTCGCCCCCGGTGGGCGTTGCGAAACGCTGAGCGGCGCCACTCCGCTCCGCCTGGGCGTAGCCCGCGCCCGACTTTTCCTTGAGCGCTTTGACCTCTCGCAGATATTGATCACGGAGCAGGTTGGACTTGTTCGCCATGCGGCGGGCTTCCACCGTTGCTCCGCCATCGAGGTTGCCGCGTTCGAGCTGTGCGAGCATTTTGAAGACGTTGACATAGATGTCTTCATACGGCTGTGCGACATACGGAACCACGGTGTCGTTCAATATCCACTGCGAGGCCTGCTCGGCGGGGGTGAGCTCTCTCTGCGCTTCGATGCGTTTCTCGGCATCCTCCAGAGTTCGAACGGTCTTTGCGGAATCGTTGTTTGCGAGCGCGACGCCTCCGCGATCGAGTTGCCAGAGAAGCTTGCTTCGGTCACCAAATGTGCTGATGGTTTCCGGATCGTCGAGCGTCTGTGCGGCGGCGGCGAAATCGCCCGCCTGATGCTCCGAGCGGAGTCGCTCCTGCGCGAGATCGAATGGGCTGGTACACGCTCCGAGAACAAACGCAAGAAACAGCGCTGGCAGGAATGCCAAAGAGGCTCGGCCGCTTCGCCTGATGGTCGTCCGTGCTAAATTGGTTCTTATGAACACACCGTCTCACACTCCGCCGCTGACTCTCGAAGGTTTCCAGCAGCTGATTCGGGATCGATATTACGCGACCGACAGCAAACGGGGCGTTGCGGGTACGTTCCTGCTCCTCACCGAAGAATTCGGAGAACTGGCCACGGCGTTGCACGCGAACCTGCCCGGAAAAACACCGACACCGGAGCAGAAGGCCAATCTGGAAGAAGAATTCGCGGATGTGCTCGCCTGGCTCGCGACCATTGCGAACATCACGGGCGTCAGCTTTGAGAAAGCGGTGCAGAAGTACACGATCCCGGGTCTGGTGCAGGGGGTCAAGGACTGACCGGCGAGACACCCCGGCCGTCCGCGAGCGAGCCGATGCGCACGCCGGCATGGTCCAGTTCGGCGTTTTTCAGAGCGCGTTCAATCTCGACAACCAGCGTGTCGTCCGCGGGCGGGCCGTGGCGGTAACTTTCAACGGCCGTCAGCAGCTCCCGGCTCCACGAGCGGTCGGCGGAGCGCAGGCCCGCCATCGAAGCCACCATGCGCAGCATGCCTTGAACACCGAGCATCTTGCCCGCACGATTCCGGGCTTCGAGCGCTCCGTCGGTATAGGCAATCAGCGTGTCGCCGGGGCCGAACTCGGTCGCGAACTGCGCCGCATCGAACTCTGTCGCATCGCAGGCGCCGAGCACATAGGCCGTCGAATTGAGCTCGCGAACCGTGCCGTCCACACCGATGAGAAACGCCGGAGGGTGACCGCCGCTCGCGAATTCGAGAACGCCTGTGCTCGAGTCGATCCGCAGGCAGAGCGCCGTGACAAAGACCGAGTGGGATGCGAGCGTCAGGTGCACATAGCGGTTCAAGAGGCACAGCACGGCACCGGGTTGAATCGTCGGATCTTCCGCGAAGACCCGCTCCAGCTCGCCGTGCAATCGATTCACCGTGAGCGCCGCGGGAATCCCGTGCCCGGTGACATCCATCAGCACGACGCTCAAACGCTGCCCGCCCGTCACGCCCGGGCCGATGTGGGCGTAGAGGTAGTCGCCCCCGATCTGGCTCATGGGTTCGTACTGATACTCCAGGCGCAGCGGCCCCGCATCGATCCTTGCCGGAAAGAGCGCTTCGTGAATACGCCGGGCATCGGTCAATTCGCGGCGAACTTCACCGTACCGCTGCTGGAGCACCGCCATCTTGAACTGACTCGCGTACTGCGAGTGCTTGAGCCAGGCGATCAAGACGCTCGGAGCGAACATCGCGAGCGAGATTGCGAAATGAGCGACGAGACCCCCGACTCCCGCGCCGCTCACGAGCCGGACGATGCAGTTGATGAGGAGCAGAGCGCCCGCCGCGAGCAGCGCCGATCGCGCCGACCACGGCAGCAGAATGCAAGCCAACAGCAGCGTCATCGAAGCTTCGAGCCAGCCGATGCTGCCGCCCCAGCCGAGCTGCGACGCGATGAGATGGAACGAGCCAACCGCGACAACGACGACCTGCGAGAGGCGAAGCAGCGAACGCTCCATCACCTTCCCGCGCTGGACCCACAGCAATGCCGCGATGAAGATCGCGACCGGAACCATGCTTGTCCCGACCGCTTTTCCCGCCATCAAAACGGCGGTCCACAGTTTGAAGATCACACCCGCATCGAACGACGCATCGGAAAATGTCCGCACGAGCGAGACCGTCAGGCCGATCCCGGTGACGACCATGCCGAAGATCGCACCGATGGTGCAGAACACCACAAACCGCTGCTTTAGCAGTCGCAGCGTGTGCGCCTCGAACTCGCCGGCGAATTCGGAGGTGTTGAGCGATCGTGTTGAGGGCCCTTTTTTCATCATGAGCACGCGCTACCGACCCGCCCCCGGACGCCAGAGTACATCGGACGCGCCGTTCCCGTTCGCCACTCGCGCCAGCACAAACAATAAATCGCTCAGCCTGTTGAGGTATCGGATGGTTTCGATGCTGGTCGCCCCCGGATGCTCATCCAAAAGCCCGACCGCGGCCCGTTCCGCCCGCCTCGTGACCGTTCGAGCGGCGTGCAGCTCTGCCGCGAGCGCGGTGCCGCCCGGCAGCACAAAGCTCGAGAGCGCCGGGATGGGTTCGTTGAACTCGTCGATCAGTCGCTCCAACCTGTCCACCTGCGCCGGGGTGATCCGCAGCGCAGCGCCCGCTTTCTCTTCCGGCTCGATAGGCGTCGCCAAATCAGCGCCGACATCGAACAGATCGTTCTGAATCGCCCGCAGCACGGCGGAAATCTTCGACCCCTCGCCCGCGTGCAGCACCGCCAGCCCGATGAACGAATTCGCCTCGTCCACGGTTCCGTAGGCCTCAACCCGCCGATCGGTCTTTCGGACGCGATGTCCGCCAACCAGCCCGGTCGTTCCGTCATCTCCGGTGCGGGTGTATATCTTGTTCAGCTTCACCATCGTTTGGAATTCCGACTCGTCCGTTTCTCTCCGCCCTCCCGGCAACCCACCGTGCCCAACGCACCCCGCAATCATCAGAGTATCCGACCGATCGAGGTCGTTGTAGCGGGTGCCTCCAAGGTGCCGCCGATGAAGGGGTTGCGCTCGCACTGGAGCCTGCGACCCTGCAAGGAGCCGAATCAGCCGCTCGTCCAGCGCGTGCTCGCGGCACGGGGCATCGTTGACCCGGATTTTCTGCGCCCTTCGCTCAAGCACCTAAACGACCCGTCCTTGCTGCCCGGGCTTGATCGTGCCGCGGCACGCATCCTCTCGGCCGTTCGCGCCAAGGAACGCATCGTCATTTACGCGGACTACGACGTCGATGGGGTGTCGGCCGCGGCGATTCTCTGGCACGTCATCCGCGCGATCGATCCCGGCGCGAACGTCACGACATACCTGCCCCACCGTCTCGACGAGGGATACGGCCTCAACGCCGAGGCCATCGCGAAGCTCTGTGATTCCAACGATCTCATCGTGAGCGTGGACTGCGGCGTCACGGCGGTCGGCCCGGCCCGGGTTGCGCTCGAGCGCGGCATTGATCTCATCATCACCGATCACCACACGCCTCCCAGAGACGCCGAGTCCCTGCCCTGCGCGTACGCCATCGTTCACCCGCTCGCGCCCGGGAAAGAGCCGTACCCGTTTCCAGACCTCTGCGGCGCGGGAGTCGCTTTCAAACTTGCATGGAGGCTCGCGACGCTCGAAAGCAATTCGCAGAAGGCGAGACCGGAACTGCAACGGCTTCTGATCGAACTGCTTGCGCTCGCGTCGATGGGCGTCATCGCCGACGTCGTGCCGCTGCGGGGGGAGAATCGCGTCCTCGCGCACTTTGGCCTGGATCAGATCAAACGCAGCGGGCTGGTCGGCGTGCGGGCGCTCCGCGATGAATCCGGGCTGGGCGGCGAGAGCGTGGAGGCCTCGGACATCGGTTTCCGGCTCGGCCCGCGGCTGAACGCCATCGGGCGCCTGGGGCACGCCCGTGAAGCGCTGGAACTGCTCACAACCGCGGACGAAGTGCGCGCCCGCGAGATTGCGCAGGCACTCACCGGCTGGAACGATGAGCGACGCAAGACCGAGTCGCAGATTTCTGAAGAGGCCGCGGCGTACGCGATCGGCCGGGGCATGACCACGCCCGAGCAGCGCGCGATCGTGCTGAGTCATGAATCGTGGCACCGGGGCGTAGTCGGCATCTGCTGCTCGCGGCTTGTGGGCCTGTATCACCGGCCGACCATTCTGCTTCAGCGCGATGGGGATCTGTGCTACGGCTCGGCGCGCTCGATCGACGGATTTGATATACACGCGGCGCTCCATGCCTGCCGCGAACATCTGGCATCGTTCGGCGGCCACGCGATGGCGGCGGGTGTCAAGGTTCGGACGGATCGTCTGGAAGACTTCACGCGGGCCTTTGTTTCGTACTCCAACTCGAAGCTCGCACCCGAAGACCTGGTCCGCAAGATGACCGTCGATGCCGAGTGCGACGTCGCGGAACTGGACATGAGCACCGCGGAAGCGCTCGACTCTCTCGCACCATTCGGGCGAGACAACGCCAGACCGCTCGTGCTGCTGCGTGGCGCCGCGGTCGCCACCCCGGCACGCCCGCTTGGAAAAACCGGCAAGCACCTCGTTTTCGATGTCGCGCACGGATCACGCTCGGTTCGCGTGAAAGGCTGGAACTGGATCGGCCCGCTCGCGGAGGCAGGTATCACACTGCGTGCGGGTCAAAGGCTTGATCTCTTGATCACGCCCGAGATCAATAAGTGGAACGGGCGGCGCAGCGTCGAAGCAACGCTCGAAGACCTGTGCGTCGAAACCACGGACATCGTCTGATTACGGGCAGACCGTCAGGTTGTACGACAGCAGGAAGAGCGTGAAATCGGCGTCGTCGACCACGCCGTCGACGTTCAGATCGCCCGGGCAATCTTCGGGCGCGGGCGGGCACGCGATCTTGTTGTACGCCTGAACGAAGAGCGCGTAGTCGAGATCATCGACCATGCCATCGAAGTTGAGGTCCGCGGCGCAGAATGCGCGCTGGGTCAGCACGAACAGGCGGGAAATATTCCCGCGCTTACCGCTCGCGACAATCTGCCCGAGATCGTTGATGTCAAGAAGCAGATTAAGCGTGACATCCGACGGAAGATTGGCGAGCGTGCGCAGGTCGTACCACTTTCCGTCCTGATAAAACCCGGTCGGGTATCCCACGCTGGTCGCGATAATCTGCCCGAGCGAATTCATCCGGAGCGGTCCGCTCGGCACGGTCATGCCGGGAGTCAATGTGCCGAAGGTGTAGATCTTCGTCGCGACGCCCGCGCTCCAGAACTGGATCCCCACCTTCGTGACGCCGTTCTCAACCCACGAGGCGTTGCTCAGCACCTGGCCGAGATCGTTCATCGTGGGCTGCGACGAGTAGTACACGTCGGGCACCGTTGTGGCGGTGCCGTTGCTCCAGTAGACGTAATAGCTGTTCATCAGCGAGCAGCCGCCGCCCGCACGCGACTGCGAGCCGTAGCCGTTCACCAAGAGGTCGTTCGCGTTGTTGATCGCGTAGGAGATGCTGGAATAGATCGTGCACGCGCTCGAACACTGCTGCGACCAGGGCCCGGCGGATTTCCACGAGCCCGTCTTTCCGAATCCGCCCTTGCCGTACCACTGCGTGCTTCCGTTGCCGCAATCGACCACGCTGAACGGAACGAGATACACCCCGAGCTCGCGTCGATTGTTGATCCCGGTGGCGGTGTTCGACATCCAGACCGGACCGGTCGGACCGTCCACAAGCTGCCCATTGACCCACGCCCATGCCCGGCCGATCGTGTTTGTCGTTTCCTGATACATGCCGCAGACATCGCCGAAATCGTTCACGCCGGTCACGGCCGTCCACACGCGCCCGGGCTTGCTGGGCACAGTCTGCAGCAACCCGCTCTTCCAGATCATCGGGCCGGTCGTGGTCTGCGCAGCCACCCATCCCTTCAAGTTGATGAACGCTTTATTGGACGGAACCGAAACAGGGATCTCCCCGGTGAGGTCAAACCGACCGGGCGCACCCAGCGCGCTGGCTGCAAGGACGGCGACCGCCCCCGCCATAAGAGTTTTTTCACACAATTGATTCGCGCGCATCACAATCCAATCCGACCATTGCAGGCCTGACGATCCTTCGTCATGATGGGTGGCAACTCCAGGCGCGTCCCACGCGTCCCACCGAGTTCACCCGCTCCCCTCAACAACTCAATGCTACTTGCTCCCGGCTGCTAAAAGCAAGAAGAAGTTGAGGTCCGAAAACCGTGCGCAACCCCTCTCAGAGGCTAAAACCGGCACATTGCCGACGATCGCACACGTTCAGCGGAATTTCCCAGGTGTCGCTGCGACGAATTTCAGCAGGAGGGCGCGATTCCAAGTCGCTCTCCAAAGGAATAAATCACGCTCGGACGGCGCTCGCGCTACTCCAGCGTGCTCGCTGCGGCGTGCCCCAGTTTCACCGCCCGATCACGCAATCGTTCGAACTGGGCCGTGTTCGCGGCCTTTCGAGCGCGGACGGCTGCGTCGAATGCGAGGTTTGCATTTGCGGGCTGCGAGTCGGACGCCCCGGCAAGGACGTCCGCGGCTTCGCCGTCGCGACGCAGAGCGCTCAGCGCATCCGCCAGCACCCGCGCGTTGGGTTCGAGATTCCGCTCGATCGGTTCGAGTCCGATCAGGAGTTCGACCGCTTTCTCCGGTCGGCCAGCGCGCGAATGGATGCGTGCTTCGATGAACCGCCAGAGCGTGATCCGGGGCTGTAACGCGCGGGCCTTCTCGATCTGCTGCATCGCGACGTCCAACTTGTTTTCTCGCAGCGCGATCTCCGCGAGCGAGCCCCAGACCCGTCCATCATCCGGATTCAAGTGCCCCGCGCGCACCAGGCTGGCGCGGGCCTCATCCAGTTTTCCGAGTTGCAATTGGACCTGCCCAAGATAGAGCGGGTACTCGGCGTTGGTGGCGTCGGCGGTCTGTGCCGCGGCATAGTGCTCGAGCGCGCGATCGTTCTTCCCGATCATGCTGGCGACGGTGCCGGCCTGGAACTCGAGTTTGGCGTCGCGGTCTCCGCTGGCGAGTGCGCGGACGTAACTGTCGTAGGCCGCGGCGTAGTCGTCCTTCCCCAGCATGAGCTCGGCAAACGCGATGTGCAGACGTTGATCGCTCGGGTATTGGGCGATGGCACCCTTCATGACCGCCTCGGCCTCGGCGGTTTTGTTGTTGCGAAGGAGGCTGTCGACCGAATCCAGGATCGCATCCACCTTGCGGGCGTCGGCACCTTTGGCGCTTGGGACATTGCTCGGTTCGGAAGCTGCGCCGGGCCGGGTGATCGACGGAAGTGCGGAGAAACCAAGCGGGGCAGCGGGATCGCGAAGCAGATACACGGCGGCGCTGACGACAGCTCCGATGAAGAGCACCGCGACGACGGCCGCGAAGCGGATGTACCCGCGCGACCGGGCCGCCCCGCGACCCAACAGCGGCCCAAAACCGGCCCCGCGCCGCGTACACTCGCCCTGCAATGACCGAGACTTCCAAGCCATCATCTGATTCCAATAGTTCCGGGCCGGGTGGCGCGGGGAACGAACTGCCCAAGCAGTACAAGCCCGCCGACCACGAGGAGCGTATTCGCGCCCGCTGGGACGCGGCAAAGGCATTCCACGCCGACCCGCAGCGGGTCTTGCGAGGTGAGGCCAAGCCGTACTGCATCGTCATCCCGCCTCCGAATGTGACTGATCGCTTGCATCTTGGACATGCGCTCAACAACACGCTCCAGGATGTGCTCGCGCGTTCGCACCGGATGATGGGCTTTGAAACCCTCTGGATGGCGGGAACCGATCACGCGGGCATCGCGACGCAGGCGGTGGTCGAGCGGCGGCTGAAGAAAGAAGAAGGAATCACGCGTCAGCAACTCGGCCGCGAGAAGTTCGTCGAGAAGGTGCAGGCGTTCAAGGACGAGTACGAGCGGATCATCACCGATCAGTTGAAACTCATGGGCTGCTCGTGCGATTGGGATCGCCAGCGCTTCACGATGGATGATGTGTGCGCCCGCGCGGTGCGCGAAGCGTTCTTCCGGCTCTTCAAGGACGGCCTCATCTATCGCGGCAAGCGCCTGGTGAACTGGGATCCGGTGCTGCAGACGGCGGTCTCGGATGATGAGTGTTACGACGAAGAGATCGACTCATCGTTCTACTACCTGCGCTACCCGCTCGTGCACGCTTCGCGTGGCACCGGGCTTGCGGCCGGCGAAGACCCTCAGCCCGTGGCATGGAACGAACTCGCCCGCCGCGGCTATCCCGGTGCTGAGCAACACCCCGGCGAAGAACAGGCGTGGGTGACAGTCGCGACGACTCGGCCGGAGACGTATCTTGGCGATACCGCCGTCGCGATCAATCCGAAGGACCCGCGCGCGAACTCGTTGCGTGGGTTATTCGTGGAACTGCCGCTGGTGGGTCGAATCATTCCGGTGATCGAAGACGATTACGTGGTGCTTCCGGCGGCGATGCAAGCCGACCCCGAAGCAGCGAAGAGCGATCCGAAAGCCGTGTTCGCAACCGGCTTCCTGAAAGTGACGCCTGCGCACGATCCCAACGACTACGAAATCGGCCTGCGGCATAAAGCCGCCATTGAAGCCTGCGGCAACCCGGTGATGATCAACATGCTCGCGCCGGATGGCAGCGTGAGCGACAAGCATGGGTGGACCGATGTGGGCGATGCGCACCTGTTCGTGGGGCTGCCCCGCGAGAAGGCGCGGAAGAAGGTGCTCGAAGAGTTCAAAGTGCGGACGGTGGACAATTCGACCGTCTCGCTTTTGGCGGAAACGAAGCCATATCGCCACAGCGTGAAGCACTCGGATCGCAGTAAGGCGATCATCGAGCCGTATCTGAGCGATCAGTGGTATGTGAAGGTGACGGATGATCGGCTGGCGCCCGCGGCGAACCGTGCGCTCGTGAGCGATCAGAGAAAGTCAGAGCAGCAGAGCGGCAAAGCAGCAGTTGGAGACGGGCAGCTTCGTTTCTATCCGGCTCGCTACGCGAAGACGTACGAGCAATGGCATGATGGGATTCGGGATTGGTGCATCAGCCGCCAGCTTTGGTGGGGGCATCGGGTGCCAGTGTGGAGCTTCGGTTTTTCTCAAGAGCTCCTGAACAACACACCTGAATCGCATCGTGCAAAGTGCACGACTTTATTTTCGCAACTTTCGAAGGTTCTCCATCTGACAGAAGATCTGCATTTGCAGTTTTTGAGCGATGGGCTGTCTGCGAGCATTTGTGCGAAAACGCCTCGTGCCGAACGAGCGCTTGCCGCCGTCAACGCGCTTTACTCGAATGAGCGTGAAGAACTTGGTGATTCGTTCGCGGACATCTTGACGACAGACGTCGATTGGAAGACTGTGGCGGAGTTTGCTTACTTCATCGACGATCACCTAAGCCAAGACACCGACGTCTTGGACACCTGGTTCTCCTCCGCCCTCTGGCCCATCTCCACAATGGGCTGGCCAAACCCGCAACTCGCCGGCAAGGGCTTCGAAGGCCTCCTCCAAGCCTTCAACCCCACCGCCACGCTCTGCACCGCGCGCGAGATCATCACGCTCTGGGTGAGCCGCATGGTGATGTTCGAGCGCTACCTGATGCCGGTGAAGTGGGAAACCGAGAAGACCAAGCCGGACGCGCTTGCCTCCCTCGCCGAAAATGGTCAAGGCCGCGGCCCTCTTCCGTTCAAGAACGTCTTCATCCACGCCGTCATCCAGGACGGCGAAGGCCGCAAGATGTCCAAGAGCCTCGGCAACGGTCTCGATCCGCTCGACATCATTTCGTCGCACGGCTCCGATGCGATGCGATTCACGCTCTGCCAGATGACGACGCAGACGCAGGATGTTCGCATGCCGATGGTGAAGGACCCCACCACAGGCCGCAACACCAGCCCGAAGTTCGATCTCGGCCGCAACTTCTCCAACAAGCTCTGGAACGCCGCCCGCTTCACGATGTCGATGCTCTCGGCTGCTCCATCTTCCCCTGGACACCTGGACACCTCGACACCTCGGCACCTTTCCCTCATCGACCGCTGGATGCTCTCGCGTCTCGCAACCGCCAACAAGGAAGTCAACGACTCGATCACCAACTTTGAATACAGCAACTACGCGCAAGTCATGTACGACCTGCTCTGGCGCGACTTCTGCGATTGGTATCTCGAAGCGATCAAGCCCACCATCGCCAGCGACAAATCGCAGCAGGCCGTTCTCCGCACCACGCTCGATTGCATCCTGCGGCTGCTGCACCCGATCATGCCGTACGTCACCGAAGCGATCTACGAGCAGATCCGTCTGCTGCAGGGCGCTGCCATTGATGGCATCAAGCTCGGCGCTTCGCGCAAGGGCGATCTTCTCTGCACCGCCGGCTGGCCCGACGTGCAGAGTTCGCTCCGCGATGAGAAGTCCGAGGCCGCGTTCGAGCGGGCTCGGTCACTAATCACCGCGATTCGTGAGATCCGCTCGCAGCACGCCGTGCAACCCAAGCGCCGCATCACCGTCCATGCACCGGCGGGCCTTCTCGATGCTCAGGCATCGGCCCTCGTGCAAACGCTGGCGGGTGTCGAGGCAATCTCGTCGGACGCCCCTCCGGCAGGGGCGGTCGGGATGGCGTTCGAGTCTTCGCAGCTTCACCTCGGCAATCTCAAGGATGCCGCGGCAGCGGGCGACACCGGTGCCGAACGCGAGCGCCTCCAGAAAGTCATCTCCGACAACGAAAAGTCCATCGCCACACTCGAAGGACGGCTGAACAATCCGGGCTACGCCCTGAAAGCACCGCCCGCGATGGTCAAACAGACGCAGGATCAGCTCGCCAAAGCCAAAGCGGACAAAGACGCGGCAAACGCCGCACTGGCGGCCCTGTGAAAGACTATTCGTGCCACCACTCGTGGCTTCGCACGGGTGGTGCCCTCACGCCCGTTCTCGCAGCGGCGCTCTTTCTTACAGCCTGCGACACGACCCCGTCGCAGAACGGCTTTGAACTTGCTCAGGCTTCCGCAACGAGCGCCGCAAAGGCGAGCGTGGTTCTGGCTCGCGATTCGTGGGAGTTCGGGTCCGCCAAGGGCGAGGCGCTGACGACCAAGTCCTTCCGAATCTACACCACCGCGAACTCCGGCCTGAACTCGCGTCTGCCCGCCTTCCTCGAAGCTTCGCTCATCCACAACCGCACCGCGCTCGGCGACCTTCCCGCTCCGGTCGATCGGATGGAAACCTTCGTGCTCGCCAACCGCTCCGAATGGTCGCGCTGTGTGCAGATGATCTGGGCGGAGAAGGCCGAGCCGTATCTGAACATTCAGCGCGGAGCGGTCACCGCCGGTGGCAAGAGCGTGCTGTACGACATCGGTCCGCGCGACACACTCGTGCTCGCGGCACACGAAGGCTGGCATCAGTTCGCGCAGTCAACCTTCAAAGAACAACTCCCGACGTGGCTCGATGAAGGTATCGCCGTCTACATGGAAGGTTTCCGCAGTGAAGCCGGCACGGACAGGTTCGTCTTCCTGCCGTGGGCCAACACCGAGCGATTTGATCGACTGCGTGAAGCGCATGCCGCGGGCGCGCTGATGAGCTTGCGGGAGGTCATGTCGTCGACTCCGACGCGGCAGATTTCCTCATCGGGCAACGGGGGCGACGCGCTGACGTGGTACGCGCAGGCGTGGGCGCTGGTTCACTGGCTCAACGAAGGCAACAACGGCTCGATGCACGCCGGCCTGCACCAGATCGTGGCGGATGCATCGAACGGCATGATCTTGAAACGCGTCGAGGACAAGCTCGGCCCGAAGGCCGCGGTGTTTGTGCGACAGAAGCGGCCCGGCCCCGAGATCTGGCAGACGTATTTCGGCACCGACACCGATGCCGCGAACGATTCCTATCAGGACTTCATTTCGCGTGTCGTGCAAACCGGCTCGCGCGATCGCGTGATCGCCGGTCGCTCGCCCCTGGAATCCAACTAAACCGTTTCGATTGATCGCACCTGCTCACGGCTCTCACTTGGCTTCGGGCAGATCGCTCGTTCCCCGCCAACTCGGGGGCAGATCCGGGAGCGGATAAACCCACCGCACGACCGTCATCCCGCTGGTTGGCATCGGGTTGCCATCGATACTGACCGTAACCGGTGCTGCGCCGCCTCCGCCCGCATTTGGCCCGGCACCCCCGACAAAGCCGATGACAATCACGCAGGGCTGGGTGAACCACCTCGCGAGATCGAGCGTCTGCGTCGCCTCACGCCGCAGAATCGCAACCTGCGTGGCCGATTGCTTGCTGGCATCGTCCGGAATACCGAGCTGCGAGAAGAGCGTCGCGGCGGTCATCGCATCCACGACCGACCGGAATGCACGCGAATCAACGCCCGCGTTGATGCCGAGATTGAAGTTCGAAGTCGGCACCATGTTGCTCAGATATAGCTCGCCCGAGTTGAGCGCCTGCGCCTGCTCGGTTTCCACCTTCAAATCGAGCGGCACGTTCGGCGCCCATTCCTTGTTCGATGGCCACTTCCAGAATTGCACCCGTGAAACCAGGCGTGATCGCACGTCCGCCCCGATCGGCTGCTGCGTGATCACGTGACAGATCAAGAGGTCGTGGATCGGTTCCGGAAGCTCGTGGACGAGCGAGCCAACGAGTTTGGCGCCGTCTGCTGAGATCACTCCGCCCTGATACGGATGGGGCATCCCCCACCGGGGCGATCCCGCCCAATCGAGCTGGACCTGCTTCACCGTTGATCGCGAAGGAAGATCGAGCCGCGTCGGATCGCGTCCATCGATCTGATATTCGCGTCCGTCCAAAAAGCCGCTGCGCTGCGAATTGCCCACCGGATCCCACGGTGACAGAACACCCCCCAGATCGTGCCGCAGACCCGGGACCTGGGGTAAGCCTTCGCTATCCGGCGCAACAACCCGCACCGTGCCATCATGCGGCAGCATCAGGCTCATCCACGATCTCGACCGCTGAATGTTCTGGCCGTAGATGTGATCGAGGGTCGAGAGGTGCGTTGCCTCGAAATTGCGGGGCCTGAACCACGTCGCGGCGCCGAATGCAAGACCGGTGAAGCCGATAGCGGTCAGGAGAAACGTGAGCCAGGCAAAGCGTGTCGCCTTTCTCGCCTTGAGCATGCCAAAGCCGAGCGGGCCTGCGAGCAGCCAGTACAGCACAAAGACCGTGACTCCAAGAAACACACCGGTGACAGCCGTGCCGCGCTTGGCGATCTGAGCGGAAATGACCTGGTCAACAGCGATCGGTTGCCAGCGATTCACGACGTCCTTCGTATCGGGCTGCAGAATGCCCCGTTTTCCAAGCACTCGGTGCCAGAAGACATCCGCGTCGAGCACACCCCCCTGCGAAAAGAGCCGCGACGAGAGATCAAGGCCGATGAGCGTGACCGCGCCGATTCCGACGATCCGTCGCGCAACGACGCACTCGCCCTTGGGCCCGCTCAAGACACGGATCGCGTCGCCGGGCGCTGCGGAATTCAAGGGTTCAAAGACATGCAGTACCGCCGATCGCGGGAGCGCCGCTTCCTTGCTCCGCGTCAGGAGGCCTCGAAAGTCCGAGAGGTCGATGCCTTCCCGCCGCATGATGTTCACGGCCGGAAGGATGTCCATCAGTTCATTCGTCGCGGCATTGGTCCACGATTGGCCGCTGGGAGGCAGCACGATGACCAGATGCCCGCCCCGCTGCACCCATTCCTTGATCGACTTTGTGCGCTCACCCCGCAACTGGCTGATATCGGTGTCGGTGCCGCCGGTCGATTCGCCCCAGACGATCGTTTCCATCGCGGCAAGGCCCATCCAGCGATCCGGGATGCCCTTGGCCGTGAGGCCCGCGACCGACTCGATCGCCTCGTGCGCGAGGGCGGGATAGGTCATGGAGCCCTGGGCCGCAACAGTTGCGTACTGGCGGAGCCCCATCTCGTGGACGCCGATGACACCGATGAGGGGTGTCCCGGCATCCTGCACCTTGCCACCCGGCAAAATCTGCTTGCGTGCCAAAAGCCGTCCCGCTCGCTGCCCCACCGGCTCCCGGTCGTCCGAAATAGGCTCATTGACCAATGCGAGCACGGTGTCCCCGGTTCGGAACCAGAACGGCAACCGGAAATAGATCCAGGCATCCATCGGGGTGCCGGGGTTCAGCGTGATGCTCCGTGTGTACGCGGGTCGATCGCCGTCGGCATCGGCCAGAACGATCCGGACGAGCACTTCCCGCTGCTTGATGGCCGAATCGGTCAGCTTGAGCCGCACACCGCACCAATCCCCGGCCCGGGAGACGTTCCCAACGCCGAACTCCCCGACTTCCACCTTGATCTCGTCGGCCTGCTGAGCTTGGGCGACGGCCCCTGCACTGGCGAAAAGTCCGGCAACGAGGAATGACAGGCAAAGGAGGAGGCGGCTGTGCATCGAAGATCATTCTAAACGAGTCGGGAGTCGGTTCGACGGAACCAACGAGCAGGGGAAAGTAGGAAAGTGAAACTCGGCACACGGTTCGCGGAGTTGGACCAAAGTCATCAACCGCCGGGGACGATTCACATGACCATGGCCGATATCTTGGGCAACTCGTGGATCGTGGTTGTGGCGCTCATCGCGTGCTCGGCTCTGGCCACGCTGTATACCTTGGCCACGGCCGTTCGCAACCAGACCTACATGCACGACCTTCAGGTCGGAGTTGCCAAATTGCAGCAGCAATATCAGGCCCGGATGCGTGCGATGCAGGAAGCCGCCCAGACCGGCGAGGTCGAACTGCTCCCGACCGAGCCGGAAGAGGCCAAGAAAGCGGCCTGATTTCGAAGAAACTGGCGGCGGCAAACCGCGCGAACGGGTCCGCTCAGGGCGCGATTTCATCCCATTTCACGATTCCGTCCACGTTCCAGCGACCTTGGAACCGTTTTCATGCGTTCGTGGGATTGCTAGGCTACTTCCCTTGTCTGACGAACCATCCAAATTCTCCACGATGTCGAGGCGCACGGCCCTCACGGCGATGATCGCCGGCGGGCTGGGCTTTGCCGCGTTTGGGCCTCGGGGGGCCAAACAGACCGCCGATGGCCGGATTGTCCTCGATTACTGGGAAAAGTGGACGGGCCACGAAGCCCGGGCGATGCAGAAAATCGTCGACCGGTTCAACGACAGCCAAAAGCGCATCCGGGTGCGGTATCTGACGACGGCGGGGATTGACCAGAAGGCCCTCATCAGCATTGCCGCGGGCGATCCGCCGGATTTGGTCGGGCTTTGGAATTACAACGTCCCGCAGTACGCCGAGACGGGGGCGATCCTGCCGCTCGATGAACTGGACGAAAAGGGCGAAGTCCGCCCGGAGCGATACGCGCAGGGATTCCGCCCTGTGCTGATGCACCCAGACCCGTATACGAAGAAAAACCGTCAATGGGCGGTTGTGAACACGGGCGGCGTGCTTGCGCTGTATTACAACAAAGGTCTTCTGCGCGAAGCGGGGCTCGATCCCGAGCGTCCGCCGCGCACGCTCGAAGCTCTCGAAGAAGCGAATCACAAGCTCATCAAGCGCGCCGGGCCGGGCACGCAGAGCGCACTGGAACGGGCCGGATTTCTCCACATCGAACCGGGTTGGTGGAGCTGGATCTGGGGATACTCCTACGGGGGCAAGCTCTACGACGCCGAGAACGACCGCTCACTCGCGGCATCTCCCGAAAACATCGCCGGATTCGACTGGGTGCAGCGCACCAGCGAAGAGCACGGCGTGGACGCGACCAAGACGTTCAAGGCTGGCTTCGGCAACTACGACTCGCCGTTGAATGCATTCCTCACCGGCAAACTCGCGATGGTGATTCAGGGGCCGTGGCTGGCGAACGTCATCACGGCACACGGGCCGAAGGACGCGCAGGGCCGCCCGATGCTCGACTACGGCGTCATTCCGATGCCGGTCATCGAGAGCCAACTGGATGAAAAGCACCCGGTCGGCCTGATCGACTGCGACATCATGGTCATTCCCAAGGGCGTCAAACGTCCCGAAGCGTGCATGGAATTCATGGCGTATCTGCAGCGACAGGAAAATGTCGAGGCGATGGCGCTGGCGCACTACAAGAACTCGCCGCTGGCGGTCAGCAGCAAAGCCTTTCTCGAAAACCATCCGAATCGCGGCATCCGCACGTTCGACTCCATCGCGCAGAGCGATCGCACATACATGGTCCCCCGCACGCGTGCCTGGCCTCAGATCAAGGATGAACTGGATGCGGGGCTCCAGCGGATCTGGTCGCTCGAACGCCCCGCGAAGGACGAACTGGCGATGATCCAGAAACGGTCGCAGGACTACCTCGACACCGTCGAGGCCCAGCGCACGCAGCGCGGCTACGGAAGGGGCTCGAACCCCACCCGAGGCCCTGCAACCTGAAAGTCCCGGGTCCCGAGTCGACAAATCCTGTAGAGTGGCGAATGCTCTCTCTCCCGAAAGACGCATCGGTGCCGCTATGACACAGGACTCGGCAAAGCAGGATTCAGGACAACGGCATCGATGAGCGCCCGTACCGCCCAATTGAAACGCGACTTTGCCGGCTGGCTCTGGGTCAGCCCGTGGGTGATCGGGTTTCTCGCGTTCCTGTTCGGACCGATGCTGGTCAGCCTGTATTACTCGTTCACGGACTATCCGCTGCTCGAGCCACCCATCTGGACGGGTCTCGACAACTACCGGCGGATGCTGAGCGATGAGACATTCCGCGCCGTGCTCTGGCGCACGGCCAAGTTCGCGTTCATCTTCATTCCGCTCGCGACCATTATCTCGCTTTCGATCGCCGGGCTGCTCAACGGCAAGGTGAAGGCCGGAGGCTTCTTTCAGGCCGCGGTCTTCATTCCCACACTGGTGCCGATGGCCGGCAGCGCGATGATCTGGCTCTGGATGCTCAACGGCGAGTACGGCCTGATCAATATGTCGATCAGCCGCGCTTTCGGGTGGGCCGGATTGACCGGCGCCAACTGGCTCTCGGACAGCAAGTGGGCGATGCCCTCGATCGTGATGATTAGCCTCTGGAGTGTCGGTCAGATGGTGATCGTCTACCTGGCGGCATTAAAGGAAGTGCCCGATGAAATGCTCGAAGCCGCGGCATTGGATGGCATGGGCCCGATACGGCGATTTCTCAGCGTCGTTCTACCCCTGATTTCTCCGGTCATCCTGTTCAATGTTGTCACGCTGATGATCGGCGCGTTGCAGATCTTCGCGATCCCGTACATCTTGTCCGCTGCGACACCCGGGGGCGACCCGCGCTCCATGTATTTCTACACGATGTACATGTACGACAACGGATTCCGATATGGCCAGATGGGCTACGCGAGCGCGCAGGCCTGGGTGCAACTGCTCATCACGCTCGGGCTGACGGCGATGCTGTTCATCGCGAGCAAGCGGCTGGTTCACTATCGGGCGTGATTCTGTTTTTGGAACCTGGAGGTTGATTGTCGAGAGAAGGATCGAGCACGGTGATTCGGGGCGAACGCGGGATAGTCTCGCGCGTTCTCGTGTACGGCACGCTCATCCTCATCACGATCGCGTTCCTGATGCCCTTGGTCTGGATGGTCGCGACCAGTTTCAAGACTCAATCAGAAGCATCCCGCGCGACGTTCTCACTGCTGCCGGACGATCCGACGCAGATTCTGAAGAACGCCAGGGACAACTACACCGCGGTTTGGAACGACCCGGTCGTGCGCTTCCCGGTCTATCTCCGCAACACGCTCATCATCGCCGGCCTCAGCGTTGTTGGCATGACACTTTCGAGCGCAATCGTCGCGTACGGATTCGCCCGGCTCGAATGGCGGGGGAAAAAAGCGCTCTTCGCGCTCGTCCTGGCGACCATGATGATCCCGTTCCCGGTGGTCATGGGGCCGATGTTCCTGCTCTTCTCTTGGATCGGCTGGATCGGAAGCCTGAAGCCGCTCTGGGTTCCGGCCTTCTTCGCCGGGGCCTTCAACGTCTTCATGCTCCGCCAGTTCTTCATGGGGATTCCCAAAGACCTTGACGAGGCAGCCCGAATCGACGGCTGCGGCAACTGGGGCATCTTCTGGCGGATCATCCTCCCCCTCAGCAAGCCGGCCCTTGCTGTGGTTGCCCTGTTCCATTTCGTGTTCGTCTGGAACGACTTCCTGGCCCCGCTGATCTTCCTGCGGAACCAGGATCAATTCACGCTTGCTCTGGGACTGCAGCTCTACCAGAGCAAAGCGGGCCAGACGCCTTGGAACCACCTGATGGCCGCAAGCACGCTGGTGATTGCTCCCGTGCTTGTGCTGTTCCTATTGATGCAAGGGGCTTTGGTGAAGAGCGTGGCGACCACCGGAATCAAGGGATAGGCGGTCCAAACGGTTTCAGAGGTATCCGGTCCGAAAACGCCAATTCCGGCGAGCTTGCCGTTTGTTTGGGTTCGGAAGGTTGCCTCCGCGAAGGACTTGTGGCAGGATTCCCAAACAGGCCTTGCAAACCGACGCAAAATGCGTCACAATGAAAACGGTTACATCGCGGTCTGTCGATGCTGTTCGCGATCTCGCCAAACGTCCCTGCCTTCGGCTCATGCCGGGGATGGGAAAGGAGCAGGAAATGAAGATTGGTTCCTGGATTGGATTCGGAGCACTCGCCGTGCTCGCGTGTCAAGCGCTGGCCCAAACCCCCATGCCGATTACCAACGGCTCGTTCGAGCAAGACGATCCGATCTTCGGCGGCTTGCTCGGCTACAACGTGCTGCCCGGCTCGAGCGTGAGCACCGATCAGCACCGCACCGGCGCGCGTTCGGTCGCCATGGGTCAGACACCTCTCAACAACTTCGTTGGCATCACCACCGACACCGTCAACTTCCTCGATCCCAATTTCCCCTACTACGACGTCAATATCGACTGGACCGGCGGAAACATCCGCGCGACCATGTGGTACCTGATCCCCGCGGATGCGCCTGTTCAAGGCGGTGGCGGCGGCATCAAGCTCGACATCAAGCTCTTCAATCAGAACTACGCCAGCCTTGACGGTCGCTGGGATATCCAGGGCAACACCGGAGGCGCCTGGGTGAAGTACGAGGTCGTCTGGAACAAGGCCGACATCAAGCAGAAGGTCTGGATCAACGCCACCGAAAACTGCGACGGTGGCTGCTTCGTCAACAACGGCCCACCCCCCTACGGCGTTCCCCCGTATCCGAGCCGCGTGAAGGTCACCCCGGGTCGCTGGGGCGGCGAATCGGGCGGTGGCGCTGGCACCAATACGATCTACATCGACGACCTGTCGCTGACGCAGGACCACAGCTGCCCCGCCGACTACAACGGCGACGATGTGGTTGACGATGCCGACTTCACGATCTTCGTGCCTTCGTACAACAACCTCATCGACTTCCGCGCCGACCTCAACGGCGACGGGCTGACGGACGATGCGGACTTCTCGCTCTTTGCTTCCGCGTACAACGACCTGATCTGCGCCGAGTGATCGAAGCAATCTCATGCGATTTCAGAGAGCCCCGGCACCTTGCCGGGGCTTTTCATTTAAGCAGGAGAGCTTCGGCCGTGATTCCCGGCCCGAAGCTCATGAGAACACAGGGCGGACGCAGCCGGCCGGACGATCGCAGAGCATCGAGGATGAAAAGCACCGTTGCGCTCGACATGTTGCCCCGCGAAGCGAGCACCTGCCGGGAAACATCGAGCGTCGTCCCGGGCAGATCGAGCGCCTCCGCGACCGCTGCGAGAATCTTCGGGCCGCCCGGATGCACCGCCCACGAGCCGATCTGATCGATTGTGAGGCCCTGCTCGGCGAGCCACGCCCGTGCCCATGTTCCGGCGTGGCGTCGGATCGTCCCCGGTAACTCGATACCGAGGTTCATCTCAAATCCGTGGTCACCCACCGCCCAGCCCATCTGATCGCGAGATTCCTCGATGATTCGTGACGATGTCGAAGCGATACGCGGGAGTCCGCTATCACCCATGCCGATCACTGCGGCACCGGAACCATCCGCAAAGAGCGCATTGGCAACAACCTGATCCGGACGCGCGTCATAGCGGAAATGCACGGAGCAGATCTCGGTGCAACAAACCAGCACCCGGGCCTTCGGATTTGCACGCACGAACGAATCCGCCACCCGCAAACCATTGATCGCGGCGTGGCAACCCATGAACCCGACGTTGGTCCGCTGCACGCCGGGAGGCAAACCGAGTTTGTCCACCACTTCAAAGTCCCACCCGGGCGACGCGAAGCCGGTACACGACACGGTGATAAGGTGCGTGATCGATTCCGGCGACACCGCGGCATCGCTCATCGCCGCCCGCGTCGAACGCAGCGCGAGCGCCGTCGCGCACTTCGAGTAAATCGCCATCCGTGCCGCGGTTCCCGGTCCGCTCGGACAACTCAGCGATGCCGGCGAAAAGCTCGGCGTGTCCGCACCCGCTTCGATCGCCGAAACAGAGTGCGCCGCTTCTGTGCCGCGTGACTCGACCCCGCTCCGGCGATAGATCATCTCTACCTGGCGCCGGCGATCGTCCGACTCCGGGGGCGAAAGTTCCAGCGCGAGAGAAAGTGCTTCCTCTTGCGAGAAAGGGCGATCGGGCGCTGCCGTGCCAAGGCCCAGAATTGCCGGGAGATCAGAATTCATGCACGCACGCGCTCCGGCACACTCATCCGCCACGGCCCGCTGACAACGGAGGACAACGCGTGTGCCGCGGCAGGAATCGCATTCGCAATCCGAATGGAAACCGCAATCAGTGTCGGACTGCGGAGCGCGATCGCAGTTGCACGGCACGCGACTCGACGGCGGTCGGCGAGGCGCTTCCACTCGTTCGTCCAGGCTCCGAGCTGATACCGCCGAGTCAAGGAAGCATCGGCGTGGCGCGCCACCGCAAGCCCTGCCGCGAGCCCCCACGACATTCCTTCACCCGTAAATGGCTCGACATAGCCGGCAGCATCGCCGACAACGAAGATGCCCGGGGCCTCGACTATTCGCCTGCGGGTCAACAGGGGTGTGCCGCGCCAGCGAGCCGTCGCGAGCACGTCGGCGTGCTCGGGAGATCCGGATTCAATCGCGAGTTGCCGAACCGCAGCCCCCGGACCGCCCAGTTGCTTCGTCTTCTCGGGCGAAAGTGCCGCCGCGACATCAACGGAGCCGTCATTCAGCAGCACCGCGCCGAAGTAGCCCGCGCAGCCGCAGCGCATGGCGATTGTGCCCGGTTCGCAAAGCGCGCCCGCTGTTCCAGGAGGCAGACGGGTGCCGACGCCGAAGTACGAACCCTTCGCGGTACGCGATTCCCAGCGTCCATCGCGCGGAAGAAAGTTGCCGGCGAGGCCGTCGGCCACGATGACAACCGCTGCCGAAATCTCTTCTGATCCTTCGCGATCCGAAACACCGATCGTGCAGCCGTCGTTGGATGATTCGACCAAGGTGGCAACAGAGTTCTGCCTCACCACCGCCCCGTGCATCGCGGCGTGATCGAGCAACATCGAGTCGAGCACATCGCGTCCGATCGCGGCACCCTGCTGGTCAAGGCAAACACCAAGTCGCCGGCCGCGTGCCGCGAGCGAGAACGAGTGAATGGGCGAAGCGACGCGGCGGATCGCTTGCTCGAGACCCATCTGCCTCAAACTGTTCATTCCGGAAGGGGAAACGCACCCGCCGCAGACTTTGTCGCGTGGGAAGGCCGCCTTCTCGACAATCAGCGTTCGCAGCCCGAGCGCAGCGCACGCAAACGCCGCAGCGGTTCCGGCCGGACCCGCGCCGATAACCGCAACGTCCCACCTTGTGGAATCCTGCGAAGTTGGGGGTCGGACGTTCAGAGAGTCTTTCTCCAGACAAGCATCATGCGTGAGATGCCGCCGAACTTGATCGTTGCACCTTCCAAACCCGCGCGATCCGCGAATCCCAGCAATTCATCGCGTGTAAACGCGGCCCGGGCCGAGAGCGCCGCATCGGTGTGCACGACCGGGCTTCGCGTCAAGATCCGGCTCGCCAATGCGATCGACGCAAGATTCAACGGGGAGCGGACAAGATCGTTCACGATCACGCACGGGCATTTCAGCGACATGTTCCGCAGCAGGTCGAGTGCCTGGACTTCCGTCAGGTGATGGAAAAAAAGGCTTGCCACGCACATGTCAAAGCCTTCGGGCAGCGGAGTCGCTACCGCATCGTGGAGGAAGAAGTCGCTCGGCAGCGACCGGGCGGATGCCCGTGCCTTCGCGAGTTCAATGGCGTGCGGGTTGATATCGCATCCGGAAAATGACACGGCGAGGGAGCGTTCACGGGCCTCGCGTGCCGCCGCAAGCACGAAATCGCCCCGCGCACACGCAATATCCAGCACGCGAAGCGGGCGGCCTCGTCTTCTTTGCTCGGACTCGATCTCCCGGAAGATCCGACGGAACGACCCGGAAACGGAGTTCAGCCTCGAAAGCCCTGCCAGCGCGGAAGCGAGAGCCTCCGGTGCCAACGCCGGATCATCCATCACCTCCGGGCTGACTTGGCGCTTCATGCACGACTCCGATACGGAATGGGCATGGTAACGACATTCCGCCCCGCTGCACCGGCGAGCCCGTGTCGCACGCTACGGTTGTGTTCGTCCCGGAATTGAATGAAAGACAACGGAGCGCTTTCGATGAGCACAACACCACGACTTCTCGCGTTCGCCGGCAGCAACCGCAAAGAGTCGTTCAATCGAAAACTGCTGCATGCCGCCGCCGAGGCGGCAAAGGCAGCCGGCGCGCAGGTCACCGTGCTCGAGCTCCGCGACTTTCCGCTCCCGATCGTGGATCAGGACCTTGAGAAGGAAAGCGGCATCCCCGAGAACGCGATGAAGCTCAAGAAGATTTTCATCGAGCACCAGGGCTTCTTCATCGCCTCTCCCGAATACAACAGCTCGGTCACGCCCCTGCTCAAGAACACAATCGACTGGGTTTCGCGCCCTGTGCCCAACGAGCCTCCACTCGCTGCGTACCAGGGCAAGGTCGCGACGCTCCTCAGCGCTTCAAGCGGAGCGCTCGGTGGGCTTCGCGGGCTGGTTCATCTCCGCGCGATCCTTGGAAATATCGGCGTGATCGTTCTACCCGAACAGGTCGCCGTTGCCGCGGCACACGACGCGTTCAATGCCGACGGCACACTGAAGGACCCGAAGCAGCAATCGAAGATCGACGGCGCAATGAAGAAGCTGGCGGACGCGGTGAAGAAGCTTCACGGGTAGCCCTCGCCACGTGCGCGCCAAAACAAACAACCCCGCGATTGCTCGCGGGGTGTTCAAGTGACCCCAAGGGGATTCGAACCCCTGTTTTCAGGATGAGAACCTGACGTCCTAGACCAGGCTAGACGATGGGGCCAGGTGCATTTAGTATCGCGGGAAAACGCGATCTAGGACAGGCAAGACAATAGGGCGAATGCCGACCGGGTCAACCGCTTGCGCCCGGTGAAAGCGCCCCACGTTCACGCATCGAACGCCTGCAAAACGATGTGTCCAGAGGCCCCACCCGGCTTCTCCCTCGGGGCCTTCCGATCGCGTCTGAATTCCTTCTGCCGCGTGCGTTTCGGCCCAAGAGCGGGGCATCACCCTACTGCTTTGCCGTAATCACGACCAGCACGACGATGTCGTAGAGCGCGTGCGTCGCGACGACGATCCCGAACCCGCGCACAAGAAACAGCCCTGCAAAGTACAGGCCCGCGGCCGTCAGGAAGATCGCGCTGGCGATATTGGTCCCGTTGCGAAGCCCCGCCAGCGACACATCGTGATACAGCGCGAACGCGAGCGCCGAAACAACGCACGCGATGATGGCCGATGTGTGCCGCGGCACGCGCATCGCATCGCAGAGCACCATGTGCACGGCCGTGATCATGACCAGCCGAAAAACAAGCTCTTCGTAAAGGCCGGCACCGATCGACAGCGTCAACCGCTCCTGCCAGGAGAACGAACGGATGTCAACGGGGGACTGCTGGAGCGCCATCGCCACCATGCCGCCGGGCTGACTCTTTGTGTGCATGATCAGCCCGAGCACCAGCAGGGGAATCATGAGAATGCACGATTCCAAGGCCATTCCAAGCAGCACCGACGGCCGGATCCGCCACGGATCACGATTCAGAAAGTGCCAGAGCAGAAGGATCACCACGAGCGTGATCGCCGGCAGATGGAAGCTCGAAGCCCCAAACACATCAAAGAAACGCCCGAGCAGATTCCGCGCGCTCACCGTTCGCATCACGCCGGTCGCATCCTGCAGGTACCACAGCGAACCGAACTCGTAGACGATGATCAATGGCAGCAGAAAAACCAGAATGTGCAGCGGCGCCATCGAAAGGCGCCAGTAGCCCGGTTCGCGGTGCAGATCGATTTGATTCTTGCTGGCGCTCGGCGTGCGTGGAAGCGGAGATCCGGGCATTCACTCCTCCGATGCAAGCCTATCGCCGCCGCACGTCGGCGCCTGGTTCCGATCCGGCCGAATTCTGCGCCAAAAAAGAAAACGACCGCTCGTTTCGAGCGGTCGCAGTAAAAGACAGGTGAATCACTTGGCCTTGGTCGTCTTCGCGGCGGGCTTTGCGGTCTGCTTGCCCTTGAGCTTCGTGACGAGGCGGCTCTTGCGACGGGCGGCCTGGTTCTTGTGGATCACGCCCTTCGAGGCCGTGCGATCGATGATCTGGGCGACCTTCGCAAGGGCGGTCTTGGCCTCGTCGGCCGTGCCGTGCAGCACCTTCTCGTTGAAATCCTTGATGGCGTCGCGCATGGTGCGGAGGCGCCAGCGGTTGCGGGCGCGGGCGGCTTCATTCTGACGGACGCGTTTCTGGGCGGAGAGCGAGTGAGCCATTGGATTCCTTGATCGACTTGAGTCAGGCCCGACTGCCGGACCAGCGTCCGGAGTGGGGCCTAAATGATTCGCATTCTGATCGCCGGAATCAAGCCCATCGGCTCACAGACAAGCCGGAAGGCTTGCCGCGGCTCGGAAGCCCGCTATCCTTGCTCCCCGCAGGTGAACGGTCGCCTGCAGCGCGGGCGTAGCTCAATTGGATAGAGCACCTGACTACGGATCAGGAGGTTGAAGGTTCGACTCCTTCCGCCCGTATTGGACGGCACGAATGGAAAGGCGCTTTGCGGCGCCTTTTTTCCTGCGCACGCCCAGGAGGATCGCGGGGAGCCAGTCTCTGTAAAGATCCTCTGAATCCGTCCCACCGGGATTGACCCCGGGGCCATGGCCGTCAAACATCCGTTTGAATCGGACGTTTGATGACACGAACACGCACTCAGCCAAAGCCGGCCTCCCCGCCAATTGCCAGGAAGACCGGCAAGTCGCCCGACGTCGAATCGAGCCCCGATACCCGGGCGCGGCTCATCGATGCCGCGGGCGAGGAATTTGCCGAGCACGGTTTCGCCAAGGCGACCGTTCGCGACATCTGCGCGCGGGCCGGAGCCAACATCGCGGCAGTGAACTACCACTTCCGTGACAAGGAAACGCTCTACCTCGAAACGCTGCGTCACGCCCACCGGTACTCGATCGAGCATTACCCGCATCACGGCGGTCTGAAACCCGACGCTCCGGCGAAGGACAAACTTCGGGCGTTCGTGCGGGCGTTTCTCGCGAAGATGCTGGATTGCAAGCGGCCCAAGTGGCACGGGCGGCTGATCTCGCGTGAAATGACCGAGCCGACACCGGCGCTGACCCTGCTCATCGAAGAAGGGGTGAGGCCGCAGTTCGGAGCATTGTGCGCGATCGTCCGCGAACTCGCGCCGAGCGTGAAGGGCGATGAAATGGAAGCGTGCGCCGCGAGCGTCATCGGGCAGGCTCTCCACTACCACCACTGCAACTCGATGATCAAGCGGCTCTACACCGAGCGGAAGGACGGCTTCCCGTTCGATCTGGAATTTCTCACCGACCACATCACGCGTTTTTCGCTCGCGGCGTTCGACGGGCTCGAGCGCGGAGCGCGTGAGAAGAACAAGAATCGGCGGACGAACAACAGTTAGGCATCAGACCCCGCCGCGAGCCAGTCGCCGCGGATCGGAGAACACAGGGAACGCGATGTACTTTCTTGCCCTCAAGATGCTCTTCAACGACAAGGCCAAGTTCTTTGGTATTGTCATGGGCGTGACGCTCGCGTCGCTGGTGATTACACAGCAGGGCTCGATCTTCGTCGGGCTGATGGCGCGCACGTTCGGCGTCATCACCGACATGAACTACCCGGATATCTGGGTAATGGACCGCAAGGTGCAGTTCATCGACGACACCAAGCCTTTGACCGATACGAAATTGTTCGAGGTGCGGGGCGTGCCGGGTGTGGCGTCGGCGGTGCCGCTCTACAAGGGCATGATCCGCGCCCGCATGGACAACGGGCTGTTTCAGAACTGCAATCTCTACGGCCTCGATGATTCGACGCTGATCGGCGGCCCGGGCGAGATGATCGAGGGCAACCTCGCCGATCTGCGCATGGCGGATTCGGTGATCGTGGATGTCGAGGGCGCGACCGACAAGCTCGCGCGCGCCGGCAAGAAGCCCGGCGACCCCAAGATCCCCCTCAAGATCGGCGACACGCTCGAATTGAACGACCACCGGGCCGTCGTCGTCGGCATTTCGCGCGGCTCGCGCACGTTCCAGTCGCAGCCCAATATCTTCACCACCTACTCGCGTGCCGTCACCTTTGCCCCAAAGGAACGCAAACTGCTTTCGTTCGTACTCGTAAAAGCCGAGCCGGGGGAGAATCTTGAAACTCTTCGCGCACGAATCACAGAGCGGACCGGCCTCGCGGCATACACAGCGGATCAGTTCAAGTTGCTCACGGTCAACTATTTCCTCAAGTACACCGGCATTCCCATCAACTTCGGGATCGCTGTATCGCTTGGCTTCATCATCGGAACCCTGATCACCGGGTTCATGTTCTATTCCTTCACAATCGACAACCTGAAATATCTAGGAACGCTCAAGGCGATGGGAACCAGCGACACGACCCTCATGATGATGATCCTGCTCCAGGCGCTCTCGGTCGGGTGCATCGGCTTCGGGATCGGGGCCGGTGCCGCGACGGTGTTCGGCATCTCGATGGGCGGGACGCAGCTCGCGTTCTGGATCACGTGGCAGATCCTGGTCCTGTCGGGAGGCGCGGTGGTGATCATCTGCATGCTGGCGGCGATGCTGAGCGTGCGCAAGGTTGTGGCGCTCGAACCCGCGGTAGTGTTCAAGGGATAAAGCATGACGACGGCAGTGCCAACACAACTCGGAGAGGCGGACACCCTTGGGGGCGGGGGGCGAAAGCTCGCGGTGCGCTGCCGCAACGTGGTGAAGAACTACGGCACCGGCACGTCGGTGGTTCGGGCGCTTCGAGGCATCGACCTTGATGTCTACGAAGGCGAATTGCTCATGCTGGTCGGGCCTTCGGGCTGCGGAAAAACCACGCTGATCAGCGTGATCGCCGGCGTGCTCGATCGCGATCAGGGCGAGTGCACGGTGTTCGGCCAGGATTTCTCGGCGATGAACTCGCGCCAGCGCACCCGTTTCCGCGGACAAACGATCGGGTTTGTCTTCCAATCGTTCAATCTCATCCCGACGCTCACGATCGCGGAGAATGTTTCGGTGCCGCTGCTGCTGAATGGTGTCAACCGTCACGCGGCGCTCAAAAAAGCCAAAGAGATGCTGGATGTTGTCGGGCTCGGGCAGCGCGTGCAGGACACGCCAAACCGGCTCTCGGGCGGTCAGCAGCAGCGCGTCGCGATCGCCCGCGCGCTCGTGCACGATCCCAGGCTTATCGTCTGCGACGAGCCGACCAGCGCCCTCGACCACGAGACGGGGCACAAGATCGTCGAACTGCTGAAGGGTGTCGCGATGAGCGGCAATCGCTCGCTGGTTGTCGTCACCCACGACAATCGAATCTTCGACTTTGCGGATCGCATCGCGCACATGGACGACGGGCAGGTCGACAAGATCGTCGGTTCCGCCAAGGAGCTGTACGGTCCGAATATGCAGAGCGCACAGAGCGGCGGAGGGCATTCATGATCCGGACTTTTCTGATTCCATTGATCGCGATCGCGGGAATGCTCTTCGCGATGGCGATCGTCGTGCGCAGCAGCCAGCCCAAGCCGCCCTCGCTGCCGGTGGTAATGCCCCCCACTTCGCCGTTTGAATCACGCGTCGCGGGTTCGGGCATCATCGAAGCCAATTCAGAAAACATCGCCATCGGCACGCCCATCGCCGGAACAGTGGACAGGGTTGATGTGCGTGTGGGCGATCGCGTGAAGGCGGGCGACATCCTGTTCGTGCTCGATAGCCGCGATCAGAATTCGCAGCTCGCGGTCAAAGAGGCGGAGCTCGAAGCGGCGCAGCAGAGCCTCAAGCGCCTCGAATCCATGCCGCGACCCGAGGAGCTTCCGCCCGCGTCTGCCCGTGTCGAAGCCGCCAAAGCGACGATGGACGACCTTCAGAATCAGGTCTCGATCATGGAACGGGTGCAGGATCCGCGGGCACGTTCCGAAGAGGAGATGTCGCGCCGTCGCTTTGCGGTTCTCGTGGCGAAGAGCCGTTTCGATGAAGCCCAGGCGGCGCTCGCGCTCCTGAAGGCGGGCGCGTGGAAGCCGGAGATCGAAGTCGCCAAGGCGCAGGTCTTCGCTGCCGCGGCCAATGTCCAGCAGGTCCGGACCGAGATCGATCGCCGGATCATCCGTGCGCCGATCGACGGGCGGGTGCTTCAGGTCAAGGTGCGACGGGGTGAGTTCGCGGCAGCCGGGATGCTGGCGACGCCGCTCATCCTGCTGGGAGCGGTCGAGCCTCTGCATGTGCGCGTCGACGTCGATGAGAACGACGCGTGGCGTGTTCGCGCCGGCGCGAAGGCCGAGGGGTATCTTCGCGGCAACCGCGACATCAAAGCGGCTCTGGCGTTTGTCCGGTTTGAGCCGTATGTGGTCCCGAAGAAGTCGCTTACCGGCGATTCGAGCGAGCGAGTTGACACGCGGGTGCTGCAGGTGCTCTTCTCGTTTGATCCGAAAGATCTGCCGGTGTTCGTAGGGCAGCAGATGGATGTATACATTGAGTCCGCCCCCGAGGGCGACAAGGCCAACGGACCGGGTTCGCCGGCCATGGAGAGCAAGAAGTGACTTTTCGCCCAGCAATGAACGCAATGAATTCCCGATCGAACGCGCTTGTCCTGGCTCTTGTCTGCGGGACAGTTCTGTCGCTTTCCGGTTGCAAGGTCGGCCCGGATTACAAGGGGCCGCCGGAAACGACTTCTCCGGCCGATTTCGCTGCCGTACCGACCGGCGCCGTGCCGGATGTGAAATCCGTCCCGGCACCCGGCGATGTCGAGCTCGCGGGATGGTGGAAGCAGCTTGGTGACCCGCAGCTTGATTCTCTAATCGAGAAAGCCCTGGTAGGCAACCTTGATCTGCAGCTCGCGCAGGCACGCGTGAAGGAAGCCCGTGCCGCACGAGGCATCGTGGTCGCTGATTGGTTCCCGGCCGTCGGCGCGGGAGGAAACTACCAGCGTTCCCGCAACAGCAACAACATCGGCTTTGTCGGACCGAATCCGAGCGGCGGCACCGATCTTTACACGGCGGGATTTGATGCCTCGTGGGAGATCGACTTCTGGGGCAAGACCGCACGCGGGGTCGAAGCGGCCGACGCGATCATCGGGCAGACGATCGAAAGCCGGCGCGACGTCATGATCTCGCTGCTCGCGGAAGTCGCGAGCAACTACGTGGCGTTGCGGGGCCAGCAGGAACGCTTGAGCGTCACCGAGAACGCGGTGAAGGCGCAGCAGGATTCGCTTCGACTGACCGAAAGCCGGTTCCGCGCGGGGCTGGTCGGCGAGCTCGATGTGTCCCAGGCCAAGGCGCAGCTCGAGAATCGCACCGCGCAGCTCTTCCCGATCAAGACCGAGATCGAGCGCGCGATCAACCGCCTGGGAGTGCTGCTCGGCAAGCCGCCCCGCACGTTTGCGGAAGAACTGTCGCCCCGCGCCAAGCTTCCGAACGCGCCGGCCCTCGTCAACGTGGGTATCCCGTCCGAGCTGCTGAAACGCCGCCCCGACATCCGCGCCGCGGAACGCTCGCTCGCTTCGCAGACGGCCCGAATCGGCGTTGCGACGGCGGATCTGTATCCAAGCTTTTCGATCACCGCGGCATTCGGATTGCAATCGAATCAGTTCGGCAGCTTCTGGAATATGAGCAGCCGCTATTGGAACGTGGTTCCGGGCGTGAGCTGGCCGATCCTCGACTGGGGCAAGATTCGCTCGAACATCCAGGTCGCCGACGCTCGGGCGGAGCAGGCGATGATCATCTACGAGCAGACAGTGCTGGGATCGTTCGAGGATGTCGAATCATCGCTTCTGCAGATGGTGAGCGAGCAGCAGCGCTACGGCGCACTCACCCGCTCGGTCGAGGCCAGCGCACGCGCGGTGCAGCTCGCCGAAGATCTTTACCAGACCGGAAACGTCGACTTCCGCACCGTGCTGGACAACCAGTTGATTCTCTTCACAGCGCAGGATCAGGCCGTCATCAGCCAGACCCTCACGCTCACCAGCATGATCAGCCTCTACAAGTCGCTGGGCGGCGGCTGGGAATACATGGAGCAGGATCCGTGGACGCCAAAGCTGGTGCCGAGCAGCACCATCTCGGCCGCCTTGGATGGCATCACCAACCCGAACGCGACTTCTTCGCCCCCGGGCGAAAATGGCTCGAATCAGCCGGCGACGGCGGCACCCACCAACGCGGCCTCGGGCGGCCAGGCTCCCGTCTCGATCGAGCCCAAACCCTGAGTTTACAGGGAGTTTGATCACCCGCCCGCCGGAAATTTGCCGAGCGGGAGAGCGCGAACCTATAGTTTTCGGCTTGACGCAGATCGGCGTCGGGCCCGGGCGTTCCTTTTCGGGAGCCCTAGCGGAACACAAAGACGGTCGAAGGCAAATTGCCCAGACCGAACACAGAAGCGCCCTTGGGCAAGCTCGCGTAACGCCCGGCCGTGTGGTCGGGGTTCCGACCGATCAGAGCCTTGCCGGTGTCGCTGCAAGAGAGAAAAGGTGGCCCATGGCCAACACACTCGTCCAGGATCTGATTGAAGCCGGTATTCACTTCGGACAGCGCGCCAGCGGATGGAACCCCAAGATGGGTGCGTACATCTACGGCAAGCGCAACGGCATCCACATCATCGATATCAAGGAGACCGTCAAGGGTCTCCTCCTCGCGAAGAAGTTCATCGCGAAAACGGTCGCGTCGGGCAAGGACGTGGTTTTCGTAGGCACCAAGCGTCAGTCCAAGAGCGTGCTCGAACAGCGCGTCGGCGACGCCAAGATGCACTATGTGACCGAACGTTGGCTCGGCGGCACCCTCACCAACTTCCGCACCATCCGCCTCCGCCTCAAGCGCCTCGAAGAACTCGAAGCGATCCAGACCGCCGACAACTTCGCCAGCTATTCCAAGAAGATGGAAAGCCAGCTCAAGCGCGAGCTCGCCAAGATCAAGCGCAACCTCGACGGCATCCGCAAGATGGAAAAGCTTCCGGGCGCTCTCGTCGTCATCGACGTGAAGCACGAAGTCACGGCGCTCAAGGAAGCCCGCAAGCTCGGCATCCCCACCATCGCCCTTATCGATACCGACGGCGATCCGGAACTCGTTGATATCCCGATCCCGGGCAACGACGACTCGATGAAGTCGATTGATGTGGTCGTTCGCGAACTCTGCCTCGCTGTTGTCGACGGCAAGTCGGCCCGTCAGGTCAACGGAGAGAATCCCTCGGGCGGTAGCGGCGGCGATGATGCCTCCGGCCCCGGCCGCGGCGATCAGCAGCGCCGCAGCAGCCGCCGGCCCACAACCCGCGCCAGCGAAATCGCGACGCAGGAAGTGCCCGAAGGCGCCTCGGCCGCTCAGTAATCAGCCTCGTTCGCCCGCTCGTGTTTCAATCTTGAAACCCGCAACGGGGAGCGTCTTTCGAACAGATTTTGCAGGCAGCACGATCCGTCGCCGTGAACTCGGCGCGGCAAGGAACAGTTCCCATGGCAGAGATCAACAGCAAAGACGTGATGGCCCTCCGCAACAAGACGGGCCTTCAGATGATGGCCTGCAAAGCCGCCCTCGTCGAGGCCGGTGGCGACCCCGAGAAGGCCGAAGAGATCCTGCGCAAGCAGCTCAAGGGCAAGATGGAAAGCCGTACCGACCGCGCCGCCGGCGAAGGCCGCATCGGAATCTATGTGAACGACGACCACACCGCCGCGACCATTGTCGAGGTGCGTGCTGAGTCCGACTTCACCGCCAAGAACGAGCAGTTCGTGACCATGGTGAACAAGGTCGCCAAGCTCGCGGTCGAGGCCCACGCGGGCGCCGTCGCCGAGACCCCGGCGATCAAAGCCGCCATCGATGATGTCCGTATCGCAACCGGCGAGAACTGTTCCTTCGCCCGGGGCCACAAGCTCCTCGGCGAAGCGGGCAAGACCCAGTTCGGCGCGTACGTCCACCACGACGGCAAGACCGGCTCGCTCGTTCAGGCCGAAGGCAGCATCAGCCAGGACACCATCCGCCAGATTTGCATGCACGTCGTTGCCGCCGTTCCGCGTCCGCAGGGCGTGTCGGCCAACGATGTTCCCGCGGCTGTGGTCGAGAAAGAACGCAAGTTCCGCATCGAGCAAGCGATGGAATCCGGCAAGCCCAAGGAAATCGCCGAGAAGATGGTCGAGGGCGGCATGCGCAAGTTCTTCGAAGAAATCGCCCTCATGGAACAGCCCTTCATCATGGACCCGACCAAGAAGGTCAAGGACCTTGTCGGCCCGAAGGCGAACGTCATCGCCTTCTTCCGCTGGCAGGTCGGCGAGTCAAACTAAGTCACCGAAACTCACTCTGATTCCACTCGCCGCCGCAACCCTCGTTGCGGCGGTTTTTCATTTCCGCTATTTCGCTTTCGTCCGAGACGTTGCGTTGACAAAGAGACCTTTCATGCCGGCGAGACCTGACCGTACGAGCCCGAGCGAAGTGAAGGGACAGGGGGGACGTTGCAGACATCGGCACCGAAGTCACCGCACCGTCAGGCGATACACCTGAAAGCAACCCGATCGAGATTGTGCACGCGTCGCTGCTTTGTGATAATTTGATCGCGTCGGTGGGGCCAAACTGCCCACAGAAAAGGAGCGGGTGCTATGCGATTTTCGCTGATTGCGAGGGCGGCCGTGGCCCTTCTTGGGTTCGCTCTGTCTTTGTCGCTACTCGGCTGTGAGAAAGACGGCGACCCTGCCGATGTCGTGGGAAAGTGGGTGCTCGACAAGGACTCGATCGACGACGCGGCGTACAACGCCGTTCGTGCCGCTGCGGAGCGATCGAGTCAGAAGCCGAGGGAAGATCAGATCGACACCATCGCCAAGCAGTTCGCCGAAAGACTCCGGGCCGCACCCGTCGAGGTTGAGATCAACGCCGATGGAACCCTGTCGGCCGGCGATGATGACGTAACACAGCACGTCGAAGGAACATGGGTGTACAAGGCCTCGGGCCAACTGCTCGTCGAATCGCCGGGCGCCAGGGATACCCGCAGGTTTCAGTTCCAAGGCGGTGCTCTCGCGGCGTATCCCAAAATCCCAGGACTGAAGATCATCCGGTACGTCCGCAAAAAATGAGTCCGGATTCCGGGCTGTTTGCGCCGCAAAATGCCAGTCCACCTGCAACCCGAAGCGCACGGCTTCAGAAAACCGAGAGCAGTCGAACCACATCACATTTCGGGAAACTCAATATGAACCACCACGAAAAGATACAAAACGCTTCGACACATTTGGCCCGGCGCGAAGCTCTCGCGGCACTTGGATTCGGAGCGTTCGCTGTCGCAGGCGTTGCCATGGGCCAGCCAACCTCTCAGCCATCTTCTCAGCCAAGCCCGCCCGCAACTTCACCCACAGCCCCCAAGGTGCTTCCCGATAAGGGGCCGCCCTCCGCGATCATTCCCGGCAACGTTGCCCCTGCCGAGCTGAAAGTGTTCGACGAAGCCACCGGCCAATTCATCCTCCCAGCCCTGCCGTACCCGTTCGACGCGATGGAGCCCCACATCGCCGCCAAGACCATGGAGATCCACCACGACAAGCACCACGCGGCGTACGTCGCCGGGCTCAACAAGGCCCTGGCCGAGCTGGCACGAATCCGGACGGCTGCGGGCGATTCCGCCCTTGTGAAGTTCTGGGCGAACCAAGTGTCGTTCCACGGGGGAGGGCACATCAACCACAGCCTCTTCTGGAACATGATGGCCCCGCCCGGGAAGGGCGGAGGAGGCTCGCCTCGCGGGAAGCTGGCAGAGGCCATCCAGAAGTCGTTCGGCTCGTACGAGCAGTTTGTGGCCCAGTTCAAGGCCACGGCAGCGTCGGTGGAAGGTGGCGGCTGGGGCTGGCTGGCCGTTGAGCCCTGGTCGAAGCAGTTGCTGCTCTTTCAGGGCGAAAAGCAGCAGGACCTGATGGTGACCGGAGCCTTGCCCGTGCTCGGAATCGACGTCTGGGAGCACGCGTACTACCTCAAGTACCAAAACAAGCGGGCTGACTACGTCAACGCCTTCCTCAACCTCATCAACTGGGAATTTTGCGGCAAGTTGTACGACCGGGCCATCGCCCGATAACGACCAGACTGCTGCCCCCGCTGGGGGTTTGGATTCTGAAGAAGTGAGCCCGAGGCGTTTGCCTTGGGCTTTTTTTCGGACTTAGGCAGATTCTTAAGACCAGTCCGGACAAGCACTTAAATCAACGCTTCCCACAAAGTCGAAATATTCCTCACAGATGGGTGGCATGTCCAAAAAGCGGTGGCATGTTTGAATTGTCTTGTCTCTCTCCTCCTATTGACTCGGCTGCGGGCGGAAACACGTAGCCGGGTTTACAGAGGGAAGCTGGGAAACCAGCCAGCCCTCGAAAAGTTCTTGTCTCTCTCCTCCTATGACTCACCCGCGGGCGGAATTCGCTGGTGAGTTTTTTCTTTTTTGGTGCCTTGGGCGACGTGGCGATAGCTTCCCCGCATGCCCGACGCCGTTACAAGCTCTTTGAGGCCCCTCGACTGGGGTGTGCTGGGGCTCTACCTCGTCATCCTGACAATCAGCGGCATCGCCTTCTCGCGCCGGGAGCAGAAGGACACGGCGGACTACTTCCTGGGCGGACGCCGGATGCCGGTCTTTGCGGTGGCCTTGTCCATCATTGCCAGCTCGCTGTCGGTGGCGACGTTTATTGGGGTGCCGCAGATCGCGTACACGGGCGATCTGACGTACCTCCTGACGAACCTGGGTGGATTGCTCTCCATCGGCATTGTCGCGGCGTTCTTCATCCCGGCGTTCTACCGGGCGAATGTCACGAGTATCTATGAGTTGCTCGGACAGAGGCTGGGCGAAGGGGCCAAGACGGCGGCCAGCGCCACATTCATGATCGGGCGGGTGTTCGCGAGCGGGGCGCGAATTTACATCGCTGCCATCCCGCTTTCGCTGCTGTTATTTGGTGACCACGGCGATGCGCAGCCCGAGTGGCATCTGATCGTCTCGTGCATCGCCTTGGTCGTGATCTCCGTTTCGTACACGCTCGCGGGCGGTATCGCGAGCGTGATCTGGACCGAGGTCGTCCAAACGATTGTGCTGCTGCTGGCGGTCGGTGCGGCGATCTGGCTGCTGCTCTATCGCATCCCGTTGAGTGTGCCGCAGATTGTCGAAACGCTGAGTACGGCGGGCGAGGGAGGTACCTCGAAGTTGCTTCTGGTCAATACAGGCGCACACGCGGCGTTGCCGTACACGCTCTGGACTTCAATCTTCGCGTTCACGCTCATGGGGCTGGCCTCGTACGGAACCGATCACGATCTGGCGCAGCGGATGCTCACGTGCAAGAACGCGATCAAGGGCGGCCAATCGGCTGTGCTGGCGATCGTGATGGGAATCCCGATCGTCGCCATGTTCATGGTGATTGGGCTGCTGCTGTTTGTGTATTACAAGTTGCCGCATGTGATGGGGGCGGCGGGGCCGTCGTACACACCCACGGACTCGCGCCGAGTGTTTCTGACGTTTATCTTGCGCGAGATGCCTCCGGGGCTGTCGGGGCTGATGTTGGCGGGCCTGCTGTCGGTGGGAATTTCGAGCCTGAATTCGGCGTTAAATGCGATGGGCGCTACGGCGATCAAGGATTTTTATTCGCGTTGGAAGCCCGATCGCCCGCCGCACCACTACGTCGCGGCGGGGCGCTGGGCGGTGGTGATGTGGGGGGTGGTTCTCGCGGGGTTCTCGTGCCTTTGTATCTTCTGGCAGCGATCGTCGAATCAGAACCTGATCGATTTCGCGCTCGGGGTCATGACTTTCGCGTATGCGGGTTTGCTGGCCGTTTTCTTAACGGCTCTGTTTACAAAGCGAGGAAGCGCCGACTCGGCAATCGCTGCAATTCTCATCGGATTTGCCGTCATCACGCTTCTTCAGCCCGCGATCTGGAAACAATGGTCGCCACATGTCGGGCTTGCGGGTGTGGAACTCGCTTGGCCCTGGCACCTTGTCATCGGAACAGCGCTCTCTTCGCTGGTCTGCTTGATGGGGCGCAGGCCGGAGAAGACGGTTGACCGAGCACAACAAACCTAAAGACTTGCAGAACGAACGTCCGCTGTTGTTTCCTCGTCCGCAAACGCTGGAACGAATCGGCGGTTTCGCACCCATCGCATTTCCGCTTTGCATAAACGCGGGGCCGCTCCGCGCCGTGGTGGAGCCGATCCTGCGTGCCGCGGGCTTCGCGGACTTTGAGTTCGATGACAGAGAATCGCAGATCCGCCTCTCGCTGGATCGCGCGCTGGGCAAGGACAAGTCGGAAGAGGGTTACCGGATAGCGATCCGCGAGCGAGAAACGCCGGCGATCACGGTGACAGCGGGAACACTCGCAGGGTTACGGAACGGCGCTGCAACACTGGCGCAGCTGCTGCGGCAGTACGGGGAACGCGTGCCCGCGCTGAACATTTCGGACGCCCCCGCGTTCGCCACGCGGGGTGCGATGCTGGATATCTCGCGCGATCGCGTGCCGACGATGGAGCATTTACGCGAGATCGTCAACACCCTGGCGTTGCTCAAGTGCAACCACCTGCAGTTGTACACCGAGCACACCTTTGCGTATGTGGGGCATGAAGAGGTCTGGCAAGAAGCGTCGCCGATGACCGGCGCGGAGTATGAGACACTGGATGGCTGGTGCCGCGAACTCGGGATCGAGCTGGCGGCGAACCAGAACTGCTTCGGGCATTTATCGGCGTGGCTGAAACTGCCTCGATATCTGCCTCTGGCGGAGATCGACAGCCTTGAGAAGTCGTGGAAGTTCATGGAGTGGGAGCGGCCGGGACCCTTCAGCCTGTGCCCGACCGATCCGGGCTCGATCGTGCTGGTCAAAGACATGCTCGATCAGTTGCTCCCCCACTTCTCAAGCAAACTGGTCAACATCAACTGCGATGAGACGTTTGATGTGGGGCAGGGACGGAGCGCGGATGAAGTCGCGAAGCGCGGGCGGGCCGACGTGTACTTCGATTTCATCCACAAGATCGTGGAGCAGGTGCGGCACCACGGCTTCAAGCCGATGTTCTGGGCCGATATCGCGCTCTCTCATCCGAACAAAATGGGGACCGCGCCCTCCGATCTACTTGCGCTTGCATGGGGATATGAACCGGACAGTGATTTCGATCAATGGGGACACACGCTCAAGCACACAGGGCGCGAGTTCTGGGTTTGCCCGGGAACGAGTTCGTGGCGGAGCATCATCGGGCGCACGGTTGAACGGCGCGGCAACATCGACGTCGCCGTGAAAGCGGGCATGCGCCACGGCGCGACGGGCATGCTCATCACCGACTGGGGCGACCTGGGTCATCGCCAGCAGTGGCCCGTTTCGCTTCACGGGCTTGCGGACGGGCTCAATTCCGCGTGGACCGGTGAAGGGGGCGGCGGCGACCCCAGTGCGGAATCGCTTCAGGTCTTTGGCGACAGAAACTGCGCGGTCGCGACGTGGCTCGAAGATATGGGCGAGATCGACAAGATCCAGAAGCAGATTTTCGGACGGCCAGGCGAAGATGGAAAGCCGACACGGATCAAGAACGCGTCGGCGGTTTTGCAGGATTCAACGCTCGGCTGGAGTGATTCGTGGAAGCCGGGAAGCTCCGGGCTTTGGCGCGAAAGCGCGGCAGCGGCGCAGTGGCTTGAGGCCAAGGTTCCAAGTGGAGCCGGAGAGCTGATGCAGCAAGAGCTTGCGTTTACCGCGATGTGCGCACGCGTGCTTTGCGAACGTGCCGCGGCACGGCGTGAGGGCACGGCGGCTCACGGTTCCGACCTTACCTCAAACCTTCTCGCGGTTCGGGCCGAGCACGAACGACTCTGGAAGCACCGTTCGCGCCCGGGCGGAATGGCAAAGAGCTCGGCGCACTACACGCGGCTGATCGACGAGTTCGGAGCCGGCACGCGTGGGTGACCAAGCGGTCCAATCGCGGCTCGTCGTCGGGTGTATGACGGGTACGAGCATCGATGCGATCGACTGCGCTCTGGTGCGGATCGAAGGCCGCGGACTTGAGCTACGAGCTTCGCTCGTTCGAGGCGCCTCGCGTTCGCTTGGCACGCTCCGCGAGCCGCTTCGCGCTCTCGCCGAGCAGAAGCCGGTCTCTGCGGACGAGATCGCCCGGATCGCGCTGCAGTTTGGCGCATTGCATGCAGAGGCAATCTCCGACTTGCTCGGTGCCGATCGCGCGAATCTGGTGTGCGTGCACGGCCAAACGGTGTTTCATGCGCCGCCCGCCTCGTGGCAGTTGATGAATCCCTGGCCGATCGTGCAGAAACTGAAGGTCCCGGTGGTTTTTGACCTGCGCGGGGCGGACCTTGCGGCCGGGGGGCAGGGCGCACCAATCACACCACTCGCCGATCAGATTCTGCTCGCGGAGCGGCCCGAACTCGCGAGGGGCTGCTGCGTCCTGAACCTTGGCGGCTTCGCGAACGCGACGTTGCTTGCCGGCCGGACGGAAGCCGCGGACGGTGTTCGCGGATTTGATATCTGCGCCTGCAATCAGTTGCTCGACCGCATCGCGCGAGAAACGCTGGCGCGTGAGTTTGACGAGGACGGGCGCGAGGCAGCGAAAGGGCGGGTAGATGCCGCTGCCGGAACGGAGCTCGCCAAGTCGCTTTCCGAATCGGGAACGAGTCGGCGCAGCCTTGGAACGGGGGATGAATCGTTCTCGTGGCTGGAGAGGTATCGCTCACGGATCTCCGCTCAGGATCTCGCGGCAACGGCCTGCGACGCGATCGCTTCCGTGATTGCCCGGCACTGTTCGAACTCGGGTCCGATGCTGCTCGCCGGCGGCGGCTCGCGGAACCGGGCCTTGTTTTCGGCACTCGTCCGGCACGCTGGCGCAAACGGCGTTCCGTCGGTGCATATCTCCGACGACTTCGGGCTTTCGAGCGAGTACCGCGAAGCGATGGAGTTTGCGGTGCTGGGGGCGCTTTGCCAGGATCGCGTGGCCATCACGCTGCCGGGAGTAACCGGGGTCCGCAGTCCCGCACCGATTTCGGGGGCGTGGGCGGGGATTGGCTGACATAGTCCAAATGCAGATCAGAAAACCGACCCACCCGCAACGCCCTCCCTCGGGGAGGGGGCTCCTGAGTTGCGCTAGGGTTGGTTCATGGCGCATCTGCCTCCCGATCGCTCGCATGTCCTGACAGAGCAGCGCAACCCGCGCACGATGGACCTGCACTCGCTGTCGGTCGCGCAGTGCGTCCAAGTCATTCAGCAAGAGGATCGCGCGGTGATCGCGGCTCTGGAAAGTGCCGCGCCACAGATTGATGCCTTCATCGCGGCGGCTGAGCCGGGCTTTGTTTCGGGTGGGAGGCTTGTGTATGTCGGGGCCGGGACGTCGGGCCGTCTCGGCGTGCTCGATGCGTCCGAAGCGCCCCCGACTTTTCAGGTTGAACCGGGGCGCATCATCGGCATCATCGCGGGGGGGGACGGGGCGCTCCGCAAGAGCAGCGAAGGCAAGGAAGACGACCCGCGCGGGGCGTGGGGTGAATTACGAGCCTTAGAACTGAACTCGAAGGACAGCGTGATCGGGATCGCGGCGGGCGGGACGACGCCGTATGTCCACGGCGTCTTCGAGTTTGTCGCTGCGCTTTCGAGCCGCCCGAAGACCGCCTTGCTGACCTGTTCGCCCGTGCCGCAGCCGGAAAAAGCCGACCACATGATCGTGCTGGCGACCGGGCCGGAGGTCCTCACTGGTTCAACGCGGATGAAGGCGGGAACCGCGACCAAGATGGCCCTGAACACGATCTCGACCGTGCTGATGATCCGCTCGGGCAGGGTCTACGAAAACCTGATGGTCGATCTGCGGGCGACAAACGAGAAACTGCGGGATCGGGGCGCCCGGATTATCACGACGCTGACGGGGCTCGCCCGGGCCGAAGCGCTCGAACTTCTTGGCCGCGCCGGAAATAGCGTGAAGGCGGCGGTCGTTATGCATCACAAGCAGGTGGATCACGCGGGGGCGGAGCGGCTGCTTGGTGAGCATCATGGAAGGCTGGAGAAGGTGCTGGGGGATCGAAGAATCTGAACTAAAGCGAACGCTACCCCCACCCGTACCCCCACACCCGTACTCCCACCCTGACCACCTCACTCGGGGAGGGGCTTTGGGATGCGATCGAGTTTGATTTTCGGTGCTCCTACAACTTCGCGGCGCGGCCGAGCGCGCGCCGATAGAAATGGCGGCGACCTGTCGCCGATTGAGGAGACTTGCGTTGGGCCGAATCCCGGTTGAGAGCGCGTCCGCAACAGAGATTGTCGTCGAAGGCAAGCGATTGACCGGCTTCGGCGGGTGCAATTACCTCGGCCTTGCGCACCACCCGGAAGTCTTGAACGCCGTGAAGGCCGGGCTTGATCGGTACGGCCTGAGCACCACCGCCTCGCGCGAAACAACCGGGGATACGACTTCGCACGATTCTCTCGAAACTGAACTCGCGACCTTCCTGCAAGCAGAGCAGTGCCTGGTAACTCCGGAGGGCTATTCGGCGAACCTCGCGCTCGGCCAGGCCCTGGCACGCGACTATCGGGTCGCAATCACCGACGAAAAATCGCATCGCAGCGTCTCGCACGCCGTAACGGCCGCGGGCATGCGCGTGATCGCCTATCCACACCTCGATGCGCGTGCCGCGGGGGCGCTGGCCGGCGAATATGTCCGCGAGGGCGTGGTCATCCTCACCGACGGCGTTTTCGCGGCGGACGGCTCGATCGCGCCGGCAAAGGCGCTTTTCGATGTCCTGCCGAAGGGCAGAGCGCTACTGGTCATCGACGACTGCCACGGTTTCTGCGTGCTCGGCCGGAGCGGTAGAGGCACGGCGGATCATCACGGCTTGACCTCGGCGGGTGTTCCTCTCGATTCGCGTGTGGTCCTGACGACGAGCCTCGCAAAGGGTCTCGGCTGCTACGGCGGCGCACTCGCGGGGCCATCCAGCATCATTCAAGTTGCTCAGGATATTGCGAGTGTGTACCGAGGCACGACCCCCGCCCCACCCGCGATCATCGAAGGTTCTCGCCAGGCGTTGAAGGTTGTCGCGCGCGACCCGATGCTGATTCAGAAGCTGCGGTCGAACACCGATCGGCTCCGCCGAGGCTTGCACAAATTGGGAATCTCGCTCTACCCGACACCGGCCCCCATATTCACGTTTGTCACCGGCGACTTCCCCTCCATGGAACGCATTCACCGCAGGTTGGTGTCCGAGGGCTACCTCGCACCCTTGATCGCCTACCCGGGTGGCCCCAGCGATCAGTACTTCCGCGTCACCGTCAACGCCATGCATTCGGCCGAGCAGATCGACGGTCTTCTCGCGGCATTCGGGCGCGCGATCGACTCGGAGCCGACCGTCAAAGCGGGCCTCGGGGCGGAGGCAAAGCCGCTGAAATTCAGCGAGGGCCGAGCGGACGGACGCACCGGGACCCGCGAATTGATCGGGCCGTGGGATTTGTCGCTCACGCCCGTTTTCTCGCCCCGGCTTCCCGCGTAATCGTGCGATCGGCCGCGAGCCGCGCCGCACCGATCGCGGCGTGAAAGGGCGTGGAACCGAACGCCAATTTCCAATCGGGCTTGGCAACCGACGTCAAGTCGAATCGCGTGACCGCATCGAGTTCGACGCGGCATGATTCAAACTGCATCCCGATGTAGCCGAGCAGCGCCACGGTGTCGGGCCGGTAGATTGCATGGGCAATACGGATCGCGCGTGCGAGTGCCCGAAGCGGATCCGAGCGTTTATCGAAACCGGCAATCGCCCCGGCGATGCCCGGACCATACTCGGCTTGCAGGCGGTTCGCGCCGATGTACGACTCCAGGGTGCGCGGCGCGGCGTCTGAATCGAGCGTGACGTCGAACTGGCCGAAGTGGCCGGGGGTCTCGCCGCTCACCAGCAGGGGGCGGCCCTCATCCAGCACGCTCGCTCCCACGCCCGTTCCGATGGAGATTGCCATGAGCCTGCCGAACGGCCGGTGTGACGCCCAGTAGTCGTGTGCCGCGGCATAGGCATCGGAGGCAATGACGGGCGTGCAGGGCCTTCCGACGGCACGAGCGACCAGTTCAGAGAGCGGGAGGTTCTCAATCCCGGGGAGGTTGATCGACTGGACAACGTGCGAGCGCGAAGGGTCCAGCCGGCCGGGGACACACAGGCCGACGGCCTCCACTGTCTCGGAACGGTCGGGCAGCGCAGCGGCGATAACCTTGATCAAGGCATCCGCGGAGGGTCCGGAATATTCCGTGCTCCGATTGGTCGAGATTCGGTTGCCCTCCAAAAGGGCAAGTTTGACCGATGTGCCCCCGATATCGATGCCGAGCGACCGCATGGAACGATCATTCGACCTGATCCCGAACAAGGCATGAAGAGAAGTTGAAGCCGGGCGTTCGCGGCGTACACTACGCGTCCTCATCCAAGGACACCCTGACGGCCGCCGAGTGGCGGCTGGCTACCGACGATCCGACCGCCGGCGCGATAAGCGTTGGGCCATGTACACGGAGCAGATCCGATGACTCAGACGCTTGCACCGGAAGATATCAAGAACAACGACGTCCAAATTCAAGACGCTGGCCCCTGTCGCAAACGGATTTCGATCCGCATCCCGAAAGAGCGGGTCAACGAGAAGCTGAAGGAATCGCTGGCAGCGATTTCGGCCGAGGCGCAGGTTCCGGGCTTCCGCAAGGGGCATGTTCCGGCATCGCTGGTCGAGAAGCGTTTCGGCAGCCACCTCCGCAGCGAGGCGAAGAACCAGCTGGTCTCGACGGCGTACAGCGCCGCGATCGAGAAGGCCAACCTGAAGATCGTCGGCGATCCGTTCAGCGAGTCGCTCGGCAATGTCGAGATCAAGGAAGGCCAGGACCTGGCGTTCGAGATCGATGTTGAAGTGCAGCCCGAGTTCGCGATGCCGAGCCTGGACGGCATTCCGGTGAAGAAGCCGACCATCGAGCTTCCCGAGAGCGCCGTGAGCGACGAGGTCCAGAAGATTCTGGTCAATGAAGGCGATTTGGAAGCCCGCGACAAGGCCGAACCTGGCGATTACCTCACGGGGCACGGCATCATGAAGGGTGCCGACGGAACCGAGTTCTACAACATCAAGGGCTGCGTCGTCCAGATTCCGCCGACCGACAAGGACGGCAAGGGCATGATCCTGGGCGTGATGGTCAATGACTTCTCGAAGCAGTTTGGCCTCCCCAAGGCGGGCGAGACGGCCACGATCAAGACCAAGGGCCCGGAGAATCACGAAGTCGAGCAGGTTCGCGGGGCGGACCTGACCATCACCTTCCTGGTGGAGCGGGTTGACCGCATCATCCCGGCCAAGGTCGAGAACGTCATCAAGAACTTCGGCATGACCGAAGAGCAGCAGCTCCGCGATGCGATCAAGCAGCGCATGGCCCAGCGCGTGATGATCCAGCAGCAGTCGGTCATGCGTCAGCAGATCGCGCAGCACCTGCTCGCGAACACCAAGATCGACCTGCCCGAGCGCATCACGGCCATCCAGTCGGCCCGTAACTTTGAACGCAAGCGCATGGAGCTGATGTACCGGGGCGTCGACGCACAGAAGATCGAAGAGCACATTGCCGAGCTCCGCAGCGGCAGCAGCGAAGTCGCCGTCCGCGAGCTCAAGCTGTTCTTCATCATGAATCGCGCTGCCGACGAGTTCAACGTCCGCGTTGAAGAGGCGGAAATGAACGGACGAATCGCGCAGCTCGCACAGGAGCGGGGCGTCCGTCCGGACAAGCTGCGTCAGGAAATCATGCAGCGCAACCAGGTCGGCGTGATTTACCAGCAGATCCGCGACCACAAGGCGATGGACGCGATCCTCGCGAAGGCGAAGATCACCGAGATGCCCGCCGAAGAGTTCAACAAGCTCATGGCCGAAGAAGCCAAGAGCGGCGTGCCCGGCTAAGCGGCCGGTTCACCGAAACGAATCAGAAGGCCCGCGCGAATAGTCGTGCGGGCTTTTTACGTTTGCAATTGAACGCCCCAGCCCGAAGGCTGTGCGATTGGCTCAGGTATTTCGAGCGTCTTCGTCGCTCGTCAGCAGGGGCTGATTCACCGCGCCGCACGAGGGGCAGATGCTGCCGTGCTGCCCGATGGGCTGAGACTTCATGGAACCGCCGCAGCTCCAGCACATGGGCTCGTGGAGGCGCACCGCGACGTGGTTGAGGGCGACCGCAACGATCGCGACGCCAACGCCGATGACCGGCCACGCGGGGATCGTGCTCCACGCGATGATGCCGATCGCGGCGAGCACGGTGGCCATGACGACCGCCAACGCCTTGAGGCGGATTCCCTGCATCCAGCTACGGGACTTCTGAAGCATCTCGGGGCAAGGATACGCGGGGAGATGGGATGCGGGCAAACCGACGAGACTGACCTTCGAAACCCGTTCGCGAACGCCCAGAAATCGGTCGATCCTGGAAAACCCGTCGCCCGGGCCATTCGAAAACTCAGCCATTCCACTTGCGGTTCGGTGCCCCGATGTACTTGCTCAGGGGCCGGATGATCCGGTTGTTGGCGTGCTGCTCCATGATGTGGGCGCACCACCCGCTGACGCGAGCCGCGACGAAGATCGGGGTGTACTGAGGCACCGGGATGCCCATGACGTAGTACGTCATGCCGCACGGGAAATCGACGTTTGGGTGGATGTTCTTATCGCGGAGCATGATGCTCTGAACCTCGTCGCCGATCTCGAACCACTTGAGCTGGCTCGGACCCTGTTTGCGGGCGATCTCGCGGCCGAGCTTGCCAAGGATCGGAGCCCGGTGGTCGCCGTTCTTGTAGACGCGATGGCCAAAGCCCATCAGCTTGCGCTTCTCGGCATACGCCTTCTTCATG
>JAEUJD010000107.1 GCA_016793015.1 Phycisphaerales bacterium
GATAGACCTTCAATCCTACCAGCACCGGCGCAACGCAAAAACCCCGGCACGGGCCGGGGCTTTGGTGAAAGGTCACATCCGAAGGTCCAACTCAAGAGAGATGGACCGTTCGTGCCGAATCAGTTCCGGCGCCGACGTGAAGCGATCGCGCCGCCCGCGACTGCCAGCGTGAACACGCCCGGAGCCGGGATGTCCGAGTACGTGCCCGGGTTGCCGATATCCCCGTTCGATGAGGCGTACGAGCCGTACGAATCGCTGACGGCCGACGCCGCCGCCAGGTTCGCGGCATTTGCGCCCAGGTTGGCGAACGCGATGTTGCCCGAGATGCCCTGCGTCCGGGGTCCACCGATCGTCTGATCGTCGTAGGTCAGGCGATCGACCAGCGCGCCCATCGCGTCGTAGATGTTCACTTCGTCGGCGCGACCAAGATTGTTGGTGTTGCCGCCGATGATCTTGATCGCGGCGCTCAGGCCCCACGCGGAACGGAACGCGGCCTCGGTCGGCTCGCAGATGATCGCGCTCTGTCCGGCCGCCAGAATGCCCAGGGCACCGATCGCAAACGAACCCGGCGTGCGTGAGTTGTCGTCGAACGACCAGCCCGTCAGGTCGATCGCGGAGCCCCCCGTGTTGGTGATCTCAACAAACTCGCGTGCCGTGCCGCCCGCGCCGTTGTACATCCACTCGGTGATGCGGATCGCGCCGAGTGCGCTCCCCGCGAAAGCAAGACCCATCGTGAGTCCGACCGCGCCGATCGTTTGATTGCTGCTCATCTCGATCTCTCCTTTGTTTCCCGAGTTGCGGGCCGCAGACAGCCGGGCCGCCGGAAATCGGGAGCCAAGACTAAACCGGGCGGCCCGGGCGCTGCGCTTGCGCCGAACGAAGATCGTGTAAAGGTTGTGTTACGACGCCGCTCATTCGCCGTAAACGCGTGCAGCGCAAGGGTCCTTCGCGCGATCTTGACGCAATCTTGCGCAAACCTCAACGCCCGCTTCGCGCGCGGAGTGTTAAGGTCCGCCTCGTATTCGTGCCCCGTTCCCGCCACGTCTTGACGAGATCGCACCGAGCATGAACACCCAGCACACAAGCCAGCATACAGGCGAGTTTCTTCCGCGTGGTCGGGCCCGCAGCGCATTCACGCTGATCGAACTGCTCGTCGTCATCGCCGTCATCGCGATCCTCATCGGCATCCTGCTCCCCAGCCTCGCCGGCGCACGCGATGCGAGCCGCAACATCAAGTGCCAGAGCAATCTGCGCCAGATGGGCATCGGTTTCCTCGCCTACGCCGGAAGCAACCGCGGCTCGTACTCCAGCGGCCCGCAAGACGGCCGACCCAACAACAACTGGGGCTCCGCCGCCGATATTCAGGCCGGGAAGGTCGGCTGGATGACCGACGCGATCGAAGGCGGCTATTTCAATCCCGGCGCAAACCTCTGCCCGACCAATCCCGCCCGCTCGACGCAGTCGCTCCAGAACGACAAGCTCCCGCCAAACTACAAAGGCATCAAGGACGTCAAGGCCCGCCGCCAGGCGATGTTCAACGCCGGCTACAACACCAACTACACCCCGACGTGGTACTTCGCATTCACCGAGCTCATCGATGTGCGCGATAACCCCGATGTCGATGTCAAGCGCCCCTACCTGGATTCGAAGCGCACCAAACAGGCCATGCGAGGCACGCTCAACGAAAAGTTCCTCGGCCTCGTTCCCACCAACCTCGTCCCCCTCTTCGCCGACGGCCGCGTGAACGACGCCAACGACGGCGAATCCACCGTCCTCGTCGGCAGCGATACCTACCGCGTCGTCAAGCACCTCAGCGACGGCTACGCCGGCGCGCCCGTCAACGGCCTCTTCGGCAAACAGGCCTACAGCGATCTCGGCCCCGCCCACGGCAAGGCGCCCGGTGGCAAACTCCGCAATACCTCGTCCGGCGGCATCAACCACAAAGACCTCGACAAGTACTACGGCAACTGGCTCTTCGCCGATGGCCACGTCGATTCCCTCCGCGACTCGAACATGGATGGCGAGTTCGGCTGGCTCGACGGCAGCAGCATCAAGGGCGACGACCCGTACGACGACCAGGATGTCGAACGCAAGGTCTTCGGCGGCCACCTCACGACCGCCCGCTTTGCGCCCGATCCGACAAAGGAACGCAGCATCGTCGATCGTTAGAGCGCCACGCGCGTGCCGCTCTCAGACAGATTCATCACCCTTTCGCCCGAGTTTGTTGATCTCCCGGAGAGCACTATGAAAGCCTCGATCTCTGTCGGTCTTTTCGCCGCCGCGCTCCTTGCCGCGGCGGGCAACGCCCAGGTCGTCCTGAACGAAGTCTGGTCCAACCCCGCCGGAGGCGGCAGCTCGGGCGACGATCGCTACGAATATATCGAGCTCTACGGCCGCCCCGGCATGAAGCTCGACGGCTACATGATCGCTTCGGTCTTCGGCGGCGCCGACGACGGCAACGACATCCCCGGCCCGCTCCCCGCCGGTTGGGATCAGGGCGATGAACTCCCCGAGATCGACGAGGCCTGGTCGCTTGATGGCATGACCATCGGCAGCAACGGTTTCTTCGTCCTGTACAACAACAACGGGAGCAACTCGAACATCCCGACCCTCCTCCCCGCCGCGACCAGCCGCGCAACGTACATCTCAAGGCACATCCCGACCTCGGATTCCGCAGGGCGCATCAAGAACGATGGCAGCGCAACGTTCATCCTCATCCGCAAGCGTCCGTATCACACGCTGGTCTCGAACGGCGCGGGCGGCTTCGAGAGCCGCTACGACGGCAGCGCGACGTACTTCAGCGGCTCCCGCTACGCCTGGCGCAAGGATGTCAGCCCCGATGTGAACTACGACGGCTCGATCGATCTCAACGGCATCGCAACCCAGAACGGTTTCCCCTACGCGCCGGAAACTCCGGTCGATAGCGAAGACACCAGCTACGCGATCGTCCCGACTCCCGCGCCGGTCTCGCTCGAGCCCTACCAGATGATCGATGAGATTTCCTGGTCCAACGGGGGTGGCAAGGAATACGCCCGTTCCAAGCAGAACGAGATCTCCGAAACCAATGCCTTCAACCCCGACGCCATCTCGCGCGTCGCTTACTTTGGCTCGAACCCGAACCTCGGCGACCGCCTCGATGATCAAAGCCAGGTCGTTCCCACCCACAACGCCGACGAAGAGTTCATCTACGGCGATGTCCTCGTCAACAGCACCCGCCTCTACGACGCCGTCGCCTCCGGTGGCCCGACCTTCCCCGGCCAGACCCCCGGCTCGCGCTTCAACGACATCAGCCGTGAAGGCTTCGCGCTGACCCCCGGCAACTTCAACGACGGCGTGACCACCGGCCCGCTCGGCGTCACTGTCACGCAGTTCCGCTGGGTCGCCGGCGACTTCAACTTCGACGGCCTTGTGAACTGCTCCGATCGAGAACTGCTCCAGTCGCGCCTCGGCGCCACGCTCGACGATACCGAGACCCACATCAAGGACCGGGGCACGCCCGAAACCACCGACGATCTCACGATCACCGGCTGGTGGAAGTGGCAGGGCCGCGATCTCAACGGCATCGCCGCCATGCTCAACATGAACACGACCGACGGCACTGCCGGCGTGAACAACGCCGCTGTCACCGCTGCCGATCTCGCGGCCTTCGATGCCGCGTTCCCCGGCCTCTGCGCCTCACCCTGCCCTGCCGACTTCAACAACGATGGCTTCGTGGACGATGCCGACTTCGTCGACTTCGCCAGCGCCTACAACGTCCTCGATTGTGCCGATCCCTCTATGCCAGCGGGCTGTCCGGCCGACATCAACAGCGACGGCTTCGTGGACGACTCCGACTTCGTGATCTTCGCCGGCGCGTACAACGAACTGCTCTGCCCCTGAGTAAGCGACACCGGGCTTCTGCGTGGTGTTCTTCAGAATCGACTCCCCACGTGGCGACGGCCTTCCGTCGCCACGTTTGTTTTTGTGGATTGAACGCGTTCAACGCAGTTCACTGGAATTGGCTGCGATCAGGGACGTGCCAGCAAGCCGCATTCGGGACACATTGTCCCATGCAGCCCCGCCATGTCGTATCCGCATCCGCGGCAGCATCCCCGGCGCGGCTCCCACAACCTCCGAACCCCTCGAACCCCGCTCGCGATTGCAAACCAGATGCTTCCGTAGAGCACACTGTCCGCGCCAAGCCCCGCCCAAACGGGAGTCAGCGGCAGAACCGTCTGCTGCGTCACTCCCCACCTGCCGCGCGAACGCTGAGGCAGCAACTCCGAAACGTCGCTCCCACCCGAAACGCCAAACCAGCGCGCGAAGATCTTGCGGCTGACCAATCCGCGCGTTTCAATCAGCCCGGCATCGCACTGAAAGGCAATGAACGGCCAACCCGCGCCGATCCAACACCAATCGAAGGTCGTTCGAGGCGGATCGGTGCCGGCGTCGAAACCCGTGGCCCCTCCGCATCGCCACTCCTCCTGCGTCTTGCGTGGCTGGCTGGCAATGCTCGAGTACAGCAGCGGTTGCGCAAGGTATGCCGCACTGCGGATGGGCCCGAGTTCCGCGTCTTTCAGTTCAGATGCAGCTTCCTTGACTCCTTCCGGCTTGAAGACAGCCAGCCCCCGATAGCGAATCTCCCACGCGCTTCTTCCATGCAGCGGGCTTTCTGTCGGCACAGAAAGCACCTCATTCCAGCTCGACGAGGTCACCTTTTCCATGTCGACCGCCATCGACATCGCGTTCCAGACGACTGCGCCAACGCACACCCCGATCGTCGTCGCGAAACCCAACGCCAGGAACGAAGCTCCGGTCTTCGTAAAGCGCGCAGGCCACCACGATCCGCCAGAAGCCTTCAAAACTTCAACCCCGTTTTCAACCGTGCCTTCCATGCGGCCCCCACCCTCTGAAGCGCACACCTGTCGCTCCCAGTTCACCTGCAAAACCGCCGTCCAGAACCCTACACTCCCCCTATGGCCTGGATCTCCAAAAACTCCGCCGGCTCCACCGTCGAAAAACGCGCCGAGCCCTACCTCACGTCCCAGATGCGCTCCCATCTCTCGCAGCACATCGTGCCGCGATACGAACAGAAAATGGGCGCCCTCCTCCCATGCCTCCACGAGATCCAGCACACCTACGGCTGGATCCCCGGTCAGGCCATGATGGAGATCGCCGAGTTCCTCGCCATCAAGCCCGCCGAGGTCATCGACACCGCATCCTTCTATGAGGAATACTGGCTCAAGCGCAAGGGTCTGCACCTCGTCAGCGTCTGCCGTTCCATCGCCTGCGAATTCTGTGGCCAGCCCGGCATCACCCAGGCCGTCAAAGACGCCCTCGGAATCGACGTCGGCGAGACGACCGACGACGGCGCCTTCACGTTCATCGAACTCGAATGCCTCGGCTCCTGCGGCACAGCCCCCGCCATCCTCATCGACGAGACCCTGCACGAAAACGTCAAGCCCGAACAGGTTGCCGGCCTCCTCGATGCTGCACGGAAAGCCAGCACGCACCACTAGTCCGACAGTGAACAGTGAACCCCACTCGCCACAGCGTGGGGCCGCTTGCGGCAGTCAGCATTGCACGCCTCGGCCACTCTGGAGCCCTCGTACATGTCGCGCACGCTTCAACCTTCCGCCCGCCTTTTCCATATCACAACCCGCACCCTGCTCGCGCTCTGCGCCTGCACGCTGCTCGCTGCCTGCGCATCCAAATCGGATTCACAGTGGAAAGGCGATGACGGTGGCTACGGCGGCACCGGCCGCTTCAATCCCGTCGGCTCCGAAGCGGGCTCGTCCGAGGGGCAGTACAACAACCTCGGCTCGAAGAAATGACCGTGCCACCACTCGTGGTTCCTCCACGAGTGGTGTAAGTACGGGTTCGAGCACGCGATCGCGCCACCACTCGACACGCTCGCTCGGGTGATGTGTACGGATCATGATCCTCCGGCTTTCCCATGCCGCCCCGCATCATCAGCCTCCTCCCGTCCGCCACCGAATCGCTCTGCGCCATCGGTGCAGGTCATCTGCTCGTCGGCCGCTCGCACGAGTGCGATTTCCCGCCCGAGATCACGCATCTTCCAGTTCTCACGTCGCAATCCATCGGCCCCGAACTCGCTTCCGATCCCGCTGCCATCGACGCCAAAGTCCGCGAGCAACTCGCTTCCGGCAACTCGCTCTACTTGGTTGATGAGCAACTCCTCCAAGATCTCAAGCCCGATCTGATCCTCACGCAAGACCTCTGCGAAGTCTGCTCGATCGACCTGAAAACCGTCCGGCGCATCGCCGGCGCGATGAACCCGCAGCCCGCGATCGTCAGCCTCAATCCTCAGACCTTCGAGGGAGTTCTCGACGATCTCTACACCATCGGTGTCGCGTGCGGCTTCGAGAAGCAGGCCGTCGAAACCGTCGCCCGCCTCCGCGAGCGCATGTTCGCCGCCTCCGAGTTCGTGAACGCCTTCGAAGACGGCCCGACCGTCGTCTTCCTCGAATGGACCGATCCGCTCTTCGTCGGTGGCCACTGGACGCCACAGCTCATCGAGCGAGCCGGCGCACGCCACCCGCTCAACGCGCCCATCCCCAAAGAAAACGCCGGTGCCGCCACAGGCCCGCAAATGGCCGAACGCATCGCCGGAAAATCCATCCGCATCGCGCCCGAAGTTGTCGAAGCGCTCAATCCCGACGCCATCATCATCTCCCCCTGCGGCATGTCCCTCGCCCAAACCCGCGAGTGCGCCGCCGCGCTCTCAGCCCAGCCCTGGTTCCAGAACCTAAAAGCCGTCCGCACCAACCGCGTCGCTCTCGTCGATGGCAACCAGATGTTCAACCGCCCCGGCCCGCGCCTCGTCGATGCCTTCGAGTTCCTCGTCGGCTACCTCAACCACCGCCCCGAACTCATCCCGCCCAATTTCCCGTGGGAACCGCTCCGCCCGTAGTCGGTCGCGACGCGAACACCGCTTCGCACTTCACGATTTGCAGTCCGAAGGGTTGCCGGTGTGACGAATCCGTTTGCATTGTGCATGACTTTGCATTTGTCCTCCCCCTTTCCCAAAGGAGGATTATGCGCCGTTCGGCGCTTGTGCGGGCTTGCGCCAGGCGCAGATCGCGTCCATGCTTGTGTCTCTTTCCACGGAGTACAAGCATGGAGCGCGAACTTTGGCG
>JAEUJD010000123.1 GCA_016793015.1 Phycisphaerales bacterium
CGCAGGGCAAGCGGCAGACTTCGTTTGCGACCGTCGAAGTTGCTCCGGAGTTTGAAGAAGTTGCTCTGGTGATTCCGGACAAGGACCTTGAGATCACGCCGTTTGTGCGGGCGAGCGGGCCGGGCGGGCAGAACGTGAACAAGGTGGCGTCGGCGATCCGCGTGGTGCATATTCCGACGGGGTTGATGGTGGTGGCGAGCACGTATCGCGATCAGGGGCAGAACAAGAGCCAGGCGCTGGCGGTTTTGCGGGCCAAGCTGGAATTGCTGGCGGATGAGAAGCGGGAGAAGGAGATTGCGGCGGCTCAGGGGGGGCAGCTTGATCGCGGCTGGGGGACGCAGATTCGGAGTTATGTGTTTTACGACAACCGCGTGAAGGATCACCGGACGGGGATGGAGAGCAGCAATTACGAGGCGGTGCTGCGGGGCGATATCGCGCCGTTCATCGATGCGGAGTTGAAGCGGAGGCGTGCGGAGAAGGAAGCGGCGAAGGTGAGGCGGTAAGCTGGGGCGGGTTCAAAGCTGAATGAGGCTGCGTCGGGTACGAGCCGCCGGGTAGACACTTCGAGATTTGGTTCCAATAGAATTTTGCGTGAGCGCGATTCGGCCAATGCAGGACCTCCGAAACCCCCTCCGTCATCGTTCCGCATGCGCTATGCGATGACGCCTCCCACTTTGGGAGAGTTGCAAAGTCGTGCAGAATGCGGTTTGAAGCGGTGTAAACAACCCCAACCCTCGCTCCCATTATTGAGGAGGGTGCTTCGGAGAAGGCGCCGATGAATGCCCCATTTTCTTTGATCGAGATGCTGGGTGAGCGGGTGCCGCACCTGCACTTTGTGGATATCGGCGCGATGTACCTGGGGCCGGATCACATCCCGTACCGGGATCTGCTTCGGCCGGGCAAGACGACGGTGGTCGGCTTTGAGCCTCTGCGGACCGAGTGCGACAAATTGAACGCGGCGGCGGAGCCGGGGCACAAGTATCTTCCGTACTGCATCGGCGACGGGACGGAGCGGAATTTCTACATCACGAATACCGGGTTCACGTCGTCGCTGTACGAGCCGAACACGGACCTGCTGCGGGCGTTCAACAACCTTGCGGAACTGATGCGGGTGCAGGGGATTGAGAAGCTGCGCACGGTGCGGCTGGACGATGTGGCGGAGATCGAGGACGTTCACTTCCTGAAGCTGGACGTGCAGGGGGCGGAACTCGATGTGCTGCGGAACGCGCCACGGGTGCTGAAGAACACGATGCTGGTGTACAGCGAGGTGGAGTACATGGAGCTGTATAAGGGGCAGCCTCTATTCGGGGAGATCCACGAGTATCTCCGCGGGCAGGGGTTCATGCTGCACTTCATCAACGGGTTCGGGGGCCGGGCGTATTCGCCTGTGGCGGCGGGCAACATCAACATGCAGGTGCGACAGGCGCTGTGGTCGGACGCTGTATTTGTGCCGGATTTCCGGCGGTTTCACGAGTACGCGCCCGAGCGGCTGCTCGCGCTGGCGGTGATGCTGCACGAGTTGTACGTCTCGGTGGACCTGGCGGCGGTCGCGCTGAATCACTACGACCGCAAGGTGGGGACCGATCTCTGGACGGAGTACCTCCGCCGCCTGACGGGGACGGTTCCGGCGGGGAAGCGGCCGGCGTTGTCGGGGCTTGATCCGCTGGTTTGAGGCGGTGATCAGCGGCGCGCGAGCAGGTCGCGGATTTCGACAAGCAGCTTCTCTTCGTTGGTTGGCGGCGCGGGCGGGGCCGGGGGCTTCTCGGCCTCGAAGCGCTTGCGGGCGGTGTTGAACGCCTTGACCACGAGGAAGATGCAGAAGGCGAGGATGAGGAAGTTGATGGTGATGGTGATGAAGGAGCCGTAGGCGAGGACGGAGCCGAAGCGGCGTGCTTCCTCGAGACCCATGTTGGGGTTCTTTGCGACTTCATCCCGCACTCGAGAACCCAGCGCAAGGAAGCGGTTGGTGAAATCGACCTCGCCGGCCATGCCCACCACCGGCATGATGACGTCTTTGATCAGCGAGTTGACGATGTTGCCGAACGCGGCACCGATGATCACGCCGACGGCCAGGTCGAGCATGTTGCCCTTGAGAGCGAACTCGCGAAATTCTTTGATCATGCCCATGAGTGCTTCCCCTGAGTAGGTGCGTGGTCAGTCACGCGGGCGGCAGTATAACCGGCGGGGGAGACGTACCGTTGTTTGGAAGAGGGCGCGGGATTGAAGGTGTGCCGCGGGTGCGCTCTTGGTGAGCGGGGAGAATCAGGAAAGGCCGGGGTGGGATTCGAACCCACGAAGCTTGCGCAACGGATTTGCAATCCGTCCCATTTGACCACTCTGGCACCCGGCCGGGGGTTCCGGACTAAACCGGAAGGGTGATACTAACCCGCATCGCTGGCGGGTCAACCGCGGGCGGGATCGAGACTCGGGAGCCCCCCCCGAGCAAGCCGATGAACGGTTACGCTTGCGGGGGGTCGGTTGCGGCAGGAGGCACGGATGTCTGGGCACGGAATAAGAAGCTCGGTTGCGGCGGCGCTGTTGTTGCTTGTGCCGTGCGCGCGGGGCGGGGACCCGACGACGGGCACGGCGACGCCCGGGGCCGCACCCTCGAGCCCGTTTCGGCCCAATACCAATGTGCCGCAGGCGGATGAAGGGACGGGCGGCAGGCGGGACGCGACCATCCCGGGGCTGAGCCCCGAGACGTTCACGGTTGCGCCGGGCCGCTATTTCCCGGAAGGAACATTTCTCGTTCGACGGACGGGCACGGTGCGGATTCTTCGGACGGGCGAGGCGGTGTTCATTCCGGACATGCCGTCGCCCCGCGATGCGCGTCGGCGGGGTGAGCGGCCGATGCTGCTGCTGCCGTCGCAGACGCTGGCGGCGCTGCAATCTTCGATCGCGTCGAGCGCGAACCCCGAAGAGACGCGGGTCGAGGTTTCTGGTCAATTGTTTGTGTACCGGGAGAGGCAGCAATTGCTGCCGACGATTTTCACGGTGGTGCGGAGCGCGACTCCGGCCGCGGTTGACGCGGCGGCGAAACCGTCCGCCCCACCCGCCCCACCCGCCGTGAACGAGGCTGGCGAAGCGACATCGGTCCGGCCTGGCGACGACCCTGAAGTGGCGGACATCATCCGGCAGCTTGAGAGCCGCCGAAGCGAGGCGCTGCCGCCGATTAGCGGGGCGACTGCGGAGACGGGAAAGAACGAAGAAGGGCGGACGATCACGGCGGCGGATGCGGATCGGACGAATGCATCACGCTCGCTGGTGCCCGAGGGAACGATATTTACGGATCGGCGGGGGCGGCTGGTGCGGATGGGGGACAGGCTTGGGATCGCGTTTGATGGCGATGCGAACACGCCGGCGGAACCGGCGATGTACATCATCCGCTCGAAGGCGCTGGAAAGGCTGGAGAACTCGATTTCGAGCCGCACGGGGAGCGTGGACATCGTGCTGACGGGGCGGGTGTATACGTATCGGAATCAGAATTACATTCTGCCTTTGATGGCGCAGCTCGAGCCTCAGGGGCAGCTGAAGCCGTTGCAGTAGGCGTCGACGGAGCGATCGTGAGATGCTGGCAAACGCGGCGGACGGAACGCAGGTAAACTCGCTCGGGCGCGGCTTCTTTCTGGTGGCGCTCTTGTGCCTCGGGTTGATCGTGGTGATGGCGGCGCTGGTGCTCGGGATGCTGGCGCGACGGCGGGCGAGGCTGCGCAGTCTTGCGGAACAGACCAAGCAGCGCCGCGCGGAAGACCCGTGGAAAGTGAGCGGCGAGCGGGCGGATGTGCCGTCGGCGGAAGATCTGTACCGCACGAGCGGATTTGATCAGGATGATACGCGGATTGAGGATTCGCCGGACTTTGGTGATGACGGCCCGGATGGCGAGCCGAAGCGACGGAAGCCCCGGAAGCCGGACCAGTTCTGAACGGAACTCGTTTGGGCGGGGCGCAGCGAACAATCGGGCGTGCCACCGGAAACAGGAAATCACGTCAGGGCGCTCATCACCGGCGGGACGCGGCGGGTGGGCTTGGCTGTTGCGCGGGGGATTGCGGCGCGAAGCACCACGCGCGGAGCAACCGCGAGTGGTGGCACGGCGGGTGGTGGCACAACGCTCATTGTGACTTCGCGCGATCCGGAATCGGTGGAGGCGCGGGCCGCGAAGCGTGAGCTTGAGCAGGCGGGGGCGGTTGTGGAGCTCGAGATGCTCGACCCGGGCGACGCGGAGTCGATCGCGGGGGTTGCAGAACGGGTGGCGTTGCGGCACGGGTCGCTGGATGTCTTGGTGCACAATGCGAGCGTGTATGACCGGACGCCTCTGGCTTCGCTGACTGCGGCGCAGATGTCCGAGGCGATGGCGGTCAATGCGTTCGGGCCGGCCTTGCTGACGAAGGCGCTGGTCGGATTGCTTGCTGCATCGGAGCAACCGGGCGGGGCGGGCGTCGTGGCGATGGCGGACATGCATGTGCTTGGGCGGCCCCGGAGGGACTTGCTCGCGTATTCGATGAGCAAGGCGGCGCTGGTTGAGGCGGTGCGATCGCTGGCGCGGGAACTGGCCCCGAAAATCAGGGTGAACGCGGTTGCGCCGGGGGTCGTGGCGTGGCCGGAAGATGGTTCGGAGGCGGGAGCGGAATTTCAGCAGGGGTATCTTGCACGAGTGCCGCTGGGTCGGGCCGGGACGCCCGAAGATGCGGCGGAAGTCGTGTGCTGGCTGGCGCTCGATGCCCGATATGTGACGGGCGAGATCGTCCGCGTGGATGGCGGGCGCTGGCTCGCGTGAATTCCGGCGCTGGAGGTGCGAGGCCCCGCTACCCTCACCCGCACGTGTATCAATTGCTCCTCACAAAGCGGTACCTGACCAGCAAGATCATGCCCCTGCTTGCGGCGCTGGCGGTTGCGCTCTGTACGGCGATGGTGATTGTTGTGTGGTCGGTGATGGGCGGATTTCTGGTGATGCTGATCAATTCGGGACGGACGCTCTCGGGCGACGTTTCGATCTCGTGGCCGATCACCGGGTTTGCGTATTACGACGAACTGGTCAAGCGGCTCGAGGCCGATCCGGAAATCGCGGCGGCGGCGCCGGTGATCGAGACGTACGGGCTGATCGGCCTGCCGGACGGGCGCACGGAGACGGTTTCGATCAAGGGCGTGGACGGACCTTCGTTCTCGCGGGTGACGGGGTACAACGACACGCTCTACTGGCGGCCGATGGACAAGCCCGCCGAGAAGGACACGACGAGGCAGGATCTGCGGCTGGGCAAGCACGACCTGTGGAAGCAGCTTTTCGAGGGTGGAAAGCAACTCGTGCGGACCGAGATTTCGAAGGCCGACGGCCGGCGGGTCGACCGGGCCGCGGTGGTGCCGGGGATCTCGGTGAGCGGGTTCAACTTTCGGGAGCCATGGGGTTTCTATCCGGGGCAGCCGTATATCCGCACGACCGAAGGCAGCAAGAAGCCGGTTGATATGTTCATGCTGCCGGTTGATGGAACGGTGACGCTGAACGTGCTGCCGATGGACAGCAAGGGGCGCGCGATCGAGATGGTGGCGCGGACGTTTCCGGTGGCGAACGAGTTTCACTCGGGGCTGTACGAGATCGATCACAAGACGGTGTTCGTGCAGCTCAAGGCGCTGCAGGACATGCTGAAGATGAACCGGGCCGAGAAGATCGACACGGCGAGCGGCGGCGTGAGATTTTCGTCGAAGCCGAGCGAGGAAGATTTTCTTCCGGCGAAGGTCGTGAGCGAAGACCCGGCGCGGGTGACCAATGTACTGGTGCGGAGCAAGCGCGAGTCGTTCGACACGGCGGATGCGGACAAGCTCAAGGTGCGGGTGGAGAAGATCTACGAAGAGTTCGCGGAGGCGCACCCGGGCAGGGTTCCGGATACGACGCAGATCCGGGTGCTCACGTGGGTTGATCAGAACCGGACGATGATCACGGCGGTGAAGAAGGAAACGGCACTTGTGCTCTTTATCTTCTGCTTTGTTTCGTTGACAGCGGTGTTCCTGGTGCTGGCGATTTTCTGGGCGATGGTGAGCGAGAAGACGCGGGATATCGGTGTGCTGCGTGCTGTTGGAGCTTCGAGGTCGGGT
>JAEUJD010000191.1 GCA_016793015.1 Phycisphaerales bacterium
TTCCACAAGTCACGAAGTCTCAACGCCGCAAACTCGGCGGACGGGATCCCGTTTCCATGCATGAGTGGCCGAGGCAACGGCTGAGTCACTGCCGCTCGTGCCACGGAGCAACTGCCACTACGCGTGCCGCCGGGTGCAAAAAGCCACAAGGCCCGCCGGAGCGGGCCTTGTAACGTTTTCTCTTCCCTGACTCGGCCAAACTTAGCGGCGGCGACGGGTGGCGATCAGACCGCCAAGTCCCAGGAGCGCCATCGACGCGGGCGTCGGAATCAGCTGACCAGCAACGCCAACCGAGATCTCGCGGAAGTCCGCGTTCATGTTGGAGTTGACCGGCTCAGAAAGGTGAATCTGGACGATCGAACCATCGAGCGGCTGAAGGGCCATCGGGGCGCCCATGTTCCACGAGCCCGTTTCGCCCGTGAAGATGCCACCCAAGCGGGGAGCGGGGGTCAGGATCGCGTTGCGGATCGCACCGTTGAAGAACACGGCTCCGCCGAACATGACCCAGTCACCCGCGAGCTGACCCGTCAGCGTGTTGCCGAGGGTGTCCGTCGAGGTGAACGAGCCGAGCCCCGAGGCCATGTTGCCCACACGATTGAAGAACGAGATGTCAATCTGGAAGCTCGCGGTCGTGCGACCGGTGAAGCCGGGATTGAACACCGCAGTGCCCGCGCCGGGATTCGGAACGAGGCTGACGCTGCCGTCGGACTGCAGCGCACCGTTGGCAACCGCGTTCGCCTGGAACTGACCGGTATCACCGATCGGGTTGTAGGCGTACTGGCCAGACAGGTTGGTGTACGTGAAAGTCACAAGCGGACCGGCGGTCGCGAGGCTCGCAAGCCCCATCGCCATACCAGCCGCAACAGCAAGCTTTGTCTTATTCAAGGTCTTCACCACAGCTCCTCTCCCATCCTCTTGGTGGACAGCCACCTCTATGACTGGTCCGTGCAGGACACCCAAGAGACCCGATCTGGCTGCCAACGAACGCAACCACGAAGACCGGGACTCTCCCACGTGTCAAACATGCACCAGGCCTCAGGAACGGCAAGGCAAGTGGAACGAAAAGTTGTGGAAGCTTGAGAAATTCGGGGCGACGCGCAGCCCTTGCGGGCTTACCGGACCTGCGATCGTCGCCGAATCGATCCAAAACGAACAAGGCCGACCTTGCGGTCGGCCTTTGTTCGAGTGTTTGTTTCCTTCAAGACTTAGCGGCGACGGCGACCCGCGATCAGACCACCCAGGCCGAGAAGGGCCATCGAGGCGGGGGTCGGAACGAGCTGGCCGGCAACGCCGGTCGACACGCCCTGGAACGACGAATCAAAGAAGCCCGAGCCCGAGTCCAGGAACAACTGGACCAGCGAGCCATCGAGGGGCTGGCCGGGGACGTTGGTCGCAAAGCTGCCCGAATTGCCGACGAAATTGCCGGACAAGATCGGGATGAAAAAGCTGTTGGAAATCGCGCCGTTGAAGAACGTCGCGCCACCGAAGTTGATCCAGTCGCCGCTCAGGTTGCCAACGAGCTTGTTGCCCAGCGTGTCTGTGATCGTGAACGAGCCGGCACCTTGAGCGGTCCCGAGCATGTTGTTCTTATTAAACACCGACAGATTCAGCACGAAATCCGCGTTCGAACCACCGAAAAATCCGGGGTTGAACACCGACGTGCCGGCGCCCGGGCCGACCACGCGGGAGACCGAGCCATCGGTGAACAGGCCGCCGCCGCTGACGGCGAACGCACCGAAGTTACCGGTACCGTTTCCGTTGTCGGCATAGACGCCGTTGAGATTCGTGTACGTAAACGTCACGAGCGGGCCGGCCACAGCAGAACCTGCGGCGGCAACCATGCCCAACGTACCAAGAGCGATCGCTTGAAATTTGCGCACTGAACAATTCCTCTCTCTCTAGGGCCCTCAACCATCCTCCCCCGCCGAACCTGCAAGGCAGATTGCGGAACCAACACGGGTGGATGAGGACCAGCCTCCGGACCCTATTGTCACCAGAACTCGCACTTTTGCAACCCAGAGTCGCCGGAATTGAGAGAATTTCTTGCGCGAAACAAGCGCCAAAAGAGGGCTTTGTACGGTGCGTACGCATTATTGACAAAGGAATGGGCGCATTCTGGGATGCGCCTTCGCAGAGGTCCGCGGCGGCTCTTCGGTCCTAGGTCCGAGAAACGCCAAGTTCACCCAGAATCGGTCACGCTCCGTTTTCGATCCATCCATGACGCGGGCAGGTCGGGGCTCAGGGTCCCGCTCCGAAGTTCCGTTCGGCTTTGCCCGGACACCGGCCGCACCGGTGTCCATGCGTCGTCATGAATCGAAAAGTTCCGATGTGGCAAGCGGCTCTTCCGTGCCGCCTGCCTCGGCAGGGTTCCCTCCCACTGCCGGATGAGGCGTGACCGAACTCTGGCTCCGACCGTTCGCGGCGAACAACCGGAGCATTCTCCCGGGGCGTGCTTGTGCTCGCCGCGGGCCTCTGCGAAGACGCATCGAAGCGCCTTCGTCGAAAAACCAATCAGCTGCAGCCCATGCTCGCCCCGCAGTTGAGGCACTTGTAGCAGGTGCCGCTGCGGACGGTGATCGTGCCGCAGCCGTCGCACGCGGGTGCGTCGCCAAGGCTTTCCATCGCGGCGGAAAGCGCGGATGTGGCGACGCTCGCAACCGCCTGAGCGACCGGGGTTGTGTGCGTTTTGACGGTTCCCACTGCTGTGCCGGCCTTCGTGAACGACTCCGCAAATGCCTGCACCGAACGAGGCGAGTCGACCGTCAGGCGACCCGGAGCCGGCTCGCGGGGAGTCGAAGGCGCCTCGTGCTCGAGCGACATGCGCATGTCGCTCGAGACGGGCGTCGCGGCTTCGGGCTCACGCTTGGGCGCGTGGGCTTCGCGGTAGCCGGGGATGAACTGCATGCCGAGCCAGCGGAAGATGTAATCGACGAGGCTCTTGGCGAACGGGATATCGCGGTTCTCGGTCATGCCCGCGGGCTCGAACCGCTGGTGGCTGAACTTGTTGACCAGGCTCTCGACCGGCACTCCATATTGGAGAGCGACCGAGACAGCCGTGCCGAGTGAATCCATCAGGCCGCCGATGGTGGAGCCTTCCTTGCTCATCGTGATGAAGAGCTCGCCGGGGCGACCATCTTCATAGAGGCCGACGGAGAGATACCCCTCGTGCCCGGCGACGTTGAACTTGTGGGTCAGGCTCGGACGCGTATCGGGCAGGCGGCGACGCATCGGACGGTGGACGATCTGCACCTGCGTCTCGACCACCACACGCTCGTTGCCGACCTGGACGGCGCTCGCCATGCGGGCGACATCCCCCGCGACTTCAGCGTGGGCCTCAGCAATCTCGATTGCATCCTCTTCATTGCCGGCGAGAACCGCGGCCTCTTCCTTCTTCTCGTCATCCTTCTTGAGTTCGCTCTTGGCCTCGTCGGCGGTCGAGCTGAGCGGCTGACTGAGCTTGCAGCCGTCGCGGTAGAGCGCGTTGGCCTTGAGACCCAGTTCCCATGAAAGGCGGTAGCACGACTTGATGTCGTCCACCGTCGCATCGGTCGGCAGGTTGATGGTCTTGCTGATTGCGCCGCTGATGAACGGCTGTGCCGCGGCCATCATGCGGATGTGGCCCTCGGCGGCGATGAAGCGCTGGCCGAGCTTGCCGCACTTGTTGGCGCAGTCGAAGACCGGGAGGTGTTCCTTCTTGAGGTGCGGAGCGCCCTCGATGGTCTGTGTGCCGCAGATCACGCGGTTGAGGCCTTCGAGCTGGAGTTCGCTCAGTCCGAGCGCCCGCAGCAGATTGAACGAGAAATCGTTCTGCGCCCGAGTGGCATCGATTCCGAGCAGCTTGAGCGTTTCCGGCTTCACGCACCAGCCGCCGAAGGCGAAGCCGAGTTCGAAGATGCCGGGGAGGCTCTTGCTGATCGTGTCGAGTTCGGCTTCGCTGAGACCCTTGCTCTTCAGGAACGCGCCGAGCGTCATATTGGTCTTGGCGCCCTTCACATCGGCGGGGATCGTCGCATCGAGCGAGAGTGTGCCGAGCAGGTATTCCATCATCTCGGTCACCTGCGACTCGCTGTAGCCGAGTGCAACAAGCGCGGGACGCACGGATTCGTTCGCGATCTTGAAGTAGCCGCCGCCGGCGAGCTTCTTGAACTTGACGAGCGCGAAATCGGGCTCGACGCCGGTGGTGTCGCAATCCATGAGGAGGCCGATCGTGCCGGTGGGCGCGATGACGGTCGTCTGCGCGTTGCGGTAGCCGTAGCGCTTGCCTTCGGTGAGTGCATCATCCCAGGCGATGACGGCGCGATCGAGGATCGCGTCGGCGTTCGCGATGCCGACCTTGCCGGACTTGAAGATCTTGTGATCGATCGGTACCGGGCGGATGCGGAGATCCTCGTAGGACTTGCTGTCGCGTGCTTCGCCGTAGGCCGCGAGGCGGTGATTGCGGATCACGCGGAGCATGTTTTCCTTGTCGGCGCTGTAGCCGGGGAAGGGACCGTGCTCGGCGGCCATCAGCGCGCTCATGCGATACGAACGGCCGGTGAGGATCGACGTCAGCGTGGCGCAGACCGCGCGAGCCTCTTCGCTGTCGTACGGGATGCCCGCCTGCATCAGCATCGCGCCGAGATTGGCGTAGCCCAGGCCGAGCGTGCGGTACTTCCACGAGAGTTCGGCGATCGGCTTGCTCGGGAACGCGGCCATCAGCACGCTGATCTCGAGGACCATGGTCCAGAGATCGGTCGCGTGCTCGTAACGCTCGACATCAAACTTACGGGTTTCCGAGTCGTAGAACTTGATTACGTTCAGCGATGCGAGATTGCAGGCCGTGTTGTCGAGGAACATGTACTCGGAGCACGGATTGCTCGCGTTGATGCGCCCGGCGCTCGGGCAGGTGTGCCAGGCGTTGATCGTGCCATCGAACTGCACGCCCGGATCGGCGCAGCGCCATGCGGCGAAGCCGATCTGCTCCCAGAGGTTGCTTGCCTTGAAGGTGCGGGCAACCTTGCCGTTGACGCGCCAGGTGGTGCTCCAGTCGCCATCCTTATCGAGCGCATCAAAGAACGCGTCGGGGATGCGGACGGAGTTGTTGCTGTTCTGGCCACTGACGGTGTAGTAGGCCTCGCCGTTGAAGTCGTAATCGAGCTTGAGCTTGAGGCGCTCGCTGGTCTCGGCGATTTCTGGGCTGCCCTTCTTGAGGACCTTCATGCCTTCGACGAGGGCCGCGACCTTGATCTCCTCGCGGACCTTCCAGTTGATGAAGGTCTCGATATCGGGGTGATCCATATCAAGGCAGACCATCTTGGCAGCACGACGCGTGGTGCCGCCGGACTTGACGGCGCTTGCCGCGCGATCGCCGATGCGGAGCCAGGACATGAGGCCGCTGGACTTGCCGCCGCCAGAAAGCTTCTCGCCTTCGCCACGGAGCGAGCTGAAATTGGTGCCGGTGCCGCTGCCGTACTTGAAGAGGCGGGCTTCGCGGACCCAGAGGTCCATGATGCCGCCTTCGCCGACGAGGTCGTCATCGACGCTCTGAATGAAGCAGGCGTGCGGCTGCGGGTGCGTGTAGGCATCGGTTGCGAGGGTGACAGCGCCGGTCTTGGGATCAGCGATGAGGTGGCCTTGAGCCGGGCCGCTGATGCCGTAGGCGAAATTCAGACCGGTGTTGAACCACTGCGGGCTGTTGGGCGCGCAGATCTGGTGCACCATCATGTACGCGAGTTCGTCGTAGAACGCCTGCGCGTCGGAAGCGGAGTCAAAGTAACCGTGCTTCTCACCCCAGAAGCGCCAGCAACCGGCGAGGCGATGGATCACCTGGCGAGCGGATTTCTCCGGGCCGGTCGAACCATCGGCCTGCGGCACTCCCGCTTTGCGGAAGTACTTCGAGACCATGATGTCGGTCGCCAACTGCGACCAACTCTCGGGGACTTCGGCGTCTTTCATCTCGAAGACGATCGAGCCATCGGGGTTGGAAATCTTCGACGACCGCTTCACCCACTTGACGGAGGCGAAGGGATCGGAGTTGGACGTGGTGAATTTGCGAGTAATCTTCATGAATCAAGCCTTTTCGGCATTGGGCATTCGGCATTAGGCATTCGGTTCAAGACTCTTGATCAACCCAGCCAATACCATGCTCACGCCGTTCCAGTCGTTGAAAAGTTCCCTGTGTGTCTCCGCCGTCAGATAGCCCAAGTCCTTTGAATACAGCAACTGCGTATCAACTTCAAAAAGCGACCCCCTTGCCACGCGTAGGAATCGGATGTAGTCGGTCGTTGAACCCCGCCCGTAGCCTTCCGCGATATTGCTCGCAACGGAAATCGCGCTCCGTCGAATTTGGCTGATTAAGCCGAAACGTTCGTCGGGCGGAAATGTCGCACTGACCTTGTAGATCCGTAAACCAAACGAATATGCCAGTTGCCATGCACGAAGGTCTCGATGTGATTTGATCCCACTCATTCACGCCGGTGTTCCTGCCACGAATGCCGAATGCCAAGTGCCGAATGCCGACTTAGTCCACCTTGGGCAATGTCAAACCACCTTGATCCTGGTACTTCCCTGCCTTGTCCGCGTACGACTTTTCACACACGTCGTCGGCCTGGAGGAAAATCAATTGTGCGATTCCCTCGTTCGCGTAGACGCGCGCCGGGAGAGGAGTCGTGTTGCTGATCTCGAGGGTGACCTTGCCGCGCCATTCGGGCTCGAGCGGGGTGACGTTCACGATGAGGCCGCAGCGGGCATAGGTGCTCTTGCCGACGCAGATGGCGAGGACATCGCGCGGGATGTCGAGGTACTCGACGGTTTCGCAGAGCGCGAACGAGTTGGGCGGGATGATGACGTACTGCTTGTCGGCCGGGCGATTGGCGACGTCGACTTCGATCATCATGTCGTCGCTGAACGACTTGGGATCGACGACGGCGATGTCGCCCGAGTGGGTTGCCGGAGTGAAGATCTTGAAGTGGGTGCCGACGCGGACGTCGTAGCCGTAGCTCGAAACTCCGTACGAGATGCGACCCGGGCGCTTTTTCGCGTCCTCGAACGGCTCGATCTTGACGAGCTTGCGGATTTGGCGATCAGATAGAACAGACACTGAACACACTCCAGACGATTCGATGCACAATCCGGCCGCCAGATACTGCTGGGGCAAGACAAATCGGGCTGAAGAAAGCGCCACGCCAGAACCACCTGCGGCGGACAGACCACCGAAGGTCCCCCGACCCGAACGAACACGACCCGCTCGAACCTGCTGTCGAAGGACCCAGAGCATACCACTACAGATCGTGGCTGCAAGGGGCTGAAGGCCCAAAATAGTGTGTATCGATTGTGTGAAAACTGTCGGCAAGGCGCAAGAATCGTGTTTTGAAGCGTTTGCGCGGCTCACGAAATCTTCACGCCGAAGTTATCCACAACCGCTTCCGACACGATCCGACCCTTGCCGCAATCGAGTGTCGACTGCCGCAATCATCCGACAGCAACCGACAGCCGACTTTTGTTCGGGTCGGACTTGGGCTCAAGAGGGTTGGCGAGGCGGTGCGAATGCGGTATTTCGCTGCTTCGGTGGTTCGGATCGTTTCTTTTGCAACGAAGGACGGGGTCGATTTCGTACAGTCTGCGGCCGCGGGATCGGGGTGGCACGCGGAATTGACGGGAAAGCCTCGCAAGTCGGGGTTGCCGTTCGCATGTGATTTGTGATTTGGAGGTCGCTGAAGCGATGAGGAATGGCATTCTCGCCTGTGGATTGATGGGGTTGATGGGTTGGCTGCTCTGCGGCTGCGCTTCGGACGAAAAGCCGAAGCCCCGCGCGGTCACGCCGGTCGTGCGTGATGTCGCGCCGCCTCTGCGTGGCACGGTCGGAGCCGAATCGAGCTTTCGCAACGTGGATCCGGTGCTGGTGAGCGGATACGGCCTGGTTGTGGGGCTTCAGGGGACGGGCGGATTGCAGCTGGATGACGGCATTTCGGCCTTGATGGAGCGGGAAATTCAGCTCCGGGATATCAGTTCGGCGAACGAATACAAGTGGCAGTCGATCGACAAGACGACACCCAGGCAGCTCCTGAAGGACAAGAACGTGGCGGTGGTCTACGTGCAGGCGCTGGTGGCACCGGGCGCGCCGCGCGGGATGCACTTCGATGTGTTCGTTCGCGCCGTGAACGCGTCGAGCCTTGAGGGTGGCAAGCTGTGGACGACGGCTTTGCAGCTCGGGCAGACCAAGCCGGCGGGCGGACCCAGGGGCAAGATCGTTGCCCAGGCCTACGGCCCGATCTTCATCAATCCGTTCTCTGACCCGGGCAAGGAGGGCGCGGGCGTAACGGCGACGGCCGGGCGCGTGCTCGATGGCGGCGTGATGGTGAACCCGATGCCTCTGGAAGTGATCCTGGACAACAACTTCCACACGCGGGCACGGGCGATCACGAGCGCGATTAATTCGCGTTTTCCCGAAGAAACGCCGGAACGAGCACCGGTGGCGCGCGGGCGGTCGGGCCAGATTGTCGAGATTTCGGTGCCGGAAGACTATCGGGGCGATCCGGTCGAGTTCCTGAAGCTGGTGCAGTACGTGCAGATCGACGGGCCGATCGCCCGGTATGCCCAGCGGTATGTCGAGGCGGCAAAGGCCGAACCGTTTCTGGCGGGCGAGATGTCTTGGTGTATGGAGGCGCTGGGCGATCAGGCGCTGCCGATCATCCGCGAGCTTTACGACTACAACGAGATCGCGCCGCGGTACGCGGCCTTGCGGGCGGGAGCGAGCCTGGGCGATCCGCTGGCGGCAGAAGCCTTGAAGAAATTGGCCCTGGAGGGGCGCGGCGCGGAACGGCTCGACGCGATTCTGCTGCTCGCCAAGATCAGCGCCGGGCCCACGGTGGATCTGACGCTGCGCGACCTTCTGCAGGAAAAGCCCCTGCTGGTCCGGGTGACGGCGTACGAGGCTCTGGCGGAACGAGC
>JAEUJD010000146.1 GCA_016793015.1 Phycisphaerales bacterium
ACTCGACGAAGTCGGCATCGTCCACCACTTTGTCGCCGTTCAGATCGCAAGGGCAGGGAGGACCGGCGAGGCCAACCGTAAAGCCGTGCCACGTTTCGGGATTGGGGATCGTCCAACTGATCGAGCTCACGCGCCCGATAAATCGGATCGTGCCGTGCCCTTCGGTGCCGGTGAGCCGCCGCCCGCCGACGTTGTTCAGCGTCCCGGGGCCGCCCCAGTAGCCGGGTCCGAACGACAGGATCGTGAAAGGCACATCGAAGTCGTACGTCACGACCACACCGGGTTGTCCAAGGCTCACGATCGCCATCACCGGATCATCCACCGGGGGCGAGAACTGCAGCGTGTGCACTCCCATCGATGAGCCGCCCTGCAATGCAATGATGTCGGCTCTCGGCGGCTGATTCGGGACCGTTGAACTGATGAACGGCGTCGATGGGCTGTAGAAATAGGTGCCGAGGTTGTTGATCTGCGAGAAGAAGATCTCCCCGGTGTAGGTCACGCCCACCGGACCAAGCTCGCTCGCGAGGGTGCCCGTGACGGTCCCGGAGGGAGCGCCGGTCGAATTTGTCCACACAGCCCAGTCGGCGGGCTTGGCGAGAGCGCCCGAGGACACCGCCACGCCGGACAATAAAAACGATGCGATCAGTGCACGCATGGGAAAACCGCTCCACTCACCGAAGTCGAACTCGGAATTTGCCTCGCTCTGTTACGGACAGACGAGCGCGCTGTACGCTCCCGCGAAGATCACAAAGTCGGCATCGTCCACAATGTTGTCGCCGTTCAGATCCGACGGGCATCCCGCCGACATGAGCGGGTCCGCACAATCCAGCACCCCGTACGCCTGAGCAAAGACGACAAAGTCCGTATCTTCCACCAGCCCATCGAGGTTCAGGTCGCCCACGCACCACGCCACCGGCGCGCACGCAAACGCCATCGCCGAAAAGTCATCCAGGGCCGCTTCCACCACGCTTCCGGTCCCCGTGTCCTGAGCGTTGAAACGCACACGCACGTTCGCGCTCGGAACCAGACCGAAGCTCGAGAGCTTGAAACTCGCCTTCCGCCAGCCCGGATTCACATTCGGATTCGTCACGCTTCCCGGCCCCACCGTCTCGGCCGTCACCCAGGTGCTGCCGCCGTTGATCGAGACCTGCACAACGAACGTATCCGCATACGGGGCGCCGCCCGCGCCGGTGGAGTACCAGCGCCAGTACGAGATCTCCGCGTCCTGCGTTGAAGCCATGTTCATCACCGGGCTGACAAGCAGCGTCGAGCCGCCGTCCACGTCCGCAGCGCCGAGCGAGCCGCCCACCAGCCCCTGCCCGGTTACAAAGCACTTCCCACCGGGGCCGGTGTGATCCGCTCCCGGCGCAGAAGCCGTTCCGACCGGCGCCGCCAGCTCCCAGAGTCCGGCCGTCGCCGTGTTCGGCCCGACCGTCCATCCCGTATTAACCGCAAAGTCCGTGCTGTACACATTGAACACGTCGCCGCTCCGGGGCGTGTACGTCCCGCTGCAAGGCAAACGCACCAGGCTCCCAGATGTCGTCCGCAACTCCGCATAGAACGGAACGGTGGCTCCGCAGGGCACATCCGCCAATGCCGCGGCATACGCGCCGCCCCCGTGGTCGTAGATCGGCGCTTCCACAAACGTCGCGCCGCCGTTGATGCTGTAATAGAAGTGGCTCGTGGCAGGATCGAACGTTTCGGTCCCGTTGTTGATCTTCAGCCCGACCGGCACGAGCGCGCCCGCCGGGACCGCAATATCCGAATCACCCGTCAGCCCGGCGTTCAGCGTCGCCGGGCGCGTCGCGATGTCGAGCGCGTAAAACTGCGCCGTGCCCGGCGCGCTCGACGGCTTCACCTGCACGTAGTAGCTTCCGGCGCCCGGCAGCACAACATCCGTCACCGATGCCGATTGGCCCGGCACGCCCGCGCCGCTCGCGAGCAGGGTCGATCCGTTCGGCGCCAGCACATTCACCGCGAGCCCCACCGCCTCGAGCGAATCGACCGGATTCCCCGAGCAGCAAGAGCCGCTCTGGCCCGAGCACGCCTGCGCCGAATCGTCATACCTCAGCCCGCGGGGCGTGACCCGCACGCTCACCCGCGCCGCCCCGCTCACCGTGATGCGATAGAAATCGTCGTCGTTCAGATCCGAGATCGACAGCGTCGAGGCAAACGGCGCCTCCGTGATCGCGCCCGCCACCGGCCCCGCCGGCGCGGGCAGATCGCCCAGGCTGATGTCCGCACAATCCAGCGAGCCGAGGTTCGTCGCCTCCCCCGCGAAATCGTTCGGCTCGTTCACGTCGCCGTACGAGTACTGCGCATGCCGGATGTCGTCGTGGCGCGGCCCGTCAAAGTTCGTCGCGACAAACGGCTCCATCAGTTTCGTCGTCTCGATCGGGCAGACGTGCGCCTGTCCGATCCCGTGCCCGTGCTCGTGCGAAACAACATCGCGCAGCCGCACCGAGTTGTTCGTCGTGTCGCTGAAAAAGTTGTCGCCGGTGTCGATCACCATGTCGCCGCCCACGGCGTCGCCGCTGTCGGGGTAGAAGTTGTACGCGAGAACGCCCGAGTTCCCGTCGATCGTGTGCCCGGAGATGCGCACGTCGCCCCGCACGCCCACGACGCCGAAGAACGGGCTCGTCTGCCCGGGGGGCGATTGCAGCGCCGCACCATCGTCGATCGGCTCGTACACGTAGTTCAACCCGCTCACCTGCGACCAGCGATCAAAGATCGACTGCAGGATCGGAAGCCACACCGCTTCGCTCCCGTAGATCGTGTTCAGTCGCGCCCGCAGATTTGACGGCGCATCCGCCTCGCCGTTGAACCCCTGCACAAAGGTCCCGTCCGGCACGATCGACCACGTCAGCGTCACCGGCTTCCCGAGCGGCGCTCCGCCCGGCGTCATCGCCGTTGCGCCCCAGCGCGGCGCGATCTGGAACCGATCATCAAAGTGGTTCAGCCGCGCCTCCGTCGCGCGAAACGCCTCCATCACCTCGTTGGGCGTCCCCGGGGCAAAGCACGCGCTCATCCGCGCCGTGTTCGGCGCCGCCAGCGACTGCGCCACACGCTTCTCGATCATCGCACGCGTCTTCGCATCCACCTTCGCCAGCGATTCGCCCAGCCCCGCGATCATCGCGCTCTTCGGCGCGACGCCGCCCGCACACGCTTCCATCCCGCAATCCGTCTTGCAAAAACCGCCCGCCCCCGACCCGCCGGCCGACACCACCGCCCCTGCCGCGGCAATCAACGCCAAAGTCCCGAGCGTCACTGTCTGCGCCCAACCGGCGCGGCTGTTCCAAGTCGTTCGCTTCATGTCAGACTGCTTCCTATCTATATGAACAGATCAATCACGCCCGCCCGTCACCGGAACGAAACGCGACTCACCGTTTCACCCCCAAACTAGTTGATCCGCCCCCGCCGAGCAAGCGATAACACCGACCCGCCTGCACAAACACCAAACATCGCTCACCCAGCCCACTTCCCGCTACGCTCACCCCGTGATTGCACTCGTTTCGATCGTCGTCCTGCTGCTCGTCAATGCCCTCCTCGTCGCGGCAGAGATCGGCATCGTCGCCTCCCGCAAGGTCCGTCTCGAGCAGGCCGCCGATCGCGGCGACCCGGGCGCCAAGAGCGCGCTGCGCCTGGTCCAGAATCCCACCCGCTACATCAGCACCATCCAGATCGGCATCACCATGATCGCCCTCAGCCTGGGAGCGCTGGGCGAGGCCTCGCTCGCGGATCGCTTCCAGGTCTGGATCGCCGAGCAGTTCCCCGCGTTGAAAGCACAGGCGCACGTGCTCTCGATGGTCGTTGTCGTCATCGGCCTGACGCTCGTCGCCCTCTGGTTCAGCGAGATCCTGCCCAAGCGCCTCGCCATGGCAAACCCCGAACGCATCGCGCGCTGGTCGGGCGCGCCCATCGGCTGGCTCGCCACGCTCGCCTCCCCGCTCGTCTGGGTGCTCACCCACGCCACCGATTCGGTCCTCTCGCTCATGGGAATCCGGGCGGTGAACGACGACGCCGTCAACGAAGACGAAGTCCGCGGCCTCATCGAAAAAGGCACCGAGGCCGGCGTCTTCGCCGAGAGCGAGGGCGAGATCGTCGATCGCGTCTTCGATCTCGCCGATCGCAAGGTCAAGAGCCTCATGGTCCCCCGCAGCGAGATCGTCTGGATCGATGCCAAAGACGACGTCGAACGCGTCCGCCTCGTCGTCGCCACCAGCCCACACTCCCACTTCCCCGTCTGCAACGGCAGCCTCGACAACCTCGTCGGCATGGTCCACGTCAAAGACCTCGTCAAGTTCGGCCTCGTCAGCGGGCTCGATCTCTCCTCCGACAAGATCAAGATGGAAGAACTCGCCCGCGCCCCGCTCTTCGTCCCCGAAAACACCCTCGCCCTCAAACTCCTCGACCGCTTCCGCGAAACCCGCGAACACCTCGCCATCGTCGTCGATGAATTCGGCGGCACAGAAGGCCTCGTCACCCTCAACGACCTCGTCAGCGCCATCGTCGGCGATGTCGTCCGCCCCGAAGGCAACCAGCCCGAAATCGTCCAGCGCGCCGATGGCAGCTACCTCGTCGATGCACGCCTCGGCGTCGCCGATCTCTGCCGCCAACTCGAAATCGATGAATTCGACCGCGAAGAACTCGGCGAAGCCGGAGGCGACGTCAACACCGTCGCCGGCGTCGTCCTCGCACTGCTCGGCCACCTGCCCAAAACCGGCGAAACCGTCGAAGGCTTCGGCCTCAAGTTCGAGGTTGTGGATATGGACCACCAGCGCATCGATAAGGTGCTGGTCAGCCGCTTGACGCCCGCGGCCGACCTCCCGCCCGGCGAATCCGCCGGCTGAGCCTCACGCCTGTTAGCATCGCCGCGTGACCGGAAAGAACGTTCATTCGCGCTGGGATCTCGTCTGGATGCTCGATCGCACGATCCAGCGAGAGACCGCGGTGCGCTTCGTTCCGCGCCTCGGCCGCAAACGCCCTTTGATCGAACGCATCTACCAATATCGCCCGATCGTTCTGTGGCTCCTGCTGCCCGGTGCCTGGATCGGCGGCGGCGCCCTGCTCCAGGTCGGAAAAGTCGGCGAACTTCTCAGCACGGTGCACGTCGTGGGTGCTCTGCTCTACATCGGAATCTTCGCGCTCGGGTGCCATCTGCTCGGCGGCCGCGACGATGTCCGCTGCATCATCAGCGCCCACGAACGCAAGCACCTGATGCAAAGCCCGGATCGTCGCCGCATCGCCGTTGCGATCGCCCTGCGTCGCAGCGCTTGGCTGGCTTGGCTCAATGAATCCCACAAACGCGTCAATCTCATGCAGGTCTTCCGCTCCGCCGCCTGGCGCGCTCTGCTTGTCGCCGGTCTGTTCCTCTCAACCGGCGTCGAACTCTGGAAGCAGCGCCGCTTCGATGTTGCGAAAAGCTTTTCCGGCCCTCTGCACAGCGTCCTGGTCTTCAGCAACACGCTTCTCACCGTGCTCGTGATCGTCGCTGGTTACCGAATCCTCGCCCGCATCCATAAACGCCTGGTCAATTCGCTCAGCGATCGCCATTGCCCCGATTGCGAATACTCGCTCGAACCCGGCGAAACCGTCAGCCCCGAACCCGGCGTCACCGTCGAGTTCGGCCCGGCTCGTTGCCCCGAGTGCGGCACCCCTTGGCCCCGCGTGCCGCCGATCTATAGCCTCAAGGCGTAATTGCCTAGCCAGTCATCAAGGGCCATCAATCGCCATCGCGCGCCACTCTTCAGCGCACTACTCCCCCTCGATCCGCTCCATCCGCAGCTTCCCCGTCGGTACATCCCCGTCCTGCGTCACCCGCACCACCGTCAACCCGGTCTTCAAATCCATCTGCACGGGCCACCCCGGGTTCCCCATCGCATCCGCTTCCAAATACACCTTCATGTCGTGCGGCACGCCGTTCCGAACCAGCTTGCCGCGGCTCTTGGGCGCGATCCGTGTCACCGCCAAGTTGTTCGATTGCCCGCTCGCATCCGCGCGGATGATCGCCACCCCGATCGGCTGCGCCGTGTCGTTCCGCACATCCGCCTGATACCCCACCGTGCAGGCCCCAAGCGCCAAGACCAGAAAGACCATCAGCCCCGCACGCACGACGCGCGTCGCAAACTCAGCCTTCAACATCGCAATCCCTCCAGTGCGCCAACTCGTCCTGACCAGAGCGGCAACCACCAAAAACCATAGGGATTACAAACCGGCAGCGCCCAGCAACAGCCTTACGGACACAACAAGGCGTTGTACTCCGCGATGAAAATCTGAAAGTCCGCATCGTCAACAAGCCCGTTGATGTCGAGATCCGCGGCACAATTCTGCGCCACCCCCACACCCCGCAACGTCACCAGCACCAGCCCCGCGTTTGTCGTCATCAGTTGCGTCTGCTCGCTCGCTCCAAAGCCCGAAGGTGTGAACGTGTAGCCGCACGCCGCCGCACCGCCGGGCTTCAGCGATGAGAACACACCCGATCCAACCCGCGCGAATGCTCCGCTCGCCTCCGGGAAAATCCCGTTGATGCACGATCCCTCATCGCCCGTGTTGGTCGCCGCCATGAAAAGCGTTTTCGATTCGCCAAGCGCCACCTCGCCAAAGTCCAAACCGCTCACGCCGATCACCGGACGAACAATCGTCACCACTCCCGCGTTCGCCCCGCTCACCGCGACACTCGCCAGGCTCGGCGTTGTCAACGATTGAATCGCAACGCGGCCTCCCCCTCCCGCCCCTCCCGAACCCCCGTTTCCCCCCGGCCCTCCGCTCCCCGCTATCCCGCCCGATCCTCCGCTCGCCACGATCGCTCCGAGCGAAACTTCACGCGCATGCAAGAGCACAGCGCCCCCGCTTCCACCACCGCCCGCGCCGGCACCAAATCCATTCACGCTGTCCGATCCGTTCCCACCCTTGCACGAGATCGCGCCGCTGATCGTCAGCGTCATCATCGCACCCAATTCGATCGCGCCCCCGCCCGCTCCCCCGCCCGAGCCGCCCGTGCCGCCGTTGGACGAGTTTCCGGTTCGACTTCCTCCTCCGCCTCCTCCTCCCGAACCCGCTTCAAGCCGCGCGAGAATGTTCCCGTACGCGCTGTTCGCGTTGCTCCCACCATCGCCGCCAAATCCCCCACCCGTGCCGCCTCCTCCTTTCTGACTCACACCCGCGCTGCCTCCCGATCCCGCTCCATTTCCCGATCCCGCCCAGCCCGGCACGCCCCCGTCGTTCACGCCCCC
>JAEUJD010000198.1 GCA_016793015.1 Phycisphaerales bacterium
CGGGCACAAGTCGCTCGTCGTCATCGGCGGCATGCCCGGTTCCGGCTCCACCAGCGTCATGTGCAACATGGGCCTGGCGTGGGCGGCATCGGACAAAAAGGTCCTCCTCATCGACGCAAACTTCCGCCGCCCGGGCATGCACCGCGTCTTCGCCCTCCGTGAAACCCCAGGTCTTGCCGACGTGCTCTCGGGCGCTTCGATCGAAGACGCCATCCAGCACACCAGCGATGCCCACCTCGACGTGCTCAGCGCCGGCTCGCGTGAGAAACGCGTGTTCGAGATGTTCAGCAGCGAACGCTTCGGCCAATTGCTCGCGGAGCTCAAGGCCCGCTACGACCTCGTCCTGATCGATGTCGCCCCGGCCCTCGTCGCCAGCGACGGTCTCGCCGTCGCCAACCGCACCGACGCCAGCTGCCTCGTCGTCCGCGCGATGGGCGAGAAGCGCGGCCTGGTCGGCCGCCTCCGCAACGACCTCAGCGATGCCAAGGGAGAATTCCTCGGCGTCGTCGTCAACGCGGTCAAGCCCTCCGCCGGCGGCTACATCCGCGGCAACATGCGGGCCACGCACGAGTACCAGAACCCGGCCGAGACACCGGCCGCCGCGTAACCTCGCTTCTCGATGTCGCTCGAGGCGAACCATCCCGATGCGCACGCCAGGCGCTCGCTGATCACCGGCGGCGCCGGCTTTATCGGGTCGCACCTCGCCGAGCACCTGCTCGCGCGGGGCGATCGCGTCACGGTCATCGACAATCTCTCCACCGGACGCACGTCCAACCTCCCGACGCACCGTAGCCTCCGCTTCATCGAAGCGGACCTGGGCGAAGCGCTCGCAGCGCTCGGGCGGGGCGAGGTCTTCGACGAGATCTACCACCTTGCCGCCGCCGTCGGCGTCGGGCTGGTCATGAAAGACCCGATCCGCGCCGTGCGGACAAACATCGAGCAGACGGTCGCGCTGCTCGATTTCGCCGCCGCCAGAACCGCCCCGGGAGCGAGCGCCGCCGGAATCCCCACGCTGATCGCGAGCAGCTCAGAGGTGTACGGCAAGAGCGCCAAATCGCCTTACACCGAAACCGACGATGTGACCTACGGGCCGACAAGCGTCTCCCGCTGGTGCTACGCGTACAGCAAAGGCATCGATGAATATCTCGCTCTGAGTTACGCGAGGCAGCGCGGGCTGGGCGTGGTGGTCGGTCGGTTCTTCAATACGGTCGGGCCGCGACAGGTCGGCGATTACGGAATGGTGCTGCCAAGGTTTGTCGGCGCCGCCCTCGCGGGCAAACCCCTCAAGGTGCACGGCGAGGGGAATCAATCACGCTGTTTTTGCGACATTTCCGACGTCGCGACCACCCTCCCCAAGCTGCTCAGCACCCAGGCCTGCCGAGGCGAGGTGTTCAACATCGGTTCGGACCGTTCCATCAGCATCCGCCAGCTCGCCGAACTCGTCATCCGGCTGACCGGTTCGCGCTCGGGGATTGAGTTTGTTCCCTATAGTGAGGCGTATCCGCCGGGCTTCGAAGACCTGGCCGATCGGCGACCCGATCTGACAAAGATCCGGGCGGCGATCGGGTTCATGCCGCGGAAAAGCCTTGAGCAGACCATCCGGGACGTGGCCGGTTGGCTCTCGGGTTCTGCGGCAGGCGGATCGTGCGAAGGACTTCAGCCGTGAACAGGGCGCCAGAGCGAACCGAGAGCGCGAACGGAGCGGTTCGGCGGGCGTGGGCCTGGGCCTTTGCGCTTTCCCTCGCAGGGCTTTGCAACCTCGCTTCCGCAGCCGACCCGGCCACAACGGCCCCCGCCTCAGAAATCCAGCAATCCTCCCGCTGGGAGGTCTTCAACGGTTACGCATGGGTGATGGCGATCGCGTTCGTGGTGACGCTGCTCGCAACCCCGCTCATGCGCCGCCTGGCGATTACGTACGGCGTGATCGATCGACCGAGCGAGGCCCGCAAAGTACACCGGATGCCTGTGGCGTACCTGGGCGGCGTTGCGGTTTTTCTGGGCATTCTTGCTGCGATTCTGTACAGCTACGCCTCGGTGAAATTTGCCGGGCTGGTCGAGTATCACCCCTCGACGCACGTTTCCGATCCCGAGCAGCGGATCGTGCCGCTGTTTGTGCTCTTCGGCATGACGGTCGTCGTTGTCGTCGGCCTGCTCGACGATGTTTGGGGCCTTGCGCCACGCGTGAAGATCGGCGGGCTGCTGTTTGCCGCGGCGTTGCTCGCGATCGACGACATCGGCGCTCGTGTCGCAGCGCAGGTGCTCTCGCCCCTTGGCTCGCTCCTGGGCAATCCGAATCTCGTGTTCACGCTCCCGCTGCCGTTTCACCTCCCCGGCTTCGAGGGCGGAGCGCTCCACTTTGACCTTGTGTACTGGGTCGGAACCGCGATCATCGGCTTCTTTGTGCTCGGCGCGTGCAACGCGACCAACCTGATCGACGGCCTCGACGGCTTGCTCACCGGCACGACCGCCATCAGTGCCGCGGGCCTCTTGATCATCGCACTGGGCCTCGCGGCAACCGACGACGGCGTCCGCGACACCCAGCGCCTTGTGCTCTGCATGGCGCTGCTGGGGGCGTGCCTGGGTTTCCTCCCCCACAACTTCAACCCGGCAACGATCTTCCTGGGCGATGCGGGTTCACTGCTCCTGGGCTACACGACCATCGTGATTATCCTGACCTTGGGCGCGACCGACAAGACGCACCTCGTCATGGCCGGCCTGATCGTGTTCGCGGTACCGCTGATCGACACCTGCCTGGCGATCGTGCGCCGCAAGATGGCGGGCCAGAGCATCTCGAGCGCCGACAGCGATCACCTGCACCACATGCTCAAGCGCGCCCTGGGTGTCAAGGGTGCGGTGCTCGTGCTGTACGCGATGGCCGCAAGCTTCGCCGGCCTGGGCGTGCTGGTCAGCATGGGCCGTGCCCGAGTCGTCTACATCATCGCGTTGATGCTCGCCTCGTTCATCGGCGTCACCGCAATCAAGATCGCACGCCGCAAGTTCATCGAGCAACAGGCCATCGACTCCGAAGCGCGTCGCGCCGCACCGAGCATCGCGGGCCATTCCTCGATGGCTTCCGCCACTCCCGAAATCGCCAAGAGCGAGCCCATCCGGGTCGCCGGCGAAGCCGCTTCGGTGCGATAAACGACACGGAAATGATGTGTTCCCGACGCGCCGTTTCTGCCGATTCGTATACTCGGGCATGAACGAATCCGTTCCATCCTCTGCTTCCAGGCCACGCTGCATTGCTCTCATGAACCAGAAGGGCGGCGTCGGCAAGACCACGACCACGATCAACCTCGCCGCCGCCATCGCCCAGGCGGGCTTTCGAACCCTCGTGATCGATCTTGATCCGCAGGCACACGCGACGCTCGGGCTTGGAATCGACGGCGCCGAAGGTCGCTCGATCTACGACCTGATCCACGACGCGGCAGACGCCGTTGCCACCGCCCGTGAAGTCGCCCCCAATCTTCTCGCCATCGCGAGCCACACCGATCTCGCCGCAACCGAAACCGAACTCGCCTCCGCCGACGACCGGCTCGAGCGGATGAAGCGCGTCATCGATGCGTTCGCCGGCCGCGTCGACTTTGTCCTGATCGACTGCCCGCCCTCGCTCGGCCTGCTCACGCTGAACGCGCTCGCCGCCGCCGACGAAGTATTAATCCCGATGCAGGCCCACTTCCTCGCGCTCCAGGGCGTGGGCAAGCTGCTCGAGACAGTGAAACTGCTCGCAATCGGGCCGCAGCCGATCAACCCGAGATTGAAAGTCGCGGGGGTAGTCCTCTGCATGCACGATGCCGCGAGCACCCACACACGCGAAGTCGTGGCCGATCTCGACGCATTCTTCGAGGGCGGACGCGCGAGCGAATCGCCTTGGAAGGATGCGGTGGTCTTCCGCCCCGCCATCCGCCGGAATATCAAGCTCGCCGAAAGTCCCAGTTTCGGGAAGACAATCTTCGATTACGCGCCCCTCGCGAGCGGCGCGGAGGACTACCGCGCATTGGCGGATGCCTTCCTCGCCGGTCGTCGCCCGCATTCCGCGCACGCCCCGGGCGAAATGCCCCTGGTGGTCACGCGTTCGCCGAGCGCCGAGAAAACCGAACCGGCCGCCCAAGCGAGCACATCGGCATGAGCGCGTTCCGCATCCCGCGCCCGATCTTTGCCGGGTACGCCGTCCTGCTCTTCATTGGCACCCACTGGCCGAACCTTCAGGTCAAAGGCCCGGTCGAACGCAGCGACCTCTGGGTGCACCTGATCATCTTCGGTGGCTGGGCCCTGCTCGCCGCGGCATGCGGCTTCTTCGGGCCTGTCTTCTCGGCCAGAAATCTGTCGCTCACCTGGCTTCTCGCGGTTGGCTACGCCTGCATCGATGAAGGCCTGCAGGCAATCCCCGCCCTCGGTCGGACGTGCGCGTGGGACGACCTGGCATTCAACACGCTGGGGATCTCTCTCGCGATCGGCGGGATGTACGCGATGGGACGCCTGAGCCGATGAAACAGCCGGCGATGAACGCAGAGAACACCCAGGCAACCCAGAGTTCCGTCGCGGCCGATGGGCCGAGCGCACAGTCCCCGCACGACATGCACGCCCTCGGAGGCGTGCTCGCGGCTGCAATCCGGGTGGTCGCAAGCCTGACGCTGGTTTCGCGTCTGACCGGCCTGGTTCGCGATGTCCTCACGGCGGGCCTGTTCGGCGACACGGGCGTCGGTTCGGCCTTCAACGCGGCGTTCCAGATTCCAAACGTCTTTCGCAGGCTCTTCGGTGAAGGCGCCCTCTCCGCCGCGTTCTTGCCCGAATACACAACACTCCGTCAATCCTCAAAGGATGCCGCGGATCAGCTCGCATCGCTCACCTTGCGCGCCCTCACGCTCACGACCGCTCTGATCGTCGTCGTGGTCGAGCTCGCGTTGCTCGGAGTGCTCTTCTTTGGAAACAACAACGAGGAGCGGGTGCTCTCGATCCGCCTGATGATGCTCATGCTCCCGATGATGCCGATGGTCTGCACCACCGCGATCCTCGGGGGCGTCCTGCAGAGCCACGGAAAATTTGGTCCCCCCGCCGCAGCGCCCGTGATCCTCAACATCATGATGATCGGCGCGGCCTTCGTGCCCCTCCTCTGGAAGGGAATCCCCAAGGAGACCTCCGCGTATCTCGTCGGCGCAGCCGCCGTGATCGCCAGCGTGCTGCAGATCGTCTGGTCGGTCGCGGCGCTGCGGGGCCTGGTCCGCTGGACACGCGTCACGACCGCCGCACGCGATTCAGCAAAGCGCGTGCTCGGACGTTTCATTCCCGTACTGCTCGGGCTCGGCACCCTCCAGCTCAACACGATGATGGACACGCTGATCGCCATGTGGCCCATGCTGGTCGGCCCGACAATCTTCGGCATCGCCGTCACGCTCGATGACTCCTCGAACTCGATCCTGTCGTACACATCGCGGCTGTACCAGTTCCCGCTCGGCGTCTTTGGGATCGCTGTTGCAACGGCCGTCTTCCCGCTCCTTTCACGCACGGCCGGTCACTCGGTCGCGTTTGTCGATGTGCTCCGGCGCGGCGTGCGGCTGTCGCTCTTCATCGGAGTGCCGGCGAGCATCGGCCTCGTGCTCGTGCGCGACGATCTCGTCCACACCATGTTCTGGAGATTCTCGGCCGAGGGGCTCGAACGATCCGCCCTCGTTGTCGCATGCTTCGCACCGGCGGTCTGGGCCTACTCGCTCAACCATGTTCTCACGCGGGCGTTTTACGCACGGGGCGACACCGTCACCCCCATGCGCGTCGCGGTCGCGATGGTGGGCGCCAACTTCACGCTCAACCTTGTGCTGATCTGGTTCCTGCGCGAAGCGGGGCTCGCGCTCTCAACCGGCATCTGCTCCGTTGCGCAGGCCCTCATCGTCGCATGGATCGCACGAACCAAGCTGCAGGCAAGCGTTTTCGATCGCGACACATTGGTCGGCGCTTTCAAAATCGTCGTCGTCGCACTGCTGATGGCATTCGCCGTCTGGGCCACCGTGCACTGGTCGCCCGCACCGACAAGCTGGTGGACGCACTTCACCCGGCTCGGCGCCGCAACCCTCGTCGGCGGAATGAGTTACGGCATCCTGGCGTTTGCCCTGCATCTGGAAGAACTCCGCTGGCTCGTGCGCCGCGCTCCGGCGGGAGTCAAGATGGAATCGATGATGGCCGAGTAACTCCGCTCGCCACGCACACGAATCGAATACTCTTGCCCGCCTCATCGATTCGGCGAGGCTACGGAGACTCAGAATGAATTCCCCGAGAATCAAAGTCGCTCGCGCCCTTTCGCTCATGCTTTCCGCGCTCGCCCTCGGCACGCTCGCCGCCTGCAACACCGTGTCGGGCATGGGCACCGATATCGAACAGACCAGCGACAACACCAAGAAGGCATTCGGCGGCACACCCGATCCCGCACCCGGTCAGACCAAACAGGGCGACACCCAGAAGTAGCCCCGCACCAACCCAGAAGCACCCTGTGCCAACGATCGACCTTCATGGTCGCACGATCGCGATCACCGGCGCAAGTTCCGGCATCGGACGCGCCACCGCCTTTGCCTGTGCCCGCGCGGGCATGAACGTCGTCCTGGCGGCACGCCGCGAAGACAGGTTGCGCGACGCCGTCGAGCAGATTCGCGCTTCGGGCGGGCGCGCCGACTCCATCGCGTTGGATGTCACAGGGTCGGGCGAAAATCAGCGCCTGATCGATTTCTCCTGCGAGAAGTTCGGAACTCTCTTCGCCGTCTTCTCCAACGCCGGATACGGAATCGAGCGCCAGGTCCTCCAGTACACAGACGCCGAGCTGGAGCAGATTTTCCGCACCAATTTCTGGTCCAGCCTCGAACTGATGAAGCTCAGCGCAGCCCACATGCTCGCGCACAATCCCGGCCCGGTCAAGGGCCACATCCTCGCCTGCTCCAGCTGCGTCAGCAAGATCGGGTTGCCGAATTTCGCCGCGTATTCCGGCACCAAATCGCTCCAGGATCACTTCGGCCGGGCGATGCGTGCCGAACTCGACAGCCAAGGCGTCTGCGTCTCCACCGTCCACCCGATCGGCACGCGGACCGAATTCTTCGAGAACGTCTCCACTCTCTCGAGCGGCCAGCGAACAAGCATCCAGACACCCGACCGGCTCAAGCAATCCCCCGATGTCGTCGCCAACGCCATCGTCAAGCGCCTGCGCAGACCGCACGGTGGCGAAGTCTGGACCAGTTTCCCCGTGCGCTTCGCTCTCGCGGCATCCACGCTCTTTCCCGGCTTGACCGACGCCATGCTGCGTCGCCGCCAGCGCTCCCTGCCCACCCCGAAGCGATGAATGCTCGCTCCGGGGCTCTCCCCGTCAGCTGCGAACCAGCAACGCCACAACGTGCACCTCGATCGCACGCGATTCTCCGACCGCGTCCACGTTCTCGTGGGTCTTGCCCTTGACCCCCACCCGGGAGGAATCGATGTCGAGCGCCGATGCGATGTTCGATCGCATCGCCGCCTTGTGCGGGCTGAGCTTCGGCTTTTCGAGAATCACCGTCGCATCAATGTTGGCAACCACCCAGCCCGCTCGCCGAACCTGCTCGCCCGCCTCCTTCAGAAACTCGCTCGAATCCCGCGATTCGTGCCGCGCATCGGTATCCGGAAAAAGCTGGCCGATGTCCGGCAAACCCGCGGCCGAAAGCAGTGCGTCGGTCACCGCGTGCAGCAACGCATCCCCATCGCTGTGGGCCACCGGACCACGATCAGAGTCCAGCCGCACCCCACCCACCACCAGGGGCCTCCCCGACCCCGGCGGCGAAAGCGATTCGAGGCGGTGCAGGTCGTACCCATGGCCGATCCGGAGCGATTCCGCAGGACTTTGCATCGGGATGAGTCTAACCAGTTCGCGAAAGCAAAAAACCGACCGTTTTCCGAACGATCTTTCGCACAAGTCACGACGAACACTCCGGTAGCCGATACATTCTGGGACGCTCGGCAACCTGTCCACCGCCCCCCCCGACCGAGCCGGAGAATCTCAATGCACTTTGGCCGCGCTGCTCTCGCGACAACGCTCGCTCTCGTCACCCTCTCGGGTTGCAACATCTACCGCCAAGGCGGTTCGATGCGCTCGAACGACACCTTCACCTTCGTCTCAAACGAGTTCTACCCAGTGACGATCACCCTTGTGGATGTGCGGACGAATGAGCCGATTTGGACGGCGGATGTTCCGGTCAGCAAGCAGCTGACGTTTCGCTTCCACGAAGCGCAGTATCCGGACAACCCGGCGAACCCCGACGCGATGCGCTGGCAGTTCTTTGACAAGCCGACCCGTGCGGGCGAACTCAACAGCGTGATGGCCTGCCCGGATCGCTTCTCGCGCCGCATGGATATCACCATCCGCAAGACCCCGGAATACGCCACCGGGAGCGACCCGCGTGTCGAGCACGCGGGTACGACCGGCAGGCCGGTTGTTGTCACACCCGGAACCGCGGTCCCGGCCCCCGCGCCGATGTCCCCCGGCCCGGAAGGCTCGGCGGCACCCGCGAAGACCGCGCCGGAGCCGGCAGTCAATCCACCGACGCCGTGACCCTGCTCACCAGCTGTACTTCACCGTGAACCGCACTTTGCCTTCCTTGCCCGGCTCGAGCGTGAGCGGGAACTGGATGG
>JAEUJD010000199.1 GCA_016793015.1 Phycisphaerales bacterium
TGACGCTGGTCTTCTGCCGCCTGAAGAGGACGGTGGATGAACTGGCGAAGGGATTGACGACGCGCGGCATCGAGGCGCACGCGATGCACGGCGATATGAGCCAGGGGAAGCGCAACTCGACGATGCAGCAGCTCAAGGACGGGAAGCTGGCGGTTGTGATCTGCTCGGATCTGGCGAGCCGCGGCATTGACGTTGAGGGTGTTTCGCACGTCATCAACTTTGATCTGCCGGACGACCCGGAGCTGTACATCCACCGCATCGGTCGCACGGCGCGGGCGGGCAAGGGAGGTCTGGCGTACTCGCTTGTGACTCCGCAGCAGGGCGACCTGCTGACGAGCATCGAGATGCTGATCAACGCGGAGATCCCGAAGCTCGAGTATCCGGACTTTGTGGGGAATCAGCCGCCCGTGGGCTATCGCGAAGAGAGTGCGAGCGGCCGGCCGGAAGGCGGATTACAGCTCGAGCGGCCCGAGGGCGCTGCGGAACCGCCGCCGCCACCGGCGCCGAAGGTCAGCCGCACGGAACAGGCATCGAAACTGGAATTGCCGGCGAATGCGCCGGGCCAGGTGGATGCGACGAAGTTCCCGGGCGGGATCGTGCCGACGAAGCTTCCTCCGAAGCGGATGTTCGGCAAGATGCCGGGGCGCGGGCGGTAAGCAGGCTCGGCAATCTGAAATTACGAGCGTGATGGGCAAACGGGCAAGGAATGCCCGGGCTGTGTACATCTGCTGCGAGCGACGGGGCCTTCGGTCCGTGCGCGAGGCAGAGGGTGCAACCATGAGCAAGGCGATATGTGCGGGTGCGTTGTTGTGCGCGATCGGGGCGGGCGTGGAGCATGCCCGGGCGCATGTCAACTTTGCGAACGCGGTAGTGACGGCGACGACGACCGCGAACAGCAATTTGGTGACGACGAGCGGATCGAACTCGCTGATGCAGCCGGGGGGCGCGGGGGCGTTCCCCAACTGGCAGGGGTACTCGAACGCGGGGCAGACGATCGGGCAGAGCAGCGTGCTCTCGACCTCGGACTTCACGATGTTCATGGCGTCAAAGCTCATTCTTGCGAACGGCTTTGCGAATGCGTGGGTGAAGCCGGGCGCGGATCTGGTCTCGGCGAGTGCAACAGCGGAGTCGCGGATCGAGATTGATTTTCACGTACACGGGCCCCACTACTACGAGATCCACTCGGTGGATGTGAGCCAGTTGAACGGCGAAGGCTCGGCGATGATGCTGCACGAGGGCAACGAAGTTTTTCGCTACGAGGGGCTGCACATTCACGAGATCCGCGGCGCGCTGCCGGAGGGCGATTACACGATCGTGCTGACGGCGGCAACGCAGAGCCAGACGAGCGGGCTGAACTCGGTGGGGATTTTCGAGCTCGAGTTTGAAGTGTTCGAGGGGCTGCTGTGTCTGGCCGACCTGACGGGTGACCGGATGGTGGATGATGCGGACTTTGTTGCGTTTGCCGGGGCGTATGAGACGCTGGTGTGCCCGGGATCGCGGAGCGGGCGGCACGAGGAGGGGTGCCCGGCGGATTTCAATGATGACGGGGTGGTCGATGACTCCGACTTTGTTGTGTTTGCCGCGGCGTACAACGAATTGATTTGTCCGTAATGGGCTGATTTCGTGCCTGAACAAGTGTCGCGGAAATTAGGTTGGTGGAAGAGGCCTTTGCCGTTAGACTTTGGAGAACGCCGGAACTCTCGGGCGTGATCTCGATTTGTTTTCGGGTTGCTGTGGGGTTGATTTCGGCGAAGGGATTGCGATGTCGTGCGGAAGATGTGCAGCCGGCCTGGGGATGATCGCGCTCTGCGGCACGTCGGCGTTCGCACAGTTTCAGACCGCGACGGTGACGGTGCTTGCGGAGGCGCGGAGCCATCTGGATACGGCGTACGGCGTTGGCGACCTTTCGGAAGGCGGCGGCGCGGGCGCGTATCCGTTGTTTCAGGGATCGGCGAATGCGGACCAGATTTCGGGGCCGAGCGGCGTGATCGCGCGCTCGCAGCTCGGGCTTGAACTATCAGAGATGGGCGTGAGCGCAAACGGATCGATCTTCCTGGGCATCTCGGCGGATGAGGGCTTTCACAGTGCGAGCGTGTCGGCGCTGTCGAGCGTGTGGATCGATTTTGTGCTCGGTTCGGCGCGGACCTGGAGGATTGATCCGGGCACGACGACCGGGCCGAGCGGCAACGCGCAGGTAACGCTGTACGCGGGGGACACCGAGGTCTTTGTCTACTCCGGCGAGTTCGGCGGTGCAACGGGCGAATTGGCGGCGGGTGCTTACCGGCTTGCGATCAGGGCCTCGGCTTCGATCGAGAGCACGGGCACCTCGAGCGAGACGGGCGGGACGTACACGCTGGGCTTTACGCTGGGATCGACCGATCCATGTCCGGCGGACCTGAACGGCGACCACGTTGTGGACGACTTTGATTTTCTGCTGTTCCTGCCGGCGTACGACGTGCTCGACTGCGCCGATCCCGCGATGCCCGAAGGCTGCCCGGCGGATCTGAACGGCGACGGCGTGGTGGATGATGCGGATTTCTTGATCTTCCTTCCCGCGTACGACACGCTGGTTTGCCCGACGAACAGCTGAATCTGATTTGGCCGGGGCGACGTACCCTCTGCTTCTGAAAGCGGAGGATGCGGACTTGAAGTCGAACGGACAATCGGTGGCGATCGTGGGAGCCGGGCCGGGCGGGCTCGCGGCGGCGGTTCTTTTGGCGGCGAGCGGCGCGAAGGTGACCGTGTTCGAGTCGCAGGATCGCGTGGGCGGACGGACGGCCCGGATCACGAGCAAGGGGACGGATGGAGGCGAGTATCACTTTGATACCGGCCCGACGTTCTTCATGATGCCGTATGTGCTGGAGGAGGTGTTTGCCGCGGCGGGCAGGAGGCTGGGCGATTACGTCGAGCTCAAGCGGCTGGACCCGATGTACCGGCTGTTGATGGTCGGCCGCAACAAAGACGGCTCGTCGCTAATCGTGGATACGACGCAGGACATCGCCGAGATGGCGAAGCGGCTCGGCAAGATCAATGCGAAGGACGGCGAGAATTTTCCAAGATTCATCGCGGACAACCGGTACAAGCTGCGGCACAGCGAGAGCATTCTGCGGAACCCGATGCGGTCGCCTTTGGATCTTTTCGGAAAGAACACCTGGCTGGACACGCTGAAGGTCGGCCCGGTGCTGCGGCCGGATCTGAGTGTGCATCAGTTGCTCGGAAAGTACTTCACCGATCCGGCGACCAAGCTCGCGGTCAGCTTCCAGAGCAAGTACCTGGGCATGAGCCCGTACGACTGCCCGAGCCTGTTCACGATTCTGCCGTTTATTGAATACGAGTACGGCGTGTGGCATCCGATCGGCGGGTGCAATGCGCTAATGGAAGCGATGGCGGCGGTTGCGACGGAGCACGGGGCGGAAATTCGCACGAGCGCGCCGGTGGAACGAATCGAGTTCCAGGGGCAGCGTGCGTCGGCTGTTGTTTCGGGCGGGCGGCCCCAGCAGTTTGACCACGTTGTGATCAATGCGGACGCGACGTGGGCGATGAAGAAGCTGATTCCGGAGAATGTGCGGGCTGCCGCGGGACGGGCGTATTCCGAGAAGACGATCGATTCGCGGAAGTACTCGTGCTCGACCTTCATGCTGTATCTGGGGATCGAGGGCAAGGTGAACTTGCCTCATCACACGATCTGCATTGCCGAGGATTATCAGGGGAACCTGGAGCAGATCACCAAGACGGGGGAACTGCCGCAGGAGCCGAGCATTTATGTCTGCAACCCGAGCGGGCTCGATCCGACGCTGGCGCCGCCGGGAAACAGCGCGCTGTATGTGCTGATTCCGATCGCGAACCTGCAGCAGGCGGGCGCCGCGGGCGTGAACTGGGAGAAGGAAAAGGCCGGTTACCGCGAGATTGCGCTGAAGCGGATGGAGCAGGTGCTGGGCGAAGCAGCGCTCGGAAAGAACTTCCGCGAGCGGATCCGGGCGGAAGTGATGTATACGCCCGAGACGTGGAAGGGGATGAATATCAACTTCGGCGCGACGTTCAACCTCGCGCACAATCTCGGGCAGATGCTGCACAAGCGTCCTCAGAACAAGCTGCCGTTCACGGAGAACGTGTACTTAGTTGGCGGCGGCACGCACCCGGGGAGCGGGCTGCCGACGATCTTCCTGTCATCTCAGATTTCTTCGCGGATGCTTTGTGAAGAGGCGGGGCTTGAGTACGCGGGGGATGTGGCGCGGGAGATGACGGTGCACGATGCAGCGTTCGTGTAGTCGCGCGAGACCCGCTTCGGAGAAGCGGGCCACCAAAGACATCAGTCATCCGCCGAAATGCTCTTCGGCCCCTCTTTGCCCGCAACGCGTTCCATGTAGCCCTTGCCCTTGCGCTCGTACTTGGTGAAGCCGAGGCGCTCGAGGTTCTTGTTGCTCATCGCACCCTTCTCTTTGATCGGGCTCCACTTGCCGGCGACGGCGGGGGCGACGATGGCGCGGCGGACGGGGCGGCCCTTGGAATCCTTCGTGAGAGCATCGTCCTTCATGGGCTGAACGATCTCAAAGGTCTCGCCGGTGGGCTTGCCTTTTTTGTCGAGGATTTCGTAGACGTAAGTGGGCATGGGAAGCTCTCAGCAACAAAAACGCGGATCAGCCAAACACGCGACCGGTCTCAACATCCATCATCTTCCACGCCACCGCCTTGCAGACGCGGCTCAGCACGGGCCAGGCAATGTCGTCGTCGAGGACCGTCACGAGGGCCTGCGTGACTTCTTCCTGATTGATCGGCAGTTCGATGATCAGGCCGGGGCCGTGAAGCACTTCGGTGCCGAGCGACGCGCTGCGGGGCGAGCCGTCGGGCGCGGTGTTGTAGACGGCGAGAATCTCCTTGACCTCTTTCACCGTTCCCATCGGAGCGCCCTGGCCGTCCTGGCGCGGGGGAGTCGCACGCTGCCCAGCGGCAAGTGCCGCGACGCCGGTGAGACTGCCTTTCATGAGCACGATTTGTCGCTTCTTTGCCAAGCCGAATTGTAGAGGGACGGCGGAAACAGGGTCACTCGGCGGTTTTACCCTCGGCCAAGTCTTCGGCCTCGATCAGAGCGACTGCGGCATCGAGCAACTGGGCCAGCGGCACGGGCTTGACGAGGTACTTATCGACGCCGAGGCTCTCGGCGTACGCCTGATGCCGCCGGCCCTCGTTGGCTGTCACCATGATCACGATCGGGGCATCTTCGTGACCCTTGATCTTTTCGAGCACCAGAAACCCGGAGCGGCGGGGCAGCATCATGTCGAGAATAACGAGGTCGGGCGGGTCCTCGTGGCAGATGCGAACGGCCTCGTTGCCATCCATCGCGAGCTGCGTCAGGGCACCCTCCGACTGGAACGCGGCCTCGAACGACTCCAGAACGTCCTTGTCGTCGTCGACGATGAGCACGCGGATCTCTTCGAGTCGGGTCTTGCTTTCGGTCATGGGAGTGGGCCCTTTCCTCGTAAGAGGTAGCGTGCGGGGAAGGGGTTTGGTTGCTTTCCCGAAGCCATTTTTCGGGCTTTCGGACGTGGAGGGTGCGATTCTTGCGTGAGGAAGGGGATTGGCCAGCCAGGAATGCGACCCGATCAAAGAGCTGCGGCCGCGGCCTTGGGATCGAATCCCTTGAGCTTCTGCCGCTTCGGGGCGATCGCGCTGCTCATGCCGCGGGATTTGCCGAGATTAATGGCCCCGATCTTGTCCATTCGTTCGAACGCGCTCTTGGCATTCTGCACGCTGAATTCGCAGCCGATGAATCGGCGTTTGAGCGCGTGGGCGACGACGCCGGTTGTGCCGCTGCCTAGGAACGGGTCCATCACGAGACCGCCCTCGTTGCTGCACGCTTCGATCACGCGTTCGAGGTAGACCTCGGGCAACTGGTTGTGATGGCGGGGGCGACGTTCTTTGTTGTTGCCCTGTATGCGTCCCCAGTTGGGGCCGTACCAGACATCCATGGGAACACGCATGCCAGCGGGCATGCCGTCTTTCTTCGCGAGCGTGCGTTTGTCGCCGTATGTGCTGGCGCGGTCCGACATCTCGAGCACGCGCTGCGGGTTCCAGATGCGTTTCTTCGCATCGTCTTCTTTTGCGAAATAGAGCGCGTGCACTTTGCTGTTGATGAACCGGGCCTTGTTGTTCTGGCCGAAGCGGTAGTGCCAGACGCACCAGTTCACCATGTGGAGGCCGATGCGTTTGAGATACACCACGATCTCGGCGGCGGTGTCGTCGGGGATGTTCACCCACATTGCGCCATGGGGTGCGAGCGAATCGGCGCACGTCTTCAGCCACGCGTAGGTGAAATCGAGGTAATCGTTCCGCGGCATGCCGTCGTGCCAGTGGTCGTACGGGACGCTCCAGTTAAAGGGCGGATCGGCGAAGACGAGATCCACCTTTTGCGCAGCGCACTCGGGAATGGTCGGGATGATCTCGCGGCAGTCACCGATGTAGATGCGCGCTTCGGGGTCCTTGAGCGTGAGAAGCGGCTTCAGGCTCGACTTCTTGCGGTAGGCTTTTTCCTGCGATGCGGCATGGGCCTTGGCGACGCGCTTGCGCTCGGCGGGAGCGGCGGTCGCGGGCTTGGAAGGGGCGGAAGTCATTGGGCAGAGGGTACGCGGAAGAGGCGCATCGCGCTACTACGCAGGAGAAATCGTCGCATCATTGCTTCGGATTGACGGGCGATTCGAGCGGATTGTCCTTCGGTGTCGGATCGCCGTGGAAGCGGATGTACTGCTCGATGCGCTTGGCGGTGGAGCGAACGAGTGCCCGGAGCGCTTTGCGGTCGCCCTTGTGCGCGCCGAGCGGGCGACCGAGCGTTCCTTCGAGCCACGCGGCGCACGCGTCGCGGAGGACGCGGAAGGCGATCGCGCCCCGCGGTGCCAGGCCAACACCGATGGATTCGATCAACAGCGTTGCGAGCATGCGCACCATCTCGCCCGGATTTGATCGGCGGCGGATCGCGACGGTGTCGATGAGCGTCACGATCGGAACGCCATCCACAAACTCGGCGATGAGATTGGAAGGCTTGTGATCGCGGTTGCAAAGCCCGGCACGGAGCATCGCGCCCACCTGCACGCCCACTGCCCGCGCGAGGGCGTGTTGATCGCGGAGCGAGAGCCTGCCGCCCGCGAGATGGTGCAGCACGGTCTGGCCGGGGGCGTTTTCGAGTATGAGCCATTCGCGCGGATTGGCGGACGTGCTGGTGGAGTGAGCCGCGGCGGGCTGCGCACCGGACGTGCCGCTCTGCACCAGCAAGGCGAAGGGCCGCGCTGCGGGAATGCCCCCGCTCGCCAGCAGCCTCGCGCCACGCCACTGGCGATACGCCCTGGAAACCCCGAAGACGCACTTGGCGCGATCGTTGAGCGATGTCAGTTCACGCCATTTCACAACGACAATCCGGCCATCCAGCGTTGCCCGGCCCACGAACGAGTGCTTCCCGGCTTTGAGCAGTTCGAGCTGTGCGTCGTCCACCGCGCCAAGACCCTGGGCGAACTGCTTCACGACCGTCGCGCGGTCGCGCCATTCCTTGACGATTCGGGCAACTCGGATGCCGGGGCGGATGAACATGGTGAAAGTCGGCTGGCTCTCGGACTTGAAAATAGGCTCCGGAACCGATTGGTTCGGGACGCAGCGCAACCAGCCTAGCGAACCTCGTAGGATTGCGGGATGCGGCGACCTGCCCCAGCACAACCGATGCCTCCGATTTCGATTTCCATCGTCTGCAAAAACAACATCGAAACGCTACCAAGCGTGCTGGAAGCGGTACGGCCATTGATTGCGGGTTCCGGGGACGAAGCCGGCGAGATCGTTGCGGTCGACAGCGGCTCGCATGATGGAACGATCGAGCTGCTGGAGCGGGCGGGGGCAAGAATCGTCCGATCGGCGTGGCTCGGGCATATCAAGACCAAGCAACTCGCGCTGATGCAGTGCACCAAGCCTTGGATCCTGTGCCTTGATAGCGACGAGCCGCCGGATGCGGAGCTGTGCGCGGCGATCATCGGAGCGGTGCGGGACAACGACCAGCGGGTCTCGGGTTACTCTGTGAATCGCAAGCTCTTCTTTGCCGGGCGCTATCTCGACCACTGCTGGCAGCCCGAGCCTCGGCTCCGGCTCGTGAGAAAGGGTTTCGCGGCCTGGGGCGGGATCGGGCCGCACGACCGGCTGGAGTTGTTGCCGGGCTCGGGGCTCGAACGCGCGCTGCGCGGCACTCTGCGGCACGATTCATTCCGCAGTTTCTCGGATCACCTGGAACGGCAGGTCACATACGCGAAGCTCTCCGCGAATGCGCTCTTCGAGCGGGGTGAGCGCAGCAGCCCGCTGCACATCATGACCACGGCGCCCGCGGCATTTCTGAAGCAGGTTGTGATCAAGAGCGGTTGGCGCGATGGATGGCGCGGAATTCTGGCGGCGGCGTCCACTGCCGCGGGAACCCTCATGAAGCACATCGTGCTCACGGAGCTGACCATGCGCGAGCGCGAACGGCTCGGCACGAAGCCTGCTGAAGAGAAGAGGGCTGGAGTGAGTCCGATCGGCAGCGATGCCTGAGCGGCCCGCGATCAGGCCGCGATTGCCTGCTGGAACTGCAAGCCGAGGCGATAGCTCTTGCCCACACGAACGCAGGCGACGACACGGCCGGTCCGGCGGGGCTGCGACGGATCATCGGGATACAACTGGAACGTTGTGCCCGGCTTTATCTCGCCATCGGTGTAGACGCCAAGGCCTCCGTAGGCGGTATCGGCCACGCGGACGCTGGAAAGCAGGGGCGAGCGGTTGGGGCGATGGAAAACGGCGACGGCGGAACCTGCCGCGGCACGACGCTCGGAGCGGCGGCGTTCAAAGCGGAGCGGGGTGGAGGAAGGTTCGCATGCCGTTGCTTGCATGCACTGCGTATCGGACGAGATCGGGGGTGACTTTGGCCTTGGAGTTCGGTCGCAAGGCTGATTTACAGAGTCTTCTTCTCCGCTGCCTGTGAATCTGGGCGCTTTGACAGCCGCCGGGACAGGAGGAAGGCCATTTCCAAGGCCTGCTGGTAGTTCAGGCGGGGGTCGCAAAGGCTTGCGTAGTTGGTGGAGAGATCGGCCTCGGTGACGCCCGAGCCGCCTCCGATGCACTCTGTGACGTCCTCACCGGTCAACTCGAAATGAACGCCCCCGAGGATCGTGCCGAGCTGAGCGTGGACGGAGCAGGTCTGATCGATCTCGGAGCAAATCGCATCGAACGAGCGGGTCTTGATGCCGCTGGCGGTGGTGATCTGATTGCCGTGCATGGGGTCGCACATCCAGAGAACGCGCTTGCCGGCTTCGTGGACCGCTTTGACGATCGGGGGTAGTGCCGCCGCCACGTTTGGTGCACCCATGCGGCAAATGAGAGAGAGACGGCCCGGGATGTCGGTCGGGTTGAGGTGATTGCAGAGCGCGACGACGTCAGCGGGCGCAGCTTTGGGGCCGATTTTGACGCCGATGGGGTTGCGGATGCCTTTGAAGAACTCGACGTGCGCGCCCGTGAGGGCTCGGGTGCGCTCGCCGATCCACGGCATGTGCGTCGCGAGGTTGTAGTGGCCATCGCGGCGCGGAACGGTGCGCGTCTGCGCACTTTCGTACTCGAGGCTAAGACCTTCGTGGCTCGTGAAGAACTCGACGCGGGTGAGATCGTCCACGGCTTTCTCGCCCAGAGCTTCCATGAAGCGCAGGCCGTCGGCGAGATTCTCGGTCATGCGTCGATATTCGGCGCGGACCTGATCTGACAAGCTGGCGTGATGGAAGAACGAGAGATCCCAGTATTCGGGATGGTGAAGGTCGGCAAAGCCGCCATCGACCAGGGCGCGAATGAAGTTCAGCGTGAGCGCCGCGTGCTTGTAGCCCCGGACCATGAGGTTCGGATCGGGGCGCCGGGCCTCGGGCGTGAAATCGGCGGAGTTGAAGAGATCGCCGAAGTAACTCGGGAGCGAAACCTTCGAGCCCGCAACATCGCGCGTCTCGATCGGGTTGCTGCGGGGCTTGGCGTATTGGCCCGCGAAGCGACCGATGCGCACCACCGGCTTCTTGAGCCCGTGCACCATCACGAGCGACATCTGGAGAAGGATCTTGAGCTTGCTCGTGATCGTGCTGCTGCGGCAGTCGGCCAGGGTCTCGGCGCAGTCGCCCCCTTGCAGCACAAAGCGCTTGCCTTCCTGCGCTTCGGCGAGGAAATTTCGAAGCCGTTCGATCTCCCAGCTTGTGACCAGGGGCGGCAGATCGCGCAGCTGCTTCTCGGCAACGGCGAGCGCCGCAGGATCGTCGTAGTGAACGGCGTGCGCCTGCGGGGCCTTGCGCCAGGAATCGGGCGACCAGTCGGAATGTGGGGAGTCGTTTTTCAATCGAAGGCCAGTGTTCGAGCGGAAGGGATCTGGAACGTCAGAAGGTCGGCTGGAAGCAGCCTTTGCAATGGCACGGGGCGCGGGACGGGGATTTTTCGCACAAATTCGTGTGAAGGCGAAAGTAGCGCGCCAAGAAGGCCGATCGCCCATGTGTTCGCGGTTATTAGGACACCGGCACTCGCCGGTCGGCCGCGAGGTTGGGAGGCGCCCGGTTGGGTCGGCCTCCAGGCACCGCCTTCCCCTCCGGGGAGGCGGGGCACATCGGAGACCGAAGACATGGCGACTCGCAAGAACACCCGTAAGGCCCGCACGACGACGAAACGCGTTGCCCGCCGCACCGTGAAGCGCACGGCCAACCGCACGACGGCCAAGAAGGCCCGTCGCACGTCGAACTGGTTCAACTACTCGTTCAGCAAGTTCGCAAAGAAGAACAAGCGCACCGCCCGCAAGACCGGCGCGAAGAAGTCGTGGAACAAGACCCGCAAGGCGACCCGTCGCACGACGGCCAAAAAGTTCTCGTACAAGTTCTCGACGGCCCGTCGCAGCTATCGCCGCGCGGCCTGAGTGAACATCGCCGGCAAGGCGAACAAGCTCTTTGTGCAGCGGCCTCCGCGCGAGCGGGGGTCGTTGTTTTTTTGAGTGACGTCCGGACAATCGCAAAGGTCAGACAGCGCACGACTTTCGCACACGATCGCGGCGTTCGGATGCCTCTGCCTCCGACCGTGCGCAATCCCGCTCGACTTCCGCCTTTGCGCCCGGCGCGAGCCCCTCGGCGTTGATCCGCACGTTCCACTGCGCGGCCCGCACCGTCGCCTCCGCAAGATCCGCGGCGATCCCCAAGTCGCTCCGCAAGTATCGGTTACTGATCCGCGCGAGCTGCTCGAACATCCGGAGCAGATCGATCGCGGTCGCCGCGACGCTTTGAGGCACCTGTACGGCGAGGCGCTGCGCCTCGGGCAATTCGGCGGCGCGGCGGGCATCGCCCGGCGGGAGTTTCTGCAGCGCATTCAGTTGCGAGTATGCCGCGGCATCCTCGTCCGCGAGTTCCAGGAACATCGCCCGGGCGCGTTCGAGTTTGCCGGCCGCGAGGCGGAGCTCTTCCTGCTGTTCGAGAAGATCCTTCTTGCCGATCGAGTAGCTCACGACCATTTGAGCCAGTGCCGAAGCCAGCGCCCCCGAAGCCGAGGCGACCGCGCCGCCTCCGGGTGCCGGTGATTTGGCGGCAACCGCAGCGAGGAAATCCGCGAAGCGCATGTCGGCGAAAGATGTTGTCTGACTGGTTGAGTCGGCGGGCATGCCCGAGCGTACGCCCGGCCCACGGTTGCCGCCCCATCTCCGGAGTCTGATGCAAAACGCCTTGCAACTACCCGATGCACCTCCCCCGCTGAGCGAACCCCTCGGCTTGAGCGTCCTGCTCTTTGAACAGCCCTGGATTTTCATAGCGCTTGTGCTGGTGTCGGGGCTCATCGCCTCGTGGTGGTTCAAAAGATCCGGGAATGCGCCGCGGGGGCTCTTGTTTCTTGCCGGAAGCGCCGCGCTGGCGTGCGTGCTGTTCATGGTCGCGACGATGGTCCTCACCGATCGCGAGCGCATCGCACTCGGGATGCGAGAGCTGCTGCGCACAACCGCAGCAGTCGACACGAAGAGCCTGACGAAACTTCTCGATCCGCAGGCGAAGATGTACTACTTCAAGTCCCCGGCGGGCCTTGATCGAGACGGCATCATCGGCGCCGTGAAGTCCGACCTGGGACAGATGTACCGCATCAAAGACTGGGGAATCCAAGAACTCCAGATCGCTCCGGTGAACCAGGACACGATGGCAACGCAGATGCGCGTGCGCGTCACGCCCGAGGCGTGGAACTTTCCGCACGTGTCGTGGTGGTCGGTCGAATGGAAAAAAACGGGCGAAGAGTGGCGGGTGATCAATATCCGCCCGCTGGCGATTCAGTTCTATCAGGGAAATCCGAGCGGAAGGTAGCAGCAGGCACTAGATTGCGCTCCCGCCCCGCTCGCCGGTGCGGATCCGAACGCATTGCTCCAAGGGCAGCACGAAGATCTTGCCGTCGCCGATTTCGCCGCCGCCGGAACCGCGTGCCGCGGCAACGATCGCGTCGATCGCTTTCTCCACATACGCGTCGTTGACGCCGATGGTAATCTGCGCCTTCTGGGCCATGCGGGCGCGAACCTGCTGGCCCCGGAAGTACTCGACTTCGCCCACAGCGCGCCCGTGGCCGTCCACCGACGCCACCGTGAGCCGGTAGTTGTCGCCCTCGTCGAGGGTTTTCTGGAGAGCATCCTGCACAGCTTGCAGACGTTCGGGCCGGATGATCGCGATGATGAGTTTCACAGGTGATACCCCCGCTCGCCGTGGATGGTGATGTCGAGTCCGTCGCGTTCCTGCGTGTCGGTCACGCGGAGGCCGACAACGAGGTTCACGATGGTTCCGATGATGATGGTCATGACAAAGGCAAAAGCGACCGTCACGCCCACGCCCAGCAACTGCAGGCCGATCTGGCGGAACCCGCCGCCGTTCACAAGGCCGGCGACGGGCGTGAAGCAGAAGATGCCTGTCGCAATCGCGCCCCACATGCCGCCGACGCCGTGGACACCAAACGCATCGAGCGAATCGTCCTTGCGATGCCGGGCCTTGCACTGCACCGCGAGGTAGCAGACGACCGAGCCGCCCGCTCCGATCACAATGGCCCACATCGGCGTCACGTGCCCGGCAGCAGGCGTGATTGCGACCAGGCCCGCAACGATGCCCGATGCCACGCCCAGGCTGGTCGGCTTGCCGGTGTGCTTCCACTCGAGCAGCATCCAGACCAGTGCCGCGGCCGCTGCGGCGGTCTGTGTCGTCGTAAACGCCAGAACCGCGGCATACCCCGCAACGGGGCTCTCAACCGCGACCGCGCTGCCCGCGTTGAAGCCAAACCAGCCGAACCACAAGAGGCCCGCACCGGTGAGCGTCAGAACAAGGCTGTTGGGCATGATCGCGCCATCCGGATAATCGCGACGATTTCCAACAAGCAGCACAAGCGCCAGCGCCGACACGCCCGACGCGATGTGAACGACCGTGCCGCCCGCGAAGTCCAGCACGCCCTTCTCGAAGAGCCAGCCGCCGCTCGCCCAGACCCAGTGCGCCAGCGGGCAGTAGACAAAGGTGGACCAGAGCAGGATGAACAGCACATACGCACGAAAACTGATGCGTTCGGCGACAGCGCCGGCGATGAGCGCCGGCGTGATGATCGCGAACTTTCCCTGGAACATCGCAAAGACAAGTTCAGGAACTCGTTTATCCCCGTAGAGCGCATCGTGCGAGATGCCGTTGAAGGCGATGTACTCGGGGCTCCAGCCGATGAAACCGCCGATCGACTTGCCGAACGCCAGGCAGTAGCCGATCAGCACCCATTGCAGGCCGATGATCGCCATCGCGACAAAGGCGTGGAGCATGGTGGTCAGCACGTTCTTCCGCCGCACCATGCCGCCGTAGAAGAGCGCCAGCCCCGGCACCATCAGCAGCACCATGGCGGAGGACATGAGCATCCACGCGGTGCTGCCGGAGTCGATCTGGCTGGCCGCCACGACCGGTGCCGCGGCGGGTGCCGATGCGGCTTGCGCCGCGACCACGGGGTCGGCGAGCGCAAGCGAAACTCCCCCAGCAACCCCCCCGAGAATCGAGTCGAGCATGATGCCTCCCGAACAGCCCGCGTGGAGCGTCCGACAGAATTCCGGACGCGCGTGCCCGCACGGCGCGGTACAAGTGCGGAAGCCCGGATGACCGATGGTGACACCGGTCGATGGGTTCGTCAAGTCACTTCGCCCTGCCTGCGCCCCCTATTCTCCGGTTGATGCGTTTCGGGAACGTTTCATCTTCGATTCTGATCGCGCTCGGCGCATCGACGCTGATCGGCTGTGCCGCGCGATCGCCGGATGTTGCGGTGCCGGCAGCGGAGTACACCGGGGCGTTTACCGCTGCCCGCGACGTGCTGCATTCGTACCGATTCCCGCTCGATCGCATCGATGCCCGCGCCGGAGTGCTGACGACGCACGCCAGCGGCAGCGCCGGGCTCTTCACGCCGTGGACCGGACAGGAAACAACTCTGGGCCAGCAGTGGGAAGACACGATCCACGACCAGCAGCGCCGGGTCGAGATCGTTTTTTCAGAATCACCCGGTGCATCAACCGGACCAGAGAAAGCCGAGCTGATGGCGGATCAGGCCCGCGCTCACGCGGATGACTTGCTCGAAGCCCCGCGGGACACCACCGCACGCGTGGTCGTCATCGTCGAACGCATCTATCAATTCGGCTGGCGCCCGAATACCAAGTCGACTGTCCTCATGTCGCTGACCGAGGACACGCAGCCCGATGCGCCGTCGCGGGTTGTCGTGGATTTCTCCGAGGACCCGCACCTTGCGGGCCGTATCGCGGCGGATATCCGCGCACTGATCGCCAAGCGCGCAATCGCGAAAGCCCCGCTCCCGCAAGCGGGTCAGGATGCCGCAGAGCAGCGCGACCAAATGCCCGTGCAGCAGCCCAATCAACAACCTGTTCAGCAGCAGCCGGTCCAGCAGGTGCCGTTGCAGCAGGTGCAAGAACCCGCACCAACCCAGCGGGTCTCTGAGTAAGGGCGTTCCCCCCCACTCCCCCGCTCCACTCCGTGCGGTCGGAAGGCCGTTCAGGCCTGCTTGATTTTTCGACTGGTTTCACGGATGCGCACGCCCCGCGTGACGTGGCCGAGCGCGCGGGCGATCAATTCGCCCCGGCTCGTCGCGTTCAGTTTCCGGTGCAGGCTCTTCACATGATCGTGGATGGTGTGCGCGCTCCGCCCCGTCTCTTCGGCGATCTGACGCACGCTCTTGCCCAGCACCAGCTGCCCCAGGATCTCCTGTTCGCGCGGGCTGATCCACTCCGAAGAATCGCGCCCGACGCCCGAGAGCGCAAGACGCGCACGGCGCAACAGCGCGAGCAGAATCACCGTCACGAACATCATGTCGCCGACGATCGGCGCACCGTCCTCGACCGCGCCGAGAACCCAGAGCGCCCGGGTCGGATCGGCGTCGGCAATCAGCCCGGCACCGATCAGAACCGCGGTCATGCCGCGGGAAAGCAGGAATCGTCCCGCCGTCGAGGTCGACCACGCCGACGACTTGCGCAGTTCGGATTCCTGCACAACGGCAAGCTTTGATTCCGCGCCCGCAATTCGGACCGTCGTGGGCAGAGTCCCAATACCCCGCAGTGTTTGGCGCACGTCATCGGCGCGCCCCTCGGACGCACCAACAGCGTGCACCCCCACGGCATCGATGCGCTCGATCGTGTCGTTGCGCACCGCGCCGACTCCGATCGCGAAAACACCCGACGACGGGAGAATCGCATCGCCGGCCGCCGCCGCGGCCTGATCGCACCAATCGTGCGTTGGAATGGCGGGCAAGCGGCCGATCCGCTCAATCGCTTCGATCATGCGTTCCGGCGACGATTGGGATTCTGGCAAGTGCGGTCTCCATTCGCTTGGAAAGGCTTTCATATCGTAACCCCGCTTTCTGGTAGGGCAGAACGCTCGATCCGGTCCATCCATGCTTCGGCCTGCATGAAGCGCGCAAAGCCCGTATTTTGCCTTATCAACCCATCCGGTTGATTCCGAATAATCGGATTGCGCAACTTTCGCGGCACAAACCCTCCGGTCCGGTGGCGTATCCCCTGATCGTGAGGCACATTACTGATGGTCAGAGGCCGCGGCTTAGCGTCCCCGTTGCGCGCAAACAGCGACGGGCTCGCCACAGTTGTGGCTTTGTTCGCACCTTGGTTCGCTCTATTTGAGCCGACCACGGGCGATGTCGGTCCGTCTCGCCGCCGGAGTTCTGCCGGCTGCTGGTTTCTGTGCGCCCGCTTGCCCTCCCAAAGTCCAATCCGAGTCCGACCCCCGAAACAGGTGGCGTCCCGTTCGATCGGTCACGATGAGCGCACTCTCCAGACAACCCGATTCGCCACTGCTGGTCGCCGACTGGCAGCCCGAGGTGACTCAGCACCTGGAAGAGAACCACCTCGTGGCGACTTCCGACTTCCCGGGAAGGCGGCTCCAGTTCGCAACAAGCCTCGGTCAGTTCCTCGGAATGCAGCGCGATACCGAAGTTTGTCCCTTCTACGGACGCTTCATCACCGATCTCGAATCGTTCTGCTACCAGCTCGAACGCGCTGTGCCCGGCCCGCTGCTCGATCGTCGCATCGACGGCCCCGGCGGCATCGCGGCACTCCTGCGTAACCGCATGATCGTGCGTGGCAAGCCCGCCACCAAATTCCGTTACTACATCTGGCACGATGCCGACCTGCTCTTCAAGCTCCAGCCCGAACTCTTCGCCAAGCTCGTCGATGCGCTCTGCGGCGTCGCGGCCGAGGCCGAATACGTCTCCGATGACCTGCTCCTGATCCATCGCTCAGTCTTCGTGGGCGGCCCATCGCTGCACGATGTTGCCCGAGATGAGAACGGCCCCTTCCGCACATGGCTCGCCGATGAATTCGGCGAACCGTTCTGGCGGGTGGTGACCGGTATCGAGAACCCCCCTTTCCTGACTTATTCGATCGACACCCTCGCGAAATAGATTCTGTTCAGTTCACGAGCCGGCGTCACCACTCGCCGCCGGACTCGATCTTTACGCCACACGCCAGCGACGCCCTCCTTCAAATGCGTCCATTCACGGGCGTGCCGGTTCGAAAGAACCGTCACGACCCGCACGAGCATGGAGAGAGGCGCCGACGAGTGCCCCGTTTGGTTTCCGCCCCGGGGCGCTAGCCGAGAGCAAGTTCTACTTGCCTCGCGTCGGCGCGCGCTGAGCGAAATTGCCAAACAGCAAAGGGGGAAATAGCAAATCAGAGAAGGCAATCTTCTTCCTATTTGGCCCTTTGCCCTTTGGCGATCTGCTATTTTTCTCTCATGCGCATCATCGCGGGCGAGTTCCGCTCTCGAAAAATCCTCACGCCCCCCGACGGCGACATCACGCGGCCGATCCCCGATCGCGTGAAGGAATCTCTTTTCGCCATGCTCCGTGGTCACATCGAAGACAGTGCCGTCTTCGACGGCTTCGCCGGCACCGGCGCCGTGGGCCTCGAAGCGCTCTCGCGCGGTGCCAGCCGCGTGATCTTCGTCGAGCAGAACCGCCAGATCGCGCAGATCCTCCAGCAGAACATCGATAAGTTCGCGGTGGGCGACCGCTCTGAACTCGTGCAAGGCGACACGCTGGGCATCGGCGCGATCTCACGCTGCCCAAACCCCGTCCGCGTCATCTTCCTCGACCCGCCTTACCCGGTCGCCGAAGACCCGCTCGGCTGGCGTCGCATCACGAGCGCGATGCAGGAACTTGCAAGGAACCTGACGCCCGATGGGTTCGTGATCGTCCGCACCCCGTGGCCCTTCCTTGAAGCCGCGACTGAGGAAGAAACACCCGCCACCGCGCTGCCGCGGCCCAAGGGCAAATGGAAGAAGGAAAAGAAAGACCGCTGGAATCCGTCCGCGTGGCAGGCAGAAGCCGAAATCGATTCTCGCCGCTCGCCCAAGCCCGGCGCCCGCCCGCCCAAGCCCCGCCGCGATTCGCTCCTCACCGGCACTGCACGCGATGAGGAAAATCCCTTCGGCGACGATTGGGATGAGATTGATCCGACGGAGCCAGAAGCGGTCGAGCAAGAGGAATTGGACGAGCCCGCGCCGGCGGCTCTTGGAGTTCCGAAGGCAGAGCGCAAACCGGCGAGTCTTGCCATCCCAGGGCTAAAGGGGCCGGAGACGCATGTCTACAGGCACACGGCGGTGCATTTGTATATGCGGGCGTAGAGATTTCAGATCGCGGAGGCGGTCTCGCAACGAGCGCCCGCGTCCTCTAGGGCTGAACCTCCATCTCCCGTAATTGCTTTTCTCGCTCCACCGCCAAGCTTCCTGACATTCCAACCGCTGCGCGGCGTGCCGCATCCACGACGGCCTTCGGCGCACAACCCTTCTTCACATAGTGATACCACGCAGAGTTTCCAATCTGGCCTCCTTCGTCGATACGGCCGACCACAAACTCAATGACGCCGGGTTCAGAATCGTCCACCAGATCGAGCAGAAGCGACATGCTTTTCATCGACTGGAACCAATTGTCATTCCCGTCGCCGTGCGCCGCAGCGTGCATCGCCCGGATCGCTAGATCGCGGGGCAGCAAGCCCTTCTCCGCGAACGATTGAAGCACAAACACAACCCACAAACGTCGATCACGGTCGCGAACCGTCCAAACGAATGTCGCAGCATCTTCCACAACTTCCAGCAACTTCTCCTCGTCGCGCAGCAACACGGCTTCTGCCAGCCGCGCTGCGATGCAAACCGCTTGGTGGCCGTCACTTTGCCCCCCTCGCAAAACGTCCAGAACGATCGGATCGGCACTCCCGAACTGTGCCGCAGCGATGCATCCGTTGAGGCGGGTAAAGATGTCGCCCCCGCCCACCGCGGTAGCAAGGTCGCCCGCATACTTATTGCCGCGATCGTCCAGCCTCGCCACCAGTTGCATCAAAGTCCCGCGATTGACCGACGACCGCGAGCGGAACGAACTCACCAGTGCCGCCAGATGGGCTTGATCAAGGTTTGCCTCGACAAACGGCCACGCAAGCTTCGTCAACAAGTCCCTCGGAAACTTGTTCCGCACCACCACATCCGCCATGTCGTTCATGTTCCGCCCATCGGCCGCGAACCACCGGAGCACTTCCGGATCCCAGCGCAATATCTGAACGTTGGCTGCAATGGCCTTCGCAACAGGCTCTCTCCACCTCGCCGGAGTATTGCCGAGCTTCGCTCGCTCTTCCCAACGCCCAAACTTGGCTCGTTCCGGCGATTGATCCACATACCGCGCCATGAACGCATCCACCGCCCACTCGGGCGGCTTCCCCGATTCACAGATGATGTCCGTCGCGCTGTACAACACGCTCCACGTCGTTGTCCGCTGAATCGCCTCCGAAGCAACCCTCAACTTCATCCAGCGCTGCCACCCCCACAACTTGTCATCGCTGATCGCTCCCGACAGGTACCAGTGAGTCCTTGCATCCGACTTCGCCCACCACGCGTCCGGACTGTCCGAAGATGCTCCCTGCCACTTCGCGATCGCGGGCCACGCCACCACCAGCACCGTCCGCGGCACAAACGCCAGCGGCCCTGTGCTCACACCTGTCTTCTGATACTCCGGCCAGCGGAACGCAAACCAACTCGACAGCGCGAGCAATAGTCCCGCCGCAATCCATCGATAGCGACGGCGCTTCACGAGCATCACCTTCTCGTTTCGCGCCTCCGTTCCGCACTCCGGACACTTCCGCCCCGCCGTCGCCGTCATTTCGTAGCGGCAAGTCGGACAGCGCCGAATCCGCGAATGCGGATCCCGCCATCCCCACCAATACGCAACCGCCGCTCCGCCGAGCAGCAGCATCCATCCAACCGCGATGAACAAAGTCTCGCTCATGGATTCGGTGTCGCCCGCCCGTTGCTTCTCGCTTCCTTGGCCTGACCCCGCAATACCCGCTTCTGAAACGACGAAGTAGACGCTTCCGCCGCTCGCTCCAATCCTGGTGCGATCGCGTCTGCTGCCGGAAACATTCGAACCCTTCGCCCGACAAGCATCGCCAACATCTGATTCCTCGCAAGGGCTTCATTGAGCGCTTCCGCGTGCTTTCTTGTTTGCTCCGCGTTCATCAAAATGAACTGGATCGCCTGTTGCCGCACAAACAACAGTTCGCTCGATTCGATGTCTCTTGCACCCCCAATCAACGCCTCGCATGCAACATCAGCCGGCCACGCACCCGAGCACATCGCTGCCACTGCCAAGCTTTTCCGGGCAAACGCGTTCCGTTCGCTCTCACTCGACTTTGCTCCCGGTCCGAACGAACCCATCGACCGCCACTTCTCATTCACAATGACATCGAGGACCTCTGACTCGACATCCCCGGACAGGTCTGTAATCATGGCCAATGCCACTCTTGCTTGAAACCGAACACCTTCATTCGCGCTCCGCAGCAATGCCTCGATTTCCGGTTGCAGTTCTCTGAGTGAAGGTCCGGCCAATGCCGCTCCGATCAAGGCCGATGAAATGCGATTTCCCCCCGGCTCCGTCAGCGCTTCGCGATAGTCCGCGATGAACCGGCTTGCAGCGCCAGATCTGGGCAGCGTCATGCTCAACTGCATGTTTCCCATTTTCTTTTCGAATCGAAACATCCTCGCGGTTCTAGCGGCATCGTCAGCGGGCAACGGCAAGGTTCCGAGCTGAACATAGAAATTACCCGCGTCATTCATATCCGCTTTTGAAAGCACCACATCCAGCGGCGCGATGATCTCCGCGATTGTTCCCCGCTGCGCCAGTACCCACTCGACGATGTACGGATCCCGCGCCAGGAAACTCGGGTCTTTCCGGACTGCTGCGATGACCTCGTCGACAAAGGCTGCGCCGCTTTCGGGCAGCTCCATGAACACGCACGAGCCATAGCCCGGGCCTCGACTCCGCAGCTTGCCCGCTTGCCACACATCCACAATCGCTCGTGCGCCGTCGGCACCCATCTCCGGCCCCAGAACGCGCAATGCCTCCTGCGCCGCTCGCGCATGCGGTCCCGACCCTTTCATCGCACGAATGCTGCTCCAAACAATCGCCCGCGTTTCAAGAGTGGACAAATCGGAGCCGAGCGTCGCGCTCTCGAACACCCGCTGAACTGCGTTCGGGTTGTACTGCCACCAGCTCAAGTTCGTCGAGTCGAAGTTCTTTGGAGAAATCAGTTCCGGCCACGCCGCCAGAATCACAATCCGCGGCAGCAGCCCCGCAATCCCATCCTTCTGCACCCGAGGCACTCGCGCAACGGGATACGCCGCCAGCATCATCACAAGCCCCATCACTACAAACCGCCACCTGCGATTCGACCGGTGCAGCTGCTTCTCCGTCTTTGCCTCACGCCCGCACTCCGGACACCTCAATCCCGCCGTCGCGCCCATGTCGTACCAGCACTTCGAACAGCGCCGACTTCCCTTGCCCGTATCACGCCACCCAAACCACCATGCAACAAGCACGCCCCCCACCAGCAGCACCCAGCCCGCAACCATGTAAATGGTCTCGACCATGCTTCCAGCTTACGAAATCCGTCATCCCCAAGATCGCACACAAATGAGGTAAACTGGCCCCATGCCCGCTCCCTTCACAATCCGCCCCGCCACCCTCGCCGACATGCCCGGCGTCGGCGCGATGCAGCACGCCTGCTGGATGAAGGCATACCCCGGCATTCTCGATGATGCCTTCCTCGCGCAGCTCAGCCCCGAAGGCATCGCCGGCTATCACGCGCGGCACTTCGATGAGAACGGCAACCACGCCGCGCCCGGAATGCCCTTCTTCGTTGCGGAAACCCCCGGGCGCGCCAATCCGATCGTCGGCATGGTCCGAGGTGGCCCGACCCGCGCCAAATCCGCGGCAGGCGACACCGTTCCTCCCGAGATCGTGTCACGCTTTCCCTTTGAACTCTTCGGGATTCACGTCGCGCACAACCTTCATCGAAGCGGCATCGGCCGCGCTCTCTTCAAGTCCTACGCCAACGCCGCTGTTGAATTGGGCCACAGATCACTCGTGCTCTGGGTGCTGAGCAACAACGCGCCGGCCATCGGCTTCTATGAATCGCTGGGAGGCAAACCCGTGGGCAACAGCCCGCTCACGCTCGGTGCAAAGGCGTACCCACAAACCGCCTACGCGTGGACCTCTCTCGCTCACCTACGCCGCATGACCTGACTTTACTTGCGATTTGCTCATTTGAGCCTTTTCTACTGCCCGCCCGCTTCCCACATCAGCGTGTTGAACGTGCCCGACGCCTGCGGCGAATCCGGCTCCGCATCTTCGCTCGCCTTGCGCAGGATAGATGTTCCATCCGGCTGCAGATCCCATGCATTCCGCTGGTCGAGCAGCGCGACCTCGAAGATGCGATTCAGCTTCCGCCGCGCATCGCGGTCGCGGATCGGCACGGCCACTTCCACGCGATTCGACAGGTTTCGGTACATCCAGTCCGCGCTGCTGATGAGCCACTCGCCATCCAGCGGATCCGCCACGCCGCTCTGGAAGTGGAAAATCCGCGAGTGCTCAAGGAATCGCCCGATGACGCTGACGACGTTGATGTTCTCGGATAGTCCCGGCACGCCCGGACGCAGGCAGCAGAAGCCCCGCACGATAAGCGTGATCGGAACACCGGCGCGCGAAGCCTGGTACAGCTTTTCTGCGACTTCGCGGTCTTCCATCGCGTTGATCTTCGCCGTGATGCCGCAGGGCTGGCCCCGGCGCGCGTACTCCATCTCACGATCGATCAGGTAGTTGAACCGCTGGCGCATCGTGAACGGCGCGACCAGCAGGTGCGAGTAGTTCTGCGGCGCGGAAATGCCCGTCAGGTAATTAAACAGCGTGACCAGATCGCTCGTGATCTCCGGGTCGCACGTGAAGAGGCCCACGTCGGTGTAGAGCTGCGCCGTCTTGGGGTGATAGTTACCCGTACCCAGGTGCGCGTAGCAGCGCAGGCCCGTTCGCTCGTGGCGCACCACCAGCGAAGTCTTGCAGTGCGTCTTCAAGCCCGCAACGCCGTACGCCACGTGCACGCCAGCCTTCTCGAGCTGCCTTGCGAACCGCACATTGCGGCCCTCATCAAACCGCGCACGCAGCTCAACCAGGCACGCCACCTGCTTACCGCTCTCTGCAGCGCGGATCAGGTTCTCAACAAACGGTGAGTCGGGCGTTGTGCGATAGAGCGTCTGCTTGATCGCCACCACGTCCGGGTCGCCCGCCGCGGCAGCGATAAACCGCTCCACCGAGTGCTTGAAGCTCTCGTACGGATGATGCACCAAGACGTCCTGCTTGCGGATCGCCGCGAAGAAGTTCGCCGCGGCAGATTCGCCCGTGCCCGGGCCGCTCGGCGCACCCAGCACACCCGCAGCCGTCCCCTTCATCGCCGAGGCAAACCGCATCGGGATGACCGGCCGATAAGGACGCTCTTTCAGGTCGGGCCGATCCACTTCTGCAATCTCAAAGAGCGAAGCAAAGTCGATCGCCGGATGCTCGTACACATCCTGCGGCACAAGGCTCAACTTGTCGAGCAGCCACTGGCGCAGCTCCTGGCTCGCACGCGAATCGAGTTCGAGCCGCACCGCTCGCGCAAACCGCCTTTGCTTCAGGTCTTCCTCGACCGAGCGCATCAGCGACCCGGTTCCGATCTCGATCATGTCGTCCCGCTGCACACCCGCCGAACGCGTGACGCGGAACGCCGCCTGCTCGAGAATCCGCACGCCCGGAAAGAGGTCGCCCAGGTTGTGGCTGATCACATCCAGCAGCGGCACAAAGCGATCCGCACGCTTGCCGACTCGCTGGCCGGGCCGGGTCGGGATCGGAACAAACCGCCGCACGCCCGCTCCGACCGGAATCTTCACGCGCGCAAATCGCGGCTCATCGTCATCTGTGCCCGGCAGCGTCGCCTGGTGACCGACGCGCGGCGGTGGTGACGCCAGCACGCTGATGTTGTCCGACAAGTTCGAGATGAACGGGAATTTGTGCCCCGAGTCCACGGCCAAGGGCGTCAGCGAAGCGAAGATGTGGGCGCGATACCACTCATCGACATACCGCTTGTCGCGCGAGGTCAGGTCCTTGTAGTTCACGATGTGGATGTCCGCCGCCGTGAGAGAAGGCAGCACATCGGTCGAGTAAATGTGCGCCTGCTCCGCGATGAGCTCGTTGACAACCGCGCGAATCGCGATCAACTGCTGGCGCGGCGTCATCCCGTCGTGGCTCAGCGAATCCGGCTCGCTCTGCATCAGCCGGCGCAGCAGGCCGACCCGCTTCATGAAAAACTCGTCGAGGTTGCTCGTGAAGATCGCCAGGAACTTCATCCGCTCCAGCAGGGGCACCCGCTGGTCCGCCGCCTGGCGCAGCACCCGCCGATTGAACTCGAGCCACGAGAGATCACGGTTGAAAAACCGCGGGCCTTCCCACGAGGGCTCGACACCGTCGGTTGTCCCCGAAATGACAAGCGGCGGCGTCGCACCGGGTACGGAGTCGGGTTTCACGAAATTCGATTCAGCCTGTGTCACGACTTCTCCACTCGGTACGTCGCGATGCACCCCGGCGCTTCGGTCACGCTCACGCTCTGCACCCGCGCGTGCGGCTTCAAAGCCTCATCCAGCCGCGACGCCATCTCCGTCGCGATGTACCGCGCGACGTGCTCCGCCGACGGATTCACGCCGTTGACAAAGGGTTCCCGATCGTCCAGATTCTCGTTCTGAAACGGGCCGCAGATCTCCTGCAGCACTTCCTCGCACGTGTGAAAATCGCACAGCAAACCATCGGGATCAAGCGAGCCGCCCGCGATCACCGCCTTCACCTTCCAATTGTGCCCGTGCAGCTTCTCCCGCTGCCCACCAATGACCAGCGAATGACCCGCGCAGAATTCGGTTTGAACGGTGATCTCGTACATCCGCGATCCTAGATGGAACACTCTCTCCGGTGCGATGCCGAAATCGCCCCGCCTCATCTGAAAACGCCCGGCAACCCCGAAATCCGCCCCGCAAGCCCCGAATGAGATCGGCAGGTCCATCGCCCTCCCAAACCCTACCCTCGTTGTTTTCGGAACTTGAATGTTCCGTTTGCAGCGCGTTTGGTTCAGGAATTGCGCTTTTCTGGTCCGCTTCCGGTTCTCGCTTCCAAACTCGCGCTCCGCTTGGTTCACGCGGATTCAATCACCCTCGCCCCTCACCCCCACCCCACTCCACCACCGCATGACCACCACCCAATCCAACGCGCCGCTCATGCTCTCAGTCTCTGGCCTTCGGGGCATCGTGGGCCACTCGCTCACGCCCGAAGTCGCGGCACGCTTCGCCGGCTGCTACGGCGCGTTCCTGCTCGAACGCTCCGCAGGCGCCACGCCCACAGTCGTCCTCGGACGCGATGGACGCGCGGGCAACGCCATGCTCCACAGCGCGGCGCTCGCGGGCCTGACAGGTTCCGGAGTGAACGTGACCGATATTGGCGTTGCGATGACGCCGACCGTTGCGATCGCAACCGATTCAATTGCAGGGAAGTCAAAGGGCTTGGTCGCGGGCATGGTTCTCACCGCCAGCCACAATCCGCAGCAGTGGAACGGCATGAAGTGCCTGCTCGCTGAGAACCGCGACGCCTTCGGTTCCGCGGCATGCGCACCCGAAGCGGCCCTTGCCGCGAAGATTGTCGAGCGCTTCCGCGCGAACACGCCATCCTTCGTTGAATGGGACAAGGTTGGAAGCGTCAACTCCTACACCGAGGCCGATGCCCATCACGTTGCACGCGTGCTGCAAGCGATCGAGGAAGTCGGACTCACCGATGATGCTCCCGGGCTTGGTGAAGGATTGAAGATCGCAGCCGATTCGGTGAACGCATCCGGCGTGCAAGGCTGCCAGCAATTGCTCGAAGCGCTCGGCGTGGATGAGTTCTGCCACCTCGGCAACGAGACGACCGGACTCTTCCCGCACCCGCCCGAGCCGACGATTGAAAACCTCTCTGTTCCCGGCGGCCTGTGCGACGCCGTGAAGCAGAACGGCTGTGCCGCGGGCTTCGCGCAGGACCCGGATGCCGACCGCCTCGCGCTGATCGATGACAAAGGCCGCTACATCGGCGAAGAGTTCACGCTCGTGCTTGGCACGCTGGCGATCCTCGAATCCATGAAGCGGTCCGGCGAGAAAACGCAGGGCCGCACGCTCGCGACCAATCTCTCCACCAGCCGCATGATCGAGGATGTCGCTGCCAAGTACGGCTGCACGGTCCTGCGCACCGCCGTCGGCGAGGCGAACGTCGTCGCCGCGATGAAAAAGACGCAGTCGATCGTCGGAGGCGAAGGCAACGGAGGCGTGATTTGGCCCCGCGTCACCTACGTCCGCGATTCGCTCGCCGCAATGGCCCTCACGATCGGCCTGATCAAGATGCTCGGCAAGCCACTTTCGCAAATCGCGGACAGCATTCCGGCCTATTCGATCGTGAAACGCAAGGTGGACTTGAGCGATACTTCGCAGGCCAAGATCGCAGCCGAGAAAGTTGCGAAGCACTTCGCAAAGGACCGTCTCGATCTGCAGGACGGCGTCCGCGTTGATATCGAAAGCAAGCGAGCCTGGCTGCACGTCCGAGGCAGCAATACCGAACCGATCATGCGGCTGATCGCCGAGGCTCCCACCGCTGCGATCGCCAACGAACTGCTCGATGAGGCGAGCCGCGCGATCGCGGGCTAATGGCTGCAAAGCTCGGATCTCACCGCTGCGCCGGCGCGAACCCAGACCCATTGTGCGTCGCATTGTGTGTTGCGGACACGACGATCGGCTCGGCAACCACTCCGTCCGCAGCTGAGAGAGTCTTCCCCGGTGCCGGTTCGAGCCGCACCCGCACCAGCCTCGTCGGCTCGGACTCGAGCACACTCACCAGCATCGGCACGCCGCCCGCACGCACTTCGAGCCGCTCGCCGGTCTCGGGGATTCGGCCCGCCGTCACGGTGATGTACCCGCCGACCGTGCTGAAATCTTCGCTCTCGGGGATCGTCAGGCCCAGCGGCGCGAGCGCGATGTTTGCATCCGAGATATACGCACGGGCATCAAGCTCCGCAAATCGCCGGATCTCGTCCGTCTTCGCGCCAGGCGCATCTTCGGGGTGCTCGTACTCGTCCTGCACATCGCCGAAGAACTCCTCGACGATGTCTTCGAGTGTCACCACGCCCGCCGTGCCACCGTACTCATCGAGCACGATGGCGATGTGCACGCGCTGCTTGAGCATTTCATCCAGCAGATCGCGAATCGTCTTCGACTCGGGCACGAAGATCGCCGGACGCAACTGCGATCGCAGGTCGAAGGTCTTTCCGCCCCGGCTGCCGCCCACGCCTGCCAACCATCGCAGCAGGTCCTTGATATAGAACACGCCGATGATGCGATCGACCGAATCCTCAAACACCGGAATGCGGCTGTGCCCTCCCTCGCGGATCATCGAGGTGATCCTGCCCAGGTCGTTGGTCAGTTCCAGCACCTCCATTTCCGTGCGGGGCGTCATGATCGCGCGCACGGTCGTATCGCGGAATTTCACCACCGCCCGGATCATCTGCTGCTCGGTCTCGTCGAGCTGACCTTCTTCTTTCGCTTCCGCAACCACATCGAGCAGTTCGGCCTGCATCGCCTCGACATCGCCCACTTCTTCTTTGCCCGCGAGCATGCGCACCGTCGCATCGATCCCGCTCACCAGCATGCGCAAGGGGGCCGTGACGACGTACATGGCACGAATCAGCGAGGCAAAGCCGTAGATCGTCGGCTCCGAAAGGTGGCGTGCCACGCTCTGCGGAATGACCGTGCCCGCCAGCCAGATGACCGTGCAGGTGATCGCGATGCCCACGATGGTCCAAACCCAAAGCGTCGAAACCGAAGTGTTCGGCGCCGAAGTCTGATCCACGATCCACATCAGGAAGCCGGTCGCGGAGATAATCGAAAAAACCACCCGTGCGAGCGCGATCGCCGCGGCATGGCCATCCGGGTCATCGATGATCCGCCTCACGCGGCTGGCCCGCTTGTGATCCACCCGATGCTTCAGAATCGCTTCGAGCGCAGATCGTGACAAATCACGCAGCGAATGAAAGATCGCACCGAAAACCGCCGTCGCGATCAGCGAAACGATTGCAACAAACAACCACGCACCGGAAGAAAGCAACTGGCTCATGCCGCGCCTCCTTCCGCTGGCTTGAACTCGGGCCGCGCGAAGACCGGCCCGACCCCGATCGCGGTCAGGATCGCATCCTCGGCATCGTGCATCGCGCGGAACGATGGCTCTTCGTGGTCGTCGTGCCCGAGGCAGTGCAGCACACCGTGCAGCGTGTACAGGAGTAGTTCAAGTTGCGGGGTTGCCCCGTGGCCTCGAGCGCTTGCCTGGCGCTGGGCTTCATCCAGGCAGACCACCAGATCCACATCCAGCGGGGGCACCCCCCCACCTCCATCGCCCTCATCCACCGACATGTCGAAAGTCAGCACGTCGGTCGTTCCGGGCACGCCCGCATACTCCTCGTGCATCTTCGACATCTCGTCGTCGGCGATGACTCGGACTCGAACTTCGCCCCCTCGGACCTTGCCGCCTGTCCGACCGCTTTCGCGCCGGCAGGCCTCGGGCAGCGCTTCGGACAGTCGCTCCATGAGCCAGCCGCAGGCGGGTTCGGAAAGCCGCCCGGTCGCGTCGGCGAGGTCAATGCGCAGAGACTCCTTGCCGGGCGTTGCCGCCGGACCATTCGGAGCCTGAGTTCTGCCGCCATCGTCCATGCCTTGCCAGTCAACCCGCCGAAAACCCACCACTGTTCCATACGCGCCAAAAGACCGACGGGGTCTGCACGCATCCGGCTTGCGCGCCGGAGGGCGAGTGATCTATCGGAACAGGCATCTTACCAGAACAGCCGCCCGAAAGGTCGGTGGAAGGCAGAAAATCCATACAAAAACCAAATATTGTGCGATCTAAGACCGATCAAAATAGGTTATCGGGCTATCTAAGCACTCAATCCGGAGCCGTTCGCCGGGCTGCAATCGCCCCCCGGCGTCCCCATCGAATTGCCATGGGCCGACCCCTTCAACCACAACGGCCTTCGCGCGGCAGCGCACCGCAGCCGGATGCTGACCCGCCGTCCTCATCCTGCATCGAGCCATCCACCGGAGGATTCCAAACCGGAACCGAAGCGGGAAGAACGCAACATCCAGCATTCCATCGCCGTCCGGGGAGACCTCCCCTTGGGCGCACGGATCAAGGCCCAAGGCGTACGGGGTGTTCGCCCCGACGACGAGCCAACCCGCATCATCCGCGATCTTCTTGCCATCCGCCCAGATTCTCAGGGGTGCGGGGCGGGGATGGATTGTGGCTTCGAGCGCCTCTGCGAGGACCGGCCGCAGGTAGGCCAGGTGCCCCTTGGCCGTGCGAGGGCGGCTGCTGAGCCGTTCGATGACCGACGCGTCGGGGCCGAAGGAGACCATGAGCGCGAAGCGGCGGGCCTGATCGATCTGATTGACCTTGGCGACAACCCCGACATCGAGCGACATGGTCTTGCCCTCGGCGATCATCGAGACGGCGGCGGCGATATCGCGGGTGTGGCCACAGGCGCGGGCGAAGAGGTTTTGATTGCCGCAGGGGAAGTGGTAGATGGGGACGCGGGCACGGATGCAGGCTTCGAGGGCTCGGTTGACGGTGCCGTCGCCACCGATGATGACGAGAGCATTGGAATCAACGAGCATTTTGGAAAGATCGGGCGATTCGGAAGTCGAGATCGCGCGGGACTCCATTCCTCGCGCAGCGAATCCAGCCTGCATCTCGTTCGCGTACGACTCGGCGCGAGAGCGACCGGAATGGGGGTTGAAGAGAATGAGCACGGACATGGGCGCGAATGCTATCGGAGGGCCGCTCTGTCGTTTCCTTATGCTGGGGCCATGCCCAAGACGCACCCCGAGTTCAAGAACCTGGTCGAGTTCGACCACCCGCTGATTCAGCACAAGATGTCGTACATACGCGATGAGGCGACGGGACACCGTTCCTTTCGGGGATTGCTCGCGCAGATTGCAGGGCTGATGGTGTTCGAGGTCACGCGGACGATCCCGGTTTCGCCGGTGAAGGTGAAAACGCCGCTCGAAGTCACCGAGGCGCGGCGGCTGAGCGCGAACATCACGGTGGTCCCGATCCTGCGTTCGGGTCTCGGGATGATCGAAGGCATTCTGTACGTGATGCCTGAAGCCCGCGTCGGACATTTAGGAATTGCCCGCGATCACGAGACGCTGGAGCCGGTCGCGTACCTGAACAAGCTGCCGAAGGATCTTGCCGCGGGACCGGTGCTGCTGGTCGATCCGATGCTGGCAACCGGGGGCTCGGCCTCGTCCGCGATTTCGATGCTGCGCGAAGCGGGCGCGAAAGACCTTCGCATGATCTGCCTTGTCGCAGCACCCGAGGGCGTGAAGCGGCTGCTGAAGGATCATCCGGATGTGATGGTCTACACGGCCGCGCTCGATCGGCAACTGACGGAGAAGGGATACATCACGCCGGGGCTGGGGGATGCGGGGGACCGGATGTATGGGACGGGGTGAGAGGAAAAATCGCAAATACGCAAATGGCAAATGAGCAAATTCGGAGGGAGCCGTTACGTCGCCAGCGGCTTCCCGAGCGCCTGCCTCTTCGCCACAACGAACTTGCGATGATGGATCACGTGCTCGACGTAGTTCTCGACGAGTTGCCCGAGCGTGACGAGGCCGCGCACGCTGTGCACGCCAGCTCGCTCGAACGCCTCATCGGGGAGCATCGCAAGCAACTCGGCGGTGTACCGCCGGTTTGCGGCAAAGAGGTCGCACACCTTGGATGCGTCGCGCTTGTCATAGAAAAGCAGCCCGGCATATCTCGACTCGTCGTAGTTCATGAGCAGTGGCAGGTCCATCGCGATGATCCGCTTCATGCGGTCGGTTGCGACCAGGTCGCTATCGAGCGTGTGGAAGACGACCTGCTGGATGCTCCAGGTGCCGGGCACGGGGTGTGAATTGAGCTGATCGCGGGTGAGGCCGGCGATCCAGGCTTTGAGTTCGTCGGCCTGGGCGAGGTAATTGGCGATGTGGGTGCGGTCCATGAATCCAGCGTAACAGCTCAACCGATGGCATCCAACCTGCCGCCAATTCGTACACTTGCTTCGTGCTCATCCTCACGGTGATCCAAGGCCCCGACAAGGGGCGGACCTTTCAGCTTCCCGATAACGAGCCCCAGCTCATCGGGCGGTCGGGTGAGGCGCTGCCTCTGACGGACACGACCGTCAGCCGCCGGCACGCAGAGATGACGCCGGATACGGGCGCGTGGTACATCCGCGATCTTCAGTCTCAGAACGGGACGTACATCAACGCCGACCGGATCAAGGACCGGGTGCGGCTGCGCTCGGGCGATCAGATCCGCGTGGGCGCGACGCTCATGGTCTTTGGATACACCGAGACGAGCGACCCGGAAATCGTGAAACTGGCGCGGCCGGGGCAGGTCGAAGCATCGATTGAGCACACGCTGGCGGGCGATGTGCTGAGTCCAAGGGCTGTCGCGAACCCGAACGAAGAGTCGCTGGTGATGGCCGAGCCCGAGCCTCGGGCGGCGGCCGCGGCACACCTTCGCGTCATTTATCAACTCACGAGCCTCACCAGCCAGCTCACCGATCGCACCGAGCTGCTGAAGTCGGTGATGGAGATGGTCTTCCGCGAGTTCAAGCCGGAGCGCGGGTTCATCGTGCTGACCAAGACCGGCGAAATCGAAAAATCACGCCCGGCCGTCGTGAAGTACCGCACGGCGCCCGCGAGCGAAGAGGATGCGCGGATTCATGTGCCCCGCACGATCCTGCAGCATGTGATCAAGAAGGCGGAGGGCGTGCTCTCGAGCAACGCGATGAACGATCCGCGGTTTCAGGCGGGCGACAGCGTGCAGCGCATGCACGTGCGCTCGGCGATTTGCGCACCGATCAGTTTCCGCGGGACCACCTTTGGAGCGATCTACATCGACAGCACGCTGGCGAACTACACGTTTACCGCCGAACAGCTCGCGCTCATGAACGCCGTCGGCCAGCACACCGGCCTCGCGCTCGCGAACGCCGAGGGATACGCGCGTCGACTTCGAACCGAGCGTCTCGCGGCCGTCGGCGAAACAGTCGCAAGCCTCTCCCACTCCATCAAGAACATCCTGCAAGGCATCCGGGGCGGGGCGGATGTGGTTGAACTCGGGCTGAAAAAAGACGACCTCAAGATCGCCAAGGGCGGCTGGGATATTTTTAAGCGCAACCTCGATCGCATCAGCAGCCTGACCAGCAACATGCTGGCGTACTCCCGCCATCGCAAGCCCGAGGTGGAGCTCACAAAGGTGCAGCAGTTGGTGGACGATTGCCTTGAGCTTCTCAAGGGAGCAGCCGACGCGAAGAACGTGGCCGTGATCGTGGATATCGACCCCGAGATGCCCCCGATCGCGATCGACCCCGGGCTTATGCATCAGGCGCTGCTGAACCTGCTGACAAACGCCGTCGAAGCGGTCGAGCCCGAGAAAGGTGTTGTGACGATCCGCTCGGGATACTCCATTGCCCCGCCGGGGTCGGTGCCGTCTGACTCCCGGGCGAGTGCCGCGGCTGCCGCAACACAATCCGGGGCGATCTGGGCGGCCTTGGAGGTCATCGACAACGGCCCGGGCATCGCAAAGGCCAAGCAGGCCTGGGTCTTCGAGCCGTTCAATACGACCAAAGGACTCCGCGGCACCGGGCTGGGGCTGCCGGTCGCCAAACGCGTCGCGGAAGATCACGGAGGCGTTCTCATCATCGAAAGCGATGAGGGAAAAGGCTCGATTTTCCGGATGCTGGTGCCCGCCGATCCGCTCGCTGCGATCGATCCCTCCGCCACGACCGGAGAACGCGACGGGGGTGGGCGGCACAAGGGCGTGTAGGCTGGGGCTTGGCCGGGCACCGAAACAGGCCCAGATCGGACGCTGCGAGGATTGTGTACGGGAGATGGAAAGGGTGGTTCGTACTGGATTTGGAATCCGCCCGGAGCCACGGCTTCCCGCCTAGTCTTCCTCCAGCACTTCTCGCGCCAAGACGCCGGACTTACACCTTGAATTCATCGAGCAATTCTCATCCGCACGGCTCGCACCTCAACGGTCATGCCGGTTCGCAAGCACATACCAACGGAAGGTCAAACGGCCACCGGATGGTCGAACCCCGGAGACCGGGTGTTTCCGCAGCGCTGACGGCGCACGCCAAGTTCCTGGCCGAGTTCATCTCGAACCCGGGACGCATGGGCGCGGTCGCGGCAAGCTCGCCGGGCCTGGCCAAGAGCATCGCGAACCAGATCGACTTCTCGAAGGTGAACTCGCTGGTCGAGTACGGCCCGGGCACGGGCGTGATCACCAAGGAACTGCTGGCGCGGATCAGGCCGGGGACCAAGTTCTTCGCGATCGAGCGGAGCCCGGACCTGGCGAAGATCTGCCGCGAGAGGCTTCCCCATCTGAAGCTGTACGAGGAGAGCGCGGAGATCGTGGACCAGCTGGTCCGGCGTGAGGGCATCGAGAGCCTCGACGTCGTCGTCAGCGGTCTGCCTTGGGTGAGTTTCCCCGATGCGCTGCAGGATCGCATCCTGGAAGCGACCGTGCGGGCTCTCAAGCCGGGCGGAAAATTCGTCATGTTCGGCTACCGCGTCGGGCTGTATACGCCCGCGGGCCGGCGCTTCCACGCCAAATTGCCGAAGTACTTTGATCAGATGGGCCGGTCGAGCAGCGTGTGGCTGAATATTCCGCCGGCGCTTGTTTTCAGCGGCGTTCGGAAGGCGAAGACCGAGACCGCTTCTGCTCGCACCACCTCCGCCACATCGATCTGATCGCTTCCTGCCAGCGCGCGGTGTACGCCGGACCGTCGCAGAGCGCCGATGCCAGCATCTGCCTTGATCGTGCGACTCGCTCAGCGCGAAGCGTCTGCACGCGCGCAGCGCACTGGGCGGCCTTGTCGATGTACTCCGCCTGCGTGCGGGCGACAAGCTCCGGAAAGCCCGCGGCCGAAAGCAGGCTGAGGCCGACACGCCCCGCGTGCGTTGAACCCTCTACCGTGACGACCGGCACGCCCATCAGCATCGCCTCGCACGTTGTTGTTGTGCCGTTGTAAGGGAATGTGTCGAGTGCGATGTCGATCTGCTCGTACATCGCGAGGTGGTCCGATTCGGCTTCCTGCTTGCCGACGAGGCGCACGCGCTCGACCGGGGCTCCCGCGACGGCGAGCCGCTTCAACAGATGATCGCGGACCGACTTGCCTTCGAGCGCGGGAGACTTGAGCAGCAGCCTCGACCCGGGCACCCTCACCAGCAGTTCCGCCCACGCTCTGATGCACTCATCGGAATACTTGGTGATCTTGTTGAAGCTGCCGAAGATGACCGCATCTTCCGATGCGGACCACGCCGGAACGCGCATCGTCCGGGGCGTAAAGCACAGGAAGCACGGATCGAGGCGGACCAGTTTCTCGGAGCAGAATGCGTCTGCCTCGCCGGGCGGATCGGTCAGTGAATCGACGAGGCGATAGTGGACCGTGCGAAAGCCGGTCGTGTTGGGATAGCCGATCGCGGTGACCTGAACCGGGGCGACCTGGGGCACAAGGGCGGGGAGCGCGGAGCCGCCGGTCAAGCCGCCGAGCTCGATGACGACATCGGGTTTCTGGGTCCACACCTCCCGCGCCAGCAAACGGGGTGAACCCGAGGTGTGCTGCCTCCACGCATCGGCGAGCGGACGCAGCCTCGCGGTCACATCATCATCGACAGCCGAGGTGGAGAACGCGGTGATGTGATAGCGCGAGCGATCGTGGTGGCGCAGGATCGCCTCGACAAAGTACGCGACGGAATGCGCCCGCAGATCGGCGGAGAGCAGCGAGATCCGCAAGGTCCGGTCCGGATCGGGGGGGTTTTCGTATGAAAGGGGATCGATCACCGGCACCGCGAACTCGACCAGCCGGGCGAGGGCGCCGTGGATGCGGAAGCCTTCTTCACGCGACGTCGTCACATAATTTGTGGCACTTGCGAGCGCCGCGAGACAGCCGACGTCGCCCGGGAATCTGCCGAGCGCCGACTTGAGGCCCGCGATCGCCTCGTCGACGCGTCCAACATTCAGGAGCGCCGAGGAGAGTGCGGCCTCAACGTCTGCGTGCGGCGTGGCCGAGACCTGTTCGCGCAGAAGTCGCTCCGCGCCTTCGTGATTGTGCCGGGAGGAGTGAGCCGCCGCGGCCATCAGGGCGAGATTGGGATCGAGCGGAAAGATCGCCCGAAACTCCGCAGCCCGAGCGATCGCTTTATCCAACCGGCCTGCCCGTGAGAGCACGTGCACGATCATCGTCGCGGCGTGCAATCCGTGTGCCGTATCGTGCACCAGCGGCTCGAGCAACGCGAGCGCCCGATCGAGGCGAAGCTCTTCGCTCTCGAGCTTTCCAAGCGACAACCGCACCTGCGCATCGGTCGGATCGGCTGCGTGCAGCTCTTCGAGCAGCACGCGGCCCTCGGCGGCTTTTCCGCGATTGAGCAGGTCGATTGCGTG
>JAEUJD010000228.1 GCA_016793015.1 Phycisphaerales bacterium
TCATCCAGATCGTGATTCTCGATCGAGACATCGATCAGCAGGTGCCCGTTGTCGGTCAGGAAGAACTGGCCATCAAGCGTGCGCCGGATGACGCCATTGAGGCCAAGATCGCGCAGTCGCGTACGGACCGATGTGAGGCCAAAGGCCATCACCGCCACGGGGAGCGTGCAGCTCTGACCCAGGCGATCCACCAGCTTGTTCTGCCCGACCATATAGATGGACCGCGTCGAAGCATGCGCCACGATGCGCTCGCGAACGATCGCGCCGCCCTTGCCCTTGAGCATCCGCAGCTGCGGATCGACCTCGTCCGCCCCGTCGAAAATGAAGTCCACCTTCTCGATCATCGCGAAGTCGATGATGGGAAGCTGATAGCTGCGTGCAACCGTCTCGGATGCGTGGCTCGTGGGCACGCACTGGATCGTGAGGTTCTCGGCTTTGACGCGTTCGGCGAGAGCGACGATGCCGCGAGCGGCCGTCATTCCGGTGCCGAGACCGACGATCATTCCAGACTGAACTTCAGCCACCGCCGCGCGTGCGAGTGCGTCCACTGGGAGCATCTCCATGCCCGTATCCACTTCAGCCGACTGAGCCGTGAAACACATTGCGGTGACTGTAGGCGACACGCGTGCGCTCGGAGCGTGCGCCCGTTTCATCTTGCGCTTGCAATCACTAGGTTGCACGCCGGCATATCGTTCTGATGTCCGGCCGCGGCACGCGCGCCGTGCGATCATTCATTCAGGCTCGATCCGGCCCGGGAAGACGAAGAAGGAACTCCTTCAATCGCTCCGCCGAGGGGCTCTGCGCATCACGCACATACGCGCCGCTCGTCGCGCACCCGAGCGCAAGCGATTCATCTAAATCCATTTTCACGAGTTGCCCGAGCGCAAAGCCCGCATTGAAATGATCGCCCGCGCCGGTCGAAAGCCTCGGATTCTCGGTAAACGGACCGTCAAACCAGGCCGAGCCGCCGCCCGCGCTCGCAGCGCCCGCCCCCTCTCGCGGATGGATCACAACGCAATCAACTCCTGCTGCATCGCGGATCGCCCCTGCCCCCTCCCGGACACTCTCACCGAGTTCCGGCCCCGAATCGACACGCAGCACCCCGAGCCCCAGCACGCGGGCGACGCGCTGCGCTTCAGAAAGATTGAGACCCAGCGTGACCGGAACACAAACATCCAAATCAGCAATTCTGCGGACGGCGCCGCGCACGTCCTCGTCGGAGCGGCGCGTTGGATCGGCGAGATCGAGGAAGACCCGTTTCGATTCGGCACGCCCGCCTGGGAAAACTTCCGTGCGGATCCCCTCCCAGATCGACTCAACCCCGGGCATCATCACCCAGTTCACAATGCCGATGAGCACGCTGTTTCGGAAAAGCGAAACAAGCCGCTCGCGCCCCAGGTCCGACGCGAGCGATTCCCAGCCGATCAACTGCACGTTCTTCGGACGCCCGAGCATGATCTTGCCGTCATCAAACTCGAGCGCATCGGTGTGCGCGGGCGGCGCAACCGGGATCACTTCGCAGCACACCTTGGAAAAGCCGTCGTAGATCGGATGCAGCATCCGGGGCTTGTCGTGCGCGCCCACCGCGCCGACATAGGTCACCGATGCGCCGGCGCACCCCATCGCACCGGCCATCAGCGGGCCATTGCCCCCGAAACGGTCCTCCTTGACAACGAGCTCGATATTCGCGCTCTTGCCCGCCGCCGCGGCCACGCGCTTCGAGAACTGGTCAATCGTTCGGAACGCCGTGTAGCCATCCGGCCCGAGTGATTGACGTTTCTCGACCGCGTGAATGATTGAATCAATAAAGCCGTCAAAGCCCACGAGCACCGGCAGCGACCGCAGCGCATCCGAGGCCCGCTCCAGCTTGGTTGCGGCCGACTTTGCGATCTCCATTCTGCCGGGCATGGCAGCAAAATAGGCGATTGAACGCTCGCGGGCTTTGAGTCGGTGATCAAACGCCCAAGAATCGGGCATGACCGAGATCGTGATCGCAACCGCCAACCCCCACAAAGTCGACGAGATGCGCGCGATCTTCGCGTCGCTGATACCAAACGCTCGCCTGCTCGGCCTGGGTGAACTCGGCGGCCCGCCCCCGACCGAACCGGCGGAAACAGGATCGACGTTCGAGGACAATTCGAGCATCAAGGCTGTTTCGTACGCGACCGCCACCGGCAGGCTGTGTCTCGCCGACGACTCCGGCCTGGAGATCGACGCGCTCGGAGGCAGGCCCGGTGTCATCAGCAGCCACTACTGCACCGACGGCCGCGAGGCCGGAATGTCACGGGGCGAACGCGACGAGGCCAATAACAAACGCGTGCTGCGCGAACTGGACGGGGTCGCGCCGGAGAATCGGGGCGCACGCTTTGTGTGCGTGATGACGTTCAGCGATGCGCAAGGGAAGATCGTGGGCCAGGTGCGCGGAACATTCGAGGGGCGGATCGGAATGCCGGGCGATGTGCCGAGGGGAAAAGACGGCTTTGGCTACGACCCGCTCTTTCTGGTCGCGCCGGCTTTCGCTGCGACCAGCGCCGAGCTCTCTTCCGAAGAGAAGAACCGGGTCAGCCACCGACGCAGCGCCGCCGAGCAGATTGCACGGATCATCCGAAGCCTGTACAATTGAGAAGCCTGCTCAGGTTGGAACCGAACTTCTACAATTCGGTCTGTTTGGCCGTATGTACTTGGGACTTTGGAGGATCGCATGGGACCAATGCGCTGGATTCTGCTCACGCTCGCGCTGTTCGTGTCGCTCTGCCGCGCCGCCCGCGCCGACGACATGATCTATTTCAACGACGGTCGCGTGCTGATGGGGCAGATCCTCAAGGAGACCGACGACGAGGTCGAGGCCAAGGGCACGATCGGGGGCGTCGAGTTCCACTCCACCTTCAAAAAAGGCCAGATCGCATCGATCATCCGCAATGTGGCCTCCCGTTCGCCCTCGAAAGTCGAGAGCGACGTCAAGGACGAGGGCGGCAGCGGCGATTTCCTGATCGTGCCTCTCAAAGGAACCTTCGGCGAAGATGTCTATCCGCTCGGCCTCATTAACTCCATGGACTGGGCCGTCAAGAACAAGGTCGGACGCATCGTCATGGTGATCGACTCGCCCGGCGGCTTCGTCTGGGCGTCGCGATACATGGCCGACAAGATGAAGGAATACGACAGCAAACTCAACTTCACGATGGTCATCGAAAACTCCATCAGCGCCTCCATCTGGCCGACCTTCGCAAGCGACGACATTTTCATCACCCCCGGCGGTACGTTCGGTGGGGCCGTCGTCTATCACATGACCAATACCGGCTCGGCCGAGGTCGACATGAAGATGAACTCGATCCTCGCGGCAGAAGTCGCCGCCATGGCCGAAAAGAAGGGTCACAGCGGCGCACTCGCCCGCGCGATGATGCTCTCCGGACAGCAGGTCTGGGCGGTTCCAACCGGCAAAGGCTGGAAGCTCACCGCCGAAAAGCCCGCTGAAGATCGCGGCACCAAGCAGCTTTCGGCCGGCGAAGTCTTCACGCTCACCGGCGCGGATTGCGTTACGTACGGAATCGCCGGGGCAATCCCCGATACCGGCGCGACCGCCATCTCGCACGTCCTCGGAGACCTGAAGAGCGCGGGCGATCAGGGCGAGAAGTTCATGAAGAACGCCAAGACGTCCTGCGACGGGCTCGTCAAACGCGTGAAGCAGTGGCAAGCCAACGTCAAGGACCGGCTTGAAAAACTGAAAGACGCCGCGGCCACCGCGAAAGACAAGGAAGCCTTTATCCGGCGCATCGACGATGTCGCTTCGACCCTGAGCAACAGCGTCGGCCCGCTCCGGGAACAAGCCAAGGCGCTGCACATGCTTCCCCTCATCGATTCGCTCAGCGCCTCCGATGTTGTCGAGTTCCGCAAACAGATCGACAAGATCAAAGAAAAGATCCGCAAGTAACCCTCGGGGTTACGCGGGTTGCAGCGTGATCGCGCCCGCAACCTCGTCGTAGCACGGCAGCACATCGATGGCATCGACGGCCGAGCAAAGCTCGATGTCTGCATCGAAACCGAGCCGGACCAGGTTGCGCCCGCCCCGGCTTTCCCGCATCGCGCGAGAGACCCCCGATCGCTTCGCATCGTCCCAGAGGCGAAGGCAGACAAGGCCCGAATCGTCCGATCCCAGCTCGCGGCCGGCTTCGAGTAGCCGCTCGACCATCGCGCCCGCCGCAAGGCAATCGTCCAGGCTGATCTCTCCCCGAGTGCCCGAGCAGATGATGTGGACCTCGCGCGGGTCGGTCGCAACAGCGCGGCAAACCGAAGAGAGATTCGTCAGTGCGCCGATCACAACCCGAGCGGCACCGTGCGCATGCACCAATGTGGAAGTGCCGTTCGCGGTTGTGAAGACAACGTCCTTCCCACGCACCCGCTCGGAGGTGTAGGCAAGGGGCGAATTATCGAGATCAAAGCCTGGAATGAGAACGCCCCCCCGTTCTCCGCCAAGAACGATCCGGTCGCGGGCGGCACCCGCATCCTGCATGCGTCGAGATCTGGTAAGGGCATCCTCCACCGTCAACGCGGGAAAAACGGCCCGCGCCCCGGAAGCCAGGGCCGACGAGATCGTGACGCTCGCCCGGAGCGCATCGATCATGACGACGACCGCGCCGGCGAGCGTTTGCGGGGCCACCATCGCCGGAACAAGGTGAACCGCCAGCGGATGCGCCGGGCGAATGTGGGATTGTGGCGGTCCGAGATCTGGGGCGGGCACGGCGGAGCGTACCCCGTTTGATCCGCCTCCGCCAACCGAATCGGGAACCGGCGACGTGGCAACGGGTACAACGTGAGAAACGCAAGGGGCAAAGCGATGCACAATCAGGATCGGCCGTGGCAGAATGAGTCCGTGGTTTCTCGACGGGGCGTGTTGATCGCGCCGGTCGTGGGCGTTGCGTGCGTGGCCGCCGGTTCGAGAGTCGTTGCCACGCTCGCGCCGCCCGGACAAACCGAGGCCGCGGGTTCGAGCTTTCCACGTCTTGATCCCAAGCTCGTCGCGGCCGTCGTCGGCAAATCGCACTTCGATGAGAACGGAGTACAAGAGCTGGTCAAGGCCCACCCGGCGCTCGTGAATGCCTGGTGGGATTGGGGGTTTGGAGACTGGGAATCGCCGCTCGGCGCGGCCTCGCACACGGGTAGACGTTCGATCGCCGAGTTTCTGATCGAACGCGGCGCACGAATCGACATCTTTGCCGCGGCCATGCTCGGCTACACCGATGTGGTTCGGGCGTTCATCGCCGCTCGCCCCGGCGTGCAGCGGACGCTCGGGCCCCACTGCATCCCGCTGCTCGCGCACGCCAAGGTCGGGGGCGAAAAGGCAAAGGACACGCACGACTACCTGAAATCTCTCGGCGATGCGGGGAACGGGCCCGAAATACAACCGATCGAGGATGCCGCGAAGAAGCGGCACGTCGGCGTCTACTCCTTCGGCGCGGGCAAGGACGAGCAGATCGAGATCACGCTCGACGACAAAGGCTTCCTGCTCTTCCAGAAGTCCGGCGATGCGTCACGCATCCGAATCCATTCACTCGGCAACGGCGTGTTCTTTCCCGCAGGCGTGGCCACAACGAAGCTTGTCTTCGACCTTGAGAAATCACCGGCGACCCTCACTATTCCTGGCGACCCATCGCCCCTGATCGCCATCCGTACAGTCGCACCATGAAGGTGAATCTCGATCAGGCGTTCGCGGCTTTCTCCGATCACTGGTCGCCCCGAATCGCGGCAGACCTGAACGGACAGCAGGTCAAGCTCGCGAAGTTCAAGGGCGAGTTTGTCTGGCACAGCCACGAGCACGAGGACGAGATGTTCCTCGTCCACAAGGGCTCGTTCACGATGGAGTTTCGCGACAAACGCGTGGAGTTAAGGGCGGGCGAGTTCCTCGTGGTGCCGCGGGGCGTGGAACACCGGCCGGTTGCGCAGGACGAGGTTGAAGTCATCCTCTTCGAACCCGCGGCGACGCTGAACACGGGCACAGCCACGGACTCGAGAACTGTGCGCGATCTCAAGCGGATCTGAAGCTGCCCCCAGGCAATGTCCAGAAAAAATGCCCCGGGAAGACCCGGGGCATTGCTGAACATTTCAATTCTTCAAAGCCGGATTAGTTCTCGTCCTTGACCTTGAACTCAGCGTCGATCACGTCGTCCTTCTTGGCTCCGCCGTCGGCCGGGGCAGCGCCTGCCGCTGCATCAGCGCCCGGTGCCGCACCCGACCCCTTCTTCGATGCTTCCTCGTACATCACCTTGCCCAGCTCCATGCTGGCGGTGTCGAGTTCCTTCATCGCAGCCTCGATCGCGGCCTTGTCGTCGGCCTTGAGCTTGCTTTCGAGATTCGAAAGTGCGCTCTCGACCTTGCCCCGGACTTCCGGGCTGACCTTGCCGCCGTACTCCTCCAGGCTCTTTCGGGTCTGGATGAGAATGGCTTCGCCCTTGTTCTTCAGGTCGACAACCTCGCGCCGCGACTTGTCTTCCGCGGCATGCGCCTCGGCGTCGCGCTTCATCCGCTCGATCTCGTCCTTATTCAAGCCACCCGAGTTGGTGATCTTGATGTCGGCCTTTTTGCCGCTGGCCTTGTCGGTGGCGACCACCGTCAGGATGCCGTTGGCGTCGAGGGCGAACTCCACCTCGATTTGCGGGATGCCCCGCGCCGCCGGCGGGATGCCGGTGAGATCAAAGTTGCCGAGCGTGCGGTTGTCCTTGGCGAACTCGCGCTCGCCCTGAAGAACATGAATCGTCACGCTCGTCTGATTGTCCGCGGCGGTCGAGAAGGTTTCCTTCTTGCTCGTCGGGATCGTGGTGTTGCGCTCGATGAGACGCGTCATCACGCCGCCGTATGTCTCAACGCCCAGCGAGAGCGGGGTAACGTCGAGCAGGAGGATGTCCTTGACCGCACCCGTGAGAACGCCGCCCTGAATCGCGGCGCCGATGGCGACGACCTCATCCGGGTTGACGCTCTTGTTGGGCTCTTTGCCGAAGATTTCCTTCGCGATCTGCTGCGCCTTGGGCATGCGGGTCGAACCGCCGACCAGGACGACCTCGTCGATCTTGCTGGCATCGAGCTTGGCGTCCTTGAGCGCGCTCAGGCACGGGCCCTTGAGCCGGTCGAACAGATCGGCGCACAGGGATTCGAACTTGGCGCGGTTCAGCGTGACCTGCAGGTGCTTCGGCCCGTTCTGGTCGGCCGTGATAAACGGCAGATTGACCGAAGTCTCCTGCATAGTCGAGAGCTCGATCTTCGCTTTTTCCGCGGCTTCCTTCAGACGCTGGAGGGCCATCGCGTCCTTGCGGATATCGATGCCTTCCTTCTTACGGAACTCTTCCGCGAGGAAGTCGATGACGCGCTGATCCCAGTCGTCGCCGCCCAGGTGGGTGTCGCCGTTGGTGCTCAGCACTTCGAAGACGCCGTCGCCGATATCGAGGACCGACACGTCGAACGTGCCGCCACCGAGATCGAAGACCGCGATCTTCTGGTTTTTCTTGCCCTTGTCGAGGCCGTACGCGAGCGCTGCGGCCGTGGGCTCGTTGATGATGCGCTCGACCTTGAGGCCGGCGATCTCGCCCGCGTCTTTGGTGGCCTGACGCTGCGCGTCGTTGAAATACGCCGGCACGGTAATGACCGCGCGGTCGACCTTCTCGCCCAAGTAGTCTTCCGCGGTCTTCTTCAGATCCTGAAGAATGAACGCGCTGACCTGCTGGGGGGTGAACTCGCCCTGATTGACCTTGACCTTCACGGCCTCGTCAGCGCCGCCGACGATCGTGTAGGGAACAAGCTTTTCTTCCGAGACCACTTCGCTGTGGCGCCGCCCCATGAACCGCTTGATCGAGAAGATCGTGTTCTTGGGGTTGGTCACCTGCTGGTGCTTGGCGGGCTGGCCGACAAGCCGCTCGCCCTTATCCGTGAACGCGACCACCGAGGGGGTGATCCGGTTGCCCGAGCTATTAATGAGCACCTTCGGCTGGGTGCCCTCCATAACGGCCACGCACGAGTTCGTGGTGCCGAGGTCGATTCCGATGATTTTGGACATAGATTCTCCTTCCTTTCTCAAAAACCACTGTCGCCCTTTGATAGGGCAACCCGCGTGCCAACACCCCGGTTTTACCAGAACCAGATGAGACGGGCGTGAACCCTCCCAAGGCCCCCGTCCCCCCCCGCCGTTCCCGCCTCTCCGAGGACCGTCCTGGCCCGAACCTGCCATACTGACATCTTGAAAGGGAGGGGCTTGTGGTTGGGGGGATTTGGAGTTCCAGCGGTGCCGAAGTCGGTTCAAAAGCGAAGGGGCGGATTGGGCGGTGAGCGAGGGCGGCTTGCGGCGCGGTCGCTCGACTTGCCGGCGCGTGGGGCAGGTCTTTTGGAGGAGTTTTTTCGTCCGCTGGATGCGTTGGGTGGCGAGCCGAGGCTGATGGCCCGCTGGCTGGCGGGCGTGGGGATTCGGGAGGATTCTCGGGTCCTGGATCTCGGGTGCGGAAAGGGAGCGGTTGCGATTGGGGTCGCGCGGGCGACCGGCTGCTTCGTTACGGGGGTGGACGCGTTCGAGCCGTTTGTGTGGAGCTGCCGCGGGCTGGCGGCGGTGAGGGGCGTTGGATCCCGGTGTGATTTCCGGGTCGGGCTTGCGGAGCGATTTCGGGCGGAGCCGTTTGATGCGGTGGTGCTGCTCAACCTGTTTCCGTTTGAGCGTGCGATACCGATCGCCCGGCGG
>JAEUJD010000006.1 GCA_016793015.1 Phycisphaerales bacterium
CGCGAGGAGCCGTACCTGCTCAGCCTGGAACTGGCGAGACACCGGATCATGCTCACGCTGAACAAGCTCGAAGAGTGGGGCATGTTCGAGCTGGCGCCCGATCATCCCGCACTTGCTCAGCTCGAATCCGCGCGGCTGAAATTCGGCGAGGCGCTGGTTGCGGATCGTTCCGGAGCGGGCGCGAATGTTTCTCCCGGTCAGCCAAGCCCGCGGGCCTGGGCGGACAAGCTTGCTTGGGAAGCGCTCGCGATCTCGCTGGATGTCTCCGAAAAGCTGAGCCTGATGAACGCGGCGCGGGAGATCCCCGGGCGGTTGTCGGGCAAGGTGTACGAAGAAGCCAAGGCTCGCTATACCAAGCTCATCGGTGATCCGCCTCCGGCCGGGCAGCATGTAGTCGTTCCCGGCATGGGGACGGCGGTTGTGCCCGGCTCGCCTCAGATCGGGGTCGCGATTAATCCGGGGCAATATTCGGATCCGCTCCTGAAAGCCGCGGCAGGCGTTGACTTTGTTCACATGCCCGTGCGCTGGAGCGATCTTGAGCCCGCCGAGGGCAAACTCAGTTTCACGTCCACCGATCGCTGGATCGAGTGGGCGGTGCGCACGGCAAAGAAGCAGGTGAACGCGGGGCCGATTCTCGACCTGCGTGCAGCGTGTTTGCCCGAATGGATCTACATCTGGGAAAACGACTACGAAACGCTGCGCGACATGATGGTCGAGCACATCACCCAGGTGGTGACGCGCTACCGGCGCACCGTGACGCGATGGACTGTCTGCTCCGGGTTCCACGTCAACTCGAACGTGAAACTGAGCTACGAACAGATCATGGACCTGACCAAGGTCTGCATCCTGCTCACCAAGAAGATTCATCCGCAAGGCAAGATCGTCGTTGAAGTGCAGGAACCATGGGGCGAATATTTCGCGCACGACCGCAAGAGTCTGCCGCCGACGTTTTACGCAGAAAGCGTTCTGAATCTCGGCCTCGGCGTCGACGGGCTTGGCCTGCGGCTGCAACTCGGGGCGCCGGCTTCGGGCCAGGCGACGCGCGACCTGATGATGATTTCGTCCCTCATCGATCGCTATGCCGCGATGGAACGGCCGCTGCACATCACGGCCGTCGGAGCCCCGAGCGCACCAACGGCGATCGTGCCGAACGCCGCCAAAGCTCCGATCGATGATGATGATCAGGTCGTGATCCCCGCACGTGAGCACGCGGCAGGACGCTGGCGCGGTCCATGGTCTGAGGCGGCGCAGGCCGATTGGCTGCTGGATGTTGTCTCGATGTTGGTTTCCAAACCGAGCGTGCAAAGCATTTGCTGGCAGGATCTTGCGGATGCTCCGCCCAGCGCCCGGCCGCCGGAAATGGCCTTTGGCGGCCTTATGCAGGCTTCGGGCGCACCGAAGGCATCGGGACAGCGGCTGGCGCAGTTGCTCCAGACGCTGCGCGAAGGCAAATCCCCGGCCTTCTAGCCAATTCGTTATCCTTGCGGGGATGCCCGGCAAACCGACTGATGTGATCGAAGATTGGACGTACGGACCGGTCCGCTGGATCGGTTCGGGCCTGGTCATCGGTGCCGCGGCGGTTGGAATCGCCTGGTCGATCTCGGCGCGGCGCGTTCCCGCTTCGACGGCGGCATCGGCTCCCACGCAGAACAAAGCGCCTGCCGCGCTCACGGATCAGAACCCTGCGCCGGTCGCCAAGCCGGTTTCGGTGCAAGCCCCAAAGCCGATCGTGACCGAACTTCCGCCTCGTGAAGCACCGGCGAATGCGGTCACCATCACCCAGGCTCCGCGGTCGGTGGAATCGGCAGCAAGCCCCGAACCGATCAACATCAACTCGGCGACGGCGCAGCAACTGGAAACGTTGCCCGGTATCGGCCCGGGCCTGGCGGCGAAGATTGTGGATGATCGGAGCAGGAATGGGCGGTTCCGAACACTCGCGGACCTGGACCGGGTGCCGGGCATCGGGCCGAAGCTGCTGGAAAGAATGAGACCTTTGGTGGCATTCGACTAGCCGTCCCTTGGAACGGATTCGCGGGGTAGCATCGTGCAAGTGCAACGGGTGTGGCCGGCCGGGCGATGGGTTCGTTCGGGCGGCACGCGCCTGCGCGCTCCGAGGGATTGCGGTTGGCGGCAAAGCGAGACAAAAACTCGGGTGAGGCCGGGGGCAGCGTGGACTTGCTCGCGCCGATCGCGGCCGACCCGGCCACGCGCCGGCTTCTTTCGGCGTTGGCGGAGGGCAATCGCGTCGTTGCGTCGGGCTCGAGCGGTTCTTCAACGACGCTGCTGGCGGGCACGCTCGCGCGGGAGATGGCCCGGCCGATCGTGCTTGTGTGTGCGCACGCCGATGATGCGGACGAGTCGCTGGACGAACTGAGATCGCTGGGTGTGCGTGCGATCCGCTTGCCCGCGTTGGAATCGCTGCCGACGGATGGCGCGGCGATTCCGGATGCGCTCGCTGAGCGGCTGGCCGTGGTGCGTGAGATGGGCACGGTCGATGCCGGAACCCCGGCGGTTCTCGTGCTGCCGATCCAGGCGCTCATGCAGGGCGTGCACCCTGTCGGCAAGCTGGAAGCGGTTTCGCGCTCGCTCAAGAAAGACGATCAGGTTTCTCCGGGTTCGGTGCTCAGTTGGCTGGAGCAGGCGGGATATTCGCGCGTCGAAACCATCGAAGAAGCGGGCGACTTCGCGGTGCGGGGCGGCATCATCGACATTTTTCCGGCGGGCGATTCGGCCAGCCCGGTGCGGCTGGATTTCTTTGGCGACCAGATCGACCGGCTCAACGAGATCGACATCGGGACGATGGGCGCTGATCGCGCGATCGAATCGGTTCATCTGGTCGCGGCCGACGTAAAGCTCGCGCTCCCCGGCGACGATGCCATGAACTTTCTTCAGTTGATCCCGCGGGAGGCGATCGCGCTGCTGCACGAGACGATGGAAGTGGTGGAGCAGGGGCGCGGATACTACGAGCGCCTCGGGGATTCCAAAGGATTCTTCGGGCCGCCCGCGGTGCTGAAGATTCTCGAAACCCGATTCCGTGCCATCGCCGAGATCAATCAGTTTTCTGCGGGCGCCGGGGCGGCGGATACGCGGATCGACCTGCCCGTGCGGGCGCTCGATGCGTTTGATCGGGAAGCAACAGTCGCTGTCGACGAGCTGGTCGCGATGGCGGGCCCGCCGATGGATTGCCGCGTGTGCGTGCTTTGCCAGAATGACGGCGAGGAGCAGCGGTTCAGGGAACTGCTGGCTTCGGCGGAGCAGAAGCCAACGCACCCAATCGTCTCGCGCGTGGAGTATCTGCATCGCGGGTTCATCTGGGGCGAAACCGCGCCCACGGCGTTCGTTCCGTATCACGAACTGCTGAACCGGTTCACGGTGAGGAGAAAAGCGGCGAGGCTGCGCAGCGGCCGAGCGATCGATACCTTCCTGGATTTCCAGCCGGGCGATTTCGTCGTCCACCAGGATCACGGCATCGCGAAGTTTCTTGCGCTGACGCAGCAGCGTCCGCGGGAGATCGCCAAGCGGAGCGACACGGCGCTCGCGAACATGGAGGGGCGCAAGATCAAGGAACCCGAACTCGAGGAGTTCCTGACGCTCGAGTTTGCCGGAAATGCCAAGTTGCACGTGCCCGCAACGCAGATCGACCTGGTGCAGAAATACGTGGGAGGGTTCGGGGGCAAGCCGGCGCTCAGCACGCTGGGCGGGCAACGCTGGAAAGGGCAGAAAGAACGCACCAGCGAGAGCGTGAAGGACCTGGCGGCGGAGATGATGCGGGTACGCGCGGCGCGCGAGTCGATACCGGGTGTCTCTTATCCGGCCGACACGGCGTGGCAGAATGAGTTCGAGGACGAGTTTCCGTACGAGGAAACAGAGGACCAGCTCACCGCTCTGAAGTTCATCAAGCAGGACATGACCAAGCATCGCCCGATGGACCGACTGATCTGCGGCGACGTGGGATTCGGCAAGACCGAATTGGCGATCCGTGCCGCGTTCAAGGCTGTTGAATTCGGTAAGCAGGTCGCGGTGCTGGTGCCGACGACGGTGCTGGCCGAGCAGCACGAACGCACGTTCCGCCAGCGCTTTGCCGGGTATCCGTTCAGGGTCGAGAGTCTGAGCCGCTTCAAGACGGACGCCGAGGCGAAGGAAATTCTGGAGAAGGTCAAGAAGGGCCAGGTCGATGTCATCATCGGGACGCACCGCATCCTGAGCAAGGATGTCGTGTTCGCGGATCTCGGCCTCGTGATCATCGACGAAGAGCAGCGGTTTGGCGTTGAACACAAGGAGAGCCTGCTGCGCCTTCGGCTGACGGTGGACATTCTTACGCTGAGCGCGACGCCGATCCCGCGCACGCTGCACATGGCGATGCTGGGGATTCGCGATATCTCGTCGCTGACCACGCCCCCGCTCGATCGGCGGGCGATCGTGACGGAGGTGATCCCGTACAACGAGCGTCGCATTCAGCAGGCGATCGCGCGGGAGCTTTCCCGCGATGGGCAGATTTTCTTCGTCCACAACCGCGTGCACGACATCAAGAGCGTTGCGGACAACGTCCAGCGGATGGCCCCGGATGCCAGGATTCTGGTGGGCCACGGTCAGATGGCGCCGCACGAACTTGAGCAGGTGATGCTCAAGTTCATGCGGGGGCCGAGCAAGGATGGAGGCGCGGACATCCTTGTCAGCACCACGATCATCGAATCGGGAATCGATATCCCGACGGCGAACACGATGGTCATCAACGATGCCGATCGTTTCGGCCTTTCCGAGCTGCACCAGTTGCGGGGACGCGTCGGCCGTTCAAAGAACCGCGGGTACTGCTACCTTCTGCTTCCGGCGGAACGGGGCGTCAACGACATCGCCCGCAAGCGGCTGAGAGCGATTGAGCAATATTCGATGCTGGGCGCCGGTTTCAAGATCGCGATGCGCGACCTCGAGATCCGTGGTGCAGGAAACATTCTGGGTGCCGAGCAATCGGGCCACATCGCGGCGGTCGGCTACGACATGTACTGCCGCCTGCTCGAAGACGCTGTCCATGAACTCAAAAACGAGAAGCCCCCCGAGAAGCCAAGCACTGTTTCCATCGAGATCGGTCTCTCGGCGAGCATTCCCAAGCCGTACATCCCGAGCGATCAGCGCCGCCTCGAGGCGTACCGCCGCATCGCGACCGCTGCTACCCGCGATCAACTCGAACAGGTCAAGGCCGACCTGACCAGCGCCTACGGCGACCCGCCCAAGCAGGTCCACCGGCTGCTGTTCATGTCCGAACTCCGGGTCGCGGCAGTCGCTCTCGGCGTCCGCTCGATCAGCGTGCGTGAGAAGGATGTGATCTTCAAGGCGACACGCGCGAAGGATCTCGCCGACCGGCTGTCGCGCACGCCGCCCGATCTCGCGAAGGCGGGCAAGGCACTGCAAGTCAGCGTGACCGTGCTGCCGCCGAAGAAGGATCAGGAAACCACGGAGGTTTACTTCCGGCCGCCGGAAAAGTATCTAGAACCGGAGACGCTGCTGAGCGTGCTGCGGAAACGATTGCAATGAACGCAGCGACACCTGGCCGCGCAGCGATAGTAAAGATCCCTTTACCAGCGAAAGTCGTTAGTAAAGGAATCTTTGCCAAGCGAACCCGCACCGAAATCTGATTTCGAGCGAGAGGCTTCTATTCGCCGCTGGTTTGAGCCGTTACACTTCGTCAGCACTCGCAGGAACCCATTCTCATGTCCCAGCACGATCGCGACCATCCTCATCACCACGGCCACGGACCCCAGAAAACCGGGCTGCGCAAGCACGCGCCGTGGATGACGGTGGTCGCCGTCATCCTGATGCTGCTGGCGATGGCGGCGTACGTCATGACCGACAATGAAGCCCTCCCACCCGGTGCCAAGACGGCCCAGCCCGGCGTGCCCGCGGCACCTTGACGGACGGGATTTGCAACCGGAGCGGTTGCTCTCCGAATCAACCGAGCGATGTAACGCTCCCGCGTCAAGGCGGCCAATTTGAAGACCGCCGCGAAGTACCGGCGGCAGATCTTGGTTGCCTGGATGTTCGCCCTCGCCTGGCTTGTGTTTGTCGGCGCGTTTGATGTGTACGCGGCGTGGGCCGCGACCCGCCAAGTGGTTGCCGCTCGGACGTGGACGCCCACGCCGGCAACCATCGCTTCCAGCGAGATCATCTCCAGCCGCGGCCGGAAGGGAAAGACGACGCAAAGGCCGTCGGTGTCGTACAGCTATTCAATCGATGGGAAGCAATACACGGGCTCCACGATCGAGGCCTTCGGGATGCGCTCCGGGGGCAAGACGTATGCGCAGGATGTCACCGGTGCCTACCGGCAGGGGGCATCAGTGTCGATTTTCGTCGATCCGGCCGAGCCGTCGCGATCAGCGCTCCGTGTCGGGCTGGAGCCCGCCACGATGCGGATGCTGCTTTTCTCGCTGCCGTTCAATGCCGTGCTGCTGGGGTTGATCCCGTTTCTCATCCGCGCCCGCAGCTACGCGGCAGATCCGATGCTGGGGTGGGTCGTCGTTGATGAGCCCCATTGCGCCGTGCTGCGTGTGATGCACTTGGAGGCGTGGACGCTCGGATGCCTGGCGATGGGGATCGCGTCGTTCACCGGGATTTTCGTCGTCCTGGTGTCGAATCGGGGCGAACCGCCCGCCGAGCATGTACTCGGCGCGATCGGCGGATCGATCGCGGTCGGTGGGGCGCTGTATGTGTGGCGCCGGACTGCGATCGCTTCGGGGCGATTCGATGTCGAGATCGATCGCACGCTCAAACGCATCGCGTTGCCCCGGACATCGCGGGGGCTCGAACGGGCGGGCTGCCGCTGCGATCAACTCGAAGTGAGCATTCAGCCCGATCCCAACCGGCAGGTGAACCACGCTCCGACGTGGCAACTGCACCTGCGCACGCCGGGCTCGCCCGACTCGTTCACGGTGAAATGGCTGGAACGGCCGTCCGCCAAGTTGATCGGTCGCTGGGTCGCAGATGAGTGCGGCGTGCGGCTGATCACCCGGCCGGCGCCATCCGAGGAAACAACGGAAGCAAAGCCCGATCAGCCCGCTGAGCGCTGAACCTCAGGATTGCACCAGCGTCTTGAACCCGCCGTAGCACATCTTCTCCGGGTCGAACGGCATCTTCTTCATGTCCATGCCGGCGGTGAGGCGGGGGTCCTTCATGACCGCGGCATTCACCTTGTTTCTGTGCGCCTTGGATTTGAAGACAATCCACGCGAAGACAACCGTCTCGGACGGCTTGGCTTTGAATAGCTTCGTAAACGGCAACCCCATCGGTGTCTTGAGATCGTCGCCGATGCACTCGCGATAGTCGAGCGCGCCGTGTTCCATCCATACCTTGCAGCCGATGGCGGCCATCTTCTTGTACGCCGCGACGTTTTTCTTCGGGATCGGGATCAAATATCCATCGACGTAGCTCATGGGGCTCCTGTCTGTCTGATTGGGTCCGTAAACGGGATGCGTGAGCGTAGCGGATTTGCCCATTCCGGAAAGGAGATCGAGTCGGAATCTGGCTCCGGGTGTCTAAGGGGGGCCGAGACGGATTTCTACGCGCCCCGAGCGTGCGAACCGCCACTGCGCCTGCGCTCTGATTCGCGTTCGGCCCGCTGTTTGATTCGATCGAGCTGCGAACCCCAGTACTGCTCGAACGCCTTCGTCCAATCGAGAACTGTTTTCAGTTCCTCGGCTTCGAGGCGGTAGACACGATGCTGGCCGCTCTTGATCACAGAGACCAGTCCGACCGCTCGCAGTACGCCGAGGTGCTTTGAGACCGCCGGTTGAGGTAACCCCAACAACGCCACAAGCGAACCGACCTGGTGTGGCCCGCGCTTGGCCAGCAACTCCAGGATCTCACGCCGGCGCGGCTCGGCGATTGCGCTAAAGATGTCGGTGGTGCTGGCGGATCGGGGCATGATTTAAGATATTCTCATGAAAGAATATGTCAAGCTCCGGCCGGCGTGTTCCGGCGCAAAAACCGCCACACTGTCGATGGTGACGCTCGCGGCGGAAGTTTCGCGTGGTTCAGAGCGTTGTATCCCGCTCTGGTACCTGCCGAGGCGGGGCTCTCGAACGTTGCTCGGAGCGCCCTTGTCATCCTTCGGGGAGCCGGTACTGTTTTGTCATGCATGTTGATCCCTCGGGCTCTGGAGCAGATGCCGTGAGCACCGGTGCCGAGTCCGCGCCATCGTTTGTTCAGCGCCTGTTCGATGCAAGCGGGTTTATGCCCCGCTGGCAGTGCGGCGACTGGTCCGCCGAACTCGGGTGGCTTCACATCGTCTCCGACTGCCTGATCTTCATCGCGTACGCGTGCATCCCGATCTGGCTGATGGTGTTTGTGTTCAGGCGCCGGGATATCGCGCTCAAGGGAGTGGTCTGGCTGTTTGTGGCCTTCATCCTTTCGTGCGGGCTGACGCACCTGCTCGACGCATCGATGTTCTATCACCCCGCGTACCGGCTTCTCGGGGGGATGAAAGCGATCACGGCGGTTGTTTCGCTGGCGACCGTTGTAGCGCTCTTCCGCGTCATGCCGACGGCGCTGGCGCTGCCCGGGATCGCAGAGGCACACAAGATCGCGCAGCGCGAGATCGAGCGCTGCAAGAAGGCCGAGGACGAACTCGTCCGCACGCGCGATGAGCTCGAGTCGCGCGGTGCGCTGCTGACCGGACGGTTGCACCGGGCGCTGCAGGCGCTCACCGTCTCCGAGATTGCGCTCGTGACCTGGGAAGTCGAATCCGGAAAGTTTGCGTGGGAGAAGGGGCTTGCGCCGCTCTTCGCAAATCTCGGGCACGAATCCGGCGCGCCCGGCTTCTGGCCCGACCTCCTGGGCGAGCACGACGCCACCACGCTGCACGCCGCGGCCGTCGCGGCACTGAAAGACAACCGGGACATGCTCTTCCGGCTGCCGCGCCCGGATTCGGAGGGGCGAATGCGCGAAATCGAGATCCGCGCCCGCGCGGAAAAGGGTGACCGGGACGGCAAGTTCATGACCGGCTCGGTTTCGTTCCGCCCGATCGACCCGTGACACAGACTACTCGGTGAGCATCACGATGGTCGGCTTGCCCGCCGTCGCGTTCGGAGCGATCCAGATCGCAAGCTCCGAGGCTTCGACAGCGAGCTTCATGTCGATGTTCCAGAATGCCAGCTGCTCCTTGCCGATCTCGAACTTCACAGTCCGCGATTCACCGGGCGCGAGCATGATTTTCTCGAAGCCCTTCAATTCGCGGACGGGGCGGGTCACGCTGGTGCCGCGCTGCCGGATGTAGAGCTGCGCGACTTCCGTTCCCGCACGCGTGCCCCGATTGGTCACGGTCGCCTCGATACGGATCTTCGCACCCTTCTCGATCTCGGCGATGGACACGCTCTTCATGGGCAGCGCAGCGGGGGAGTACTCAAAGCTTGTGTACGTCAGCCCCCAGCCGAAGGGGAACAGGGGCGAGTTCTTCTCGTCGAGGTAGCGGGATTGATACCGGAAGCCATCGTCCTTCCTGTCGTCGTCTTCTCCGCCGATCGGGCGACCGGTCTTGAAGTGGTTGTAGTAGATCGGCACCTGACCGATCGAACGCGGGAACGTTGCGGTCAGCCTCCCCGATGGGGCCGCTTCACCAAAGAGCGTGCGGCTCAGCGCCGGACCCGCCTGCACACCCGGATGCCACGCCAGCAGGATCGCCGGCACATGCGCAGCTTCCCACGCGAGCGCCAGCGGGCGCCCGCTGAACACCACGAGCACCACAGGCTTGCCGGTCGCGACCATCGCCTTGACCAAGTCCACCTGATTTCCCGGCAGATCGAGCCTCGTGCGCGATGCCGCTTCGCCCGACATGCGCCGATGCTCACCCATCGCCATGACGACGACATCCGCCCTCTTCGCCGCGGCAAGCGCCTCTTCAAAGCCCGTCGTTTCGGTGCTCAGAACATCCGTCCCCTTTGCATAGAGCAGTTTGTCCTTGAGTCTTTCCGCAAGCGTCGATTTCAGCGTGACCACGTCCTTCTTGTCGCCTTTGCACGCCCATTCGCCCAGCATGTCGTCGGCGCTGTCCGCGAGCGGGCCGATCAGGGCGACGGTCTGCCCGTCGCGAAGCGGAAGCAGCGGCGCCGACTCGGTCGGCTTGGACCGCTCGTTTTTCAAGAGAACGAACGACTCCTCCGCCGCCTTGCGAGCCAGGGCGACGTGGTCGGCCTTGAGCTGCACCGAGGCGCTCAACGCTTCATCGGTGTACGGATTCTCGAAAAGCCCGAGCGCAAACTTGGTCCGCAGCACGCGCCGCACCGATTCATCGAGCGCCGCTTCGCTCACCTTGCCGCTCCGCACCAGTTCCGGAAGGTGCATCGCGTACAGGTTTGCCTGCATGTCCATATCAACGCCCGACAGGAATCCCTTCCGCGCCGCCGTCCTTCCGTCGAGCGCAATCCCGTGCGGAATCAACTCCGCGATCGAGGTCCAGTCGCTCACCACAAAGCCCTGGTACCCCCATTCATCGCGCAGCACGGTCGTCAGTGTGAAGTGATTCGCCGAGGTCGGCACTCCGCTGAGCGTGTTGAACGCGCTCATGAAGGTGCCCGCGCCCGCATCCGCTGCCGCCTTGAACGGGGGCAGATACACATCCCGCAACAGACGCTCGGACATATCCACCGTGTTGTAATCGCGGCCGCCTTCCGCGCCGCCGTACGCCACGTAGTGCTTCGCACACGCCAGCAGCGAA
>JAEUJD010000071.1 GCA_016793015.1 Phycisphaerales bacterium
CTGACTTTTTCGTCTCGTTCGCGGAATCCCGGGTTTTTGGCGAACAAAGCGGGTTTCCCGATCGAAGCCGGCCCCGATCCGCGGCTCATTCCGCCGCCGGAACCTTGGGTGTAAGCCCCAGTAATTTCACCACTTGCAGAAGATCCGACCAGACTTTCTTGCGATTCTCGGGGGTGTAATCACGCAAGAGATACGCGGGGTGATACGTCGGCATCACCGGGATCTCGATTCCTTCGGAATGCAGTTCTCGCACGGATTTGAGAATCCCGTTTTCCGGCGGGAATGCGACCTTCGCGAACTTGCCCCGAAGGCTGCCCATCGTCGCCTCGGTTGCGAGCACCGTCTTCGATGCCGGCAGACCGAGCGTGACAATCACCTCGGGGTTCACGATCCGAATCTGATCGATCAGGTACGGCTTGCACAATTCCGCCTCGCGCCCGGTCGGCGTCGCGTTGCCCGGCGGGCGTGTTTTGAGCACGTTGCAGATGTACACCTCGTCACGGCGCAGCCCCATCGCGACGATCATCTTGTCGAGCAGTTGTCCGGCCTTGCCGATGAACGGCCGGCCGGTCTTGTCCTCTTCCGCGCCCGGTGCTTCGCCGATGAACATCAATCGCGCACACGGATCGCCCTCGCCGAAGACGATCGTGTGGTGGTCGGTCACAAAGTGCTGGTGCGGGGCATCGGCCTCGTACTTCACCCTCAGTTCTTCAAGCAGCCTTGTCGCCTTTGCCCGGTCGCCCCGAACCCGCGCGGGGGCCGAATCAGCGGCCGTTTCGGGTGCCGCCCGTCGATCGGCGAACGGCTTGACCTCGATCTCCGCCGCTCTCGGTTCCGTCACAGAGTGCGCATCGCTGCCGCTTGCCCCGGAGCTTTTTCCGATCGGAATGAAATCCACTCCCATCAGGCGCGCCGTGTCCGCGCTCACCGCCACAAATCGACGCTCGATGGTCTGTTCGCTCATGCGCCCAATGTACGGCAACCACCCCAAAAAGAAAACCGCGAACCCCGAAAGGTCCGCGGCGATCATTCCCTGTGAATCCCGCTACTTGAGCGCCTGCTCAACTGCCTGCGTCAGATTGCTTTCCAGGTACTGGACCGGCCCGTCCGGACCCGCGGGCGGCCCAGGCGGGGTCCTCAATGACCGATCCGCCCACACCACCTTGCCGTCCTTGCCGATCACATAGAACGTCGGCCATCCTGTGACTTTGTAGCTGCCCGCGACTGTCTCGGCCTTTGCAAGCGACAGGTACGTGAAGCCCTTTTCCTTCTTGAACTTTTCCGGGTCGGCCTTGGGGCTTTGCTCAAAGTTCATCCCCAGCACCACCACGTCCTTCCCTTCAAACTTCTCGTGCACCTTCTGCACCGCCGGCATCGCGATGCGGCACGGGGCGCACCAGGTTCCCCAGAAGTCGAGCACCACCACCTTACCCTTGAACTCTTCCAACGAACGCTCTTTACCGGCAAAGTCTTTGAGCTTGAATGCCGGCGCCGTATCGCCGGGTCGCAGCAATTCCTGGTTCGAGGGCGCCAGCGGCAGCTTTGGTGCCGCGTCTGGCGCGGGAGCCGGGGCAGGAGCCGGGGTCGGAACTTCCGGTGCTTTCGTGCCCGGCGCCGGGTTTTCTGCGGGCAGGTTCTTGTCCGCGGCGATCGTGAACCCCTTGGGCAAGTCCACAGCAAACGTCGCACCCGATGCTTCGGGTGAGGTCTCGACGTTTGAATAGCTCAGCACGATGCCGGGTTCGCCTCGCTTGTCCTTGGTTTGACGAACGGTCGCGGGACGGAACATTTCGAGCCGGCGGGGCAAACCGTCTTTCTTTGCCAGCGCCAACCGGAACGGAACAGGCGGATTCTTTCCACCCGCCGGCACCACCCAGATCACGTCGCACTCGAGGCCGCCGATCGTCTCCGGCTCTTCGAACTCAATTTTCTGCGCCGTATCGAGGTTGCCGTACGGCGGAGTCGAGAACAAATCCCACGCGACGGTGGCCGCGGCATCGGCCTGGTTCATCTCCAGCCGGACGATTTCAAGGTCTTTGGGAGCGGTTTTGCGCAGGATCTTGCGTTTTTCCTGCAGCGCGGAGAGGATCACGCCGTCCCAGGCGGCCCGCAGGGTCTGCGGGTTGCCCTTCTTCGGAGCTTTGGAATCGATATTCTCGAAATCAAAGGTGCCATCGACGAGGAGCTTCCAGCCTCCTTCTTCGATCCGCTCGGCAATGACTTTGGTCTGGCTGACGGCCACACGCTTCCCGTCGGGCATCTGAACGCGGGATTCGCCGTCGTACCGAAGGGTGGCCACCCCTCGCATGACGACTCGCAGGCGCTCGATCAGGTTCTTTGTCCGGTCTTCGGCGGGTGCGGCCGGGTCGGCGGCAGCCTGCATCGCAGAATCCATCCCCATCGCAGATCCCGCCCCGGCAACGGCCGAGGGAGTCAGCAGCGCAAGGGTGAGCAAACACGCGCGAAGTCCGGTTCCGGCATTCTCCGTATTCATAAGTTTTTTCTCATTTATCGGAATTCGTGAGAGCGTTTTCAGGGGTGATGCAGCACAATAGGGGCACCGACTTGTGGGGTCGGACGGACTTGGAATTGTTGAGTTCCGGTGGCTAGAGCGCCGAGGCAGACTCAGCGGTTCGCCGAATGGACAGGGATAGTCAATTGGAAAATTGCCGCATCCGGGCGGCGTAGTGCGCGAGGAGATCGGTCTTGCGAAATACGAATGTGCCTGCCGCCATTTTGGCGGCGGGTTTGCTCGGAGCGAACGCGTTCGCCGGGAACGCGCCCCTCGATGTGATCCTCACGTCTGGCACGGCAGCGCCGGGAACCGAGGCGGGCGTGCAATTTGCGTCGTTCATGGCGCCCGCGATTTCGGAAGCGGGCAACATGGCCTTCGTGGGCAACCTGTCGTCCCCGACCAACGGGTCGGGGCTTTGGGTTGGCACCCAAGGGTCGTGGAACATGATCGCCCGCGAGGGTCAGAGTCTGACCGGCGGGATCGGGCCGTTGAAATCACTGGTCGGCAGCTCGATCGCGTTCAACAGCAATTCGCAGGTCGCGTTCATCGCGCGATCCGGCTCGGGCGATGGAACGCTCCGCGTGTTCCGCGCCTCGCAGTCGCTGGGCGTGCAGGCGGTCGCGAGCGTTGGGCAACAGGCACCCGGGATGCTCCCCGGCGTCACGTTTCGTGATCTCGGGGACCCGGTCATCAACGCCTCGGGTCAGGTCTCCTTCAACGCCTCGCTCCAGGGCCCGGGCATCACTGCTGCCAATCAAGGAAGCGTCTGGCTCTACAGCGCCGGGACTCTGCTGCCCGTCCTCAAGGGCGGCGATATTCCCAATCTGACCCAGCCCACCACCACCGTGCGTGAACTCATGCTCCCGCTGCTCAACGCGAGCGGCAAGCTCGCCTTCGGCGGCGTGGTGCAGGGCCCGCTGGTTGCCCCGATCAACGAGAGCGCCCGCTGGACGGCCAGCAACTGGGTGCCGAGCCTTCAGATCGTCGGCGGCACGCTCGTTCCGCTCAGCGAAGACGGGGGCGGCTACGTCGTGCGCCGCGTGCTGCCGGGTATGCACCGCATGAACAGCGCGGGCACCATCGTTTTCTTTGCCGATCACGATGATCCGCTCTCTGTCACCAAGTTTGCCCACTCGATCTGGCTCACCAGCCCCACGGGCATCCTGCCGATCGTGACGCGCATCTCGTCGCTCCAGGCGTACGGAGAGCCGTTGAAAGTTTCGGCGTTCTCCTCGGTGATCCTCGATGCTTCGGGTAATGTGCACTTCAAGGCAACCGTGATGGGCTCGCAGGTCACGCCGGAAACCGATCACGGGTTCTACACCCGCCTTCCAAACGGCACGGTCGTGCAGCGTGTGCGCTCCGGCCAGCTCGCGGCGGGCGTGACGGGCGCCCGCAAGCTGATGGAACTTTCGTCGTACGCTGCGGTCGGCCCGCAGGGCGAATTGTTCCTCACGGCTCCGCTGAAGGGCTTTATCCCCGGCGTCCGCTACGACCGCTCGCTCTTCGTGAACTATCCGGACGGCAACACCTCGAAGGTGGTTGCGACCGGCGATTCGATCATGGTGAACGGCCAGAGCAAGACGATCAGCACGATCGGCAACTACTACACCGGCAACGGCCACGACGGCCTTGCCAGCTCGATCAACGGGCAGGGCCAGTTCGTTTTCCGCGTGCAGTTCACGGATAACTCGTGGGCCATCGTGCGAAACCAGCTTCGGCCTTCGTGCCCCGGCGATTTCAACGGCGATCGCTTCGTCGACGACGAGGATTTCTCGTACTTCGCAGCGTACTACGACGCTCTGACGTCGGGGCCCGGCGATCTTGATCAGAACGGCATGTGCGAGGACGCCGACTTTGTTCTCTTCGGCGCCTCCTACGCCAACATCATCTGCCCCTGACCGCGGTTTCGGTTGGCGTTATAATCACCGGCCATGAAGCTTCCGGCGGACAAGGTGCATCGGCTCCGACCTTTTTACAACGGGCGCACGGTCTGCGTCACGGGTGGGGCGGGGTTCATCGGTGGCCACCTGGTCGATGCGCTGCTCTCGCTCGGCGCATCCATCCGCGTTCTCGATGACCTTTCCAACTCCACGCTCGAGCACCTGGCCGAACTGATCGAGCTGGAGCCCGAACGCGTCCGATTCCTGCGGGGCAGCATCCTCGACGACGATGCGCTCTCGGATGCGTTCGCCGGCGCCGCCACGGTGTTTCACCTGGGGGCAATGTGCAGCGTGCAGCGTTCGGTCGATGACCCGCAGCGCTCCTTCAGCGTGAATGCCACAGGCACGCTCCGGGTGCTTCAAGCCGCAAAAAAAACCAACTCGCTCGCCGGATCGGGCGTCGAACGGGTCGTGTTCGCCGCGAGCAGCTCGCCCTACGGCGATGATCCGACGCTGCCCCGCGTCGAAACGCAATTGCCCCGCCCGCTCAGCCCGTATGCCGCGAGCAAGCTCTCGGCCGAACACCTTTTGAGCGTGCACGCCCGCTGCTACGGGATGAGCACGATCTCGCTCCGTCTGTTCAATGTCTTCGGGCCGCGTCAGCCGTCTGACTCGCCCTACTCGGGCGTGATCGCGGCGTTTGCCCGGCGGCTCATGGCGGGCGAAGCGCCCGTTATATTCGGCGATGGGCTCCAGACCCGCGACTTCACGTTTGTTTCTGATGCGGTTCTGGCGTTTCTGCTCGCCGGCGCTTCGAAGGTGCCGCCCCGGGGCGAGGTCGTCAACATCGGCACCGGCCGGAGCGTCACGCTGCTCGAACTGGCCCGGTTGATGGCGCAGGCGGCGGGCGTTCCGAATATCCACCCGGTCCTTCAGCCCGAGCGCCCGGCGGATGTGAAGCACTCGCTCGCCAACATCGACCTGGCACGCCAGCTTCTGGGCTACGAACCGATGAACACGCTCGAGGCGGGTCTTGTCGAGCTCATTGAATGGTGCAAGCAGTCTGTCCCCGCGACCTAGTCCCCGAAGGTTGAGGTCCACCACGCTTCACGCCCTGCAAGAAACCATCGTCGGACTCTGGGAACTGTTCCGGCTCGCCCTGATCAGCCGATTCAGGATGAGCGGGCCCTATTGGAACTGGCGTATGCATACGGCATTTGGTCGGGGGCGTCCTTCCCGGCTTGATCTGGTACGCTCGGTCGTCAGGTACGGGGCTTGGGTTCACCGGATGCGTCGGCTGATGTAAAGTCAGCACGCAGCGACATTCGCGCTGGAGTTCTGAAATGTCCGATCAAACTGCCAACTCTTCGCCCGACCAATCCGCCAACTCGGGCGCCTTTGTCAAGGCATTCCTGCCGGGGCTGATCATCGGCCTTGTTCTTGGAGGACTTGCCGGCGCGTTCTTTGGCGGGTTTGCTGCCGACAGCGGCGGCCCTGCCGCGGCAATCGAGCGCTCCAAGTCCGAAGCGGCCCGCATGGGTGTGCCGACGATCTCGGCGCCGCCCGCCCCTACCCAGCCGACCGAACAGCCCAAGGCGGAAGAAAAGGCCTCAGAACCCGCTCCCGCTCCATCTCCCGCTCCATCTCCCGCTCCATCTCCCGCTCCGGCGAAGCCAGAAGAGAAGCCGCGCTGATCGGGCGGGCATCGAAATCGGTTACTCCGCCGGCCGTTCGATAAGCGTGACGGTGGACGTCTTTCGCGACAAGTTAAGCAGGCCGAACCGGACCGATCGGTCCTGCACCTCGCGCACGATGCCGCGGCCGGGCACGATCTCCATTGTCGCGTTGCGTTCGATGGTGGTGAAATCAAACTTTGCGACCATCTGAGATTCGACCACGGTCGCGTCGCCCCTTTGGCGTGCCAGCCGAGTCGTTTGCGTTGCGGTGCCGCGGGTTTTGGTCGCGGCCTCGCTTTCGCCGTCGCGCATCGTGACATCGGAAGTGCTGACGCACGACTTTTCGCTGGTGAGCACGGCGGGCATGAGCACCAAGGGCGGATCAAAATTGAGAATCCGCTTCTCGACTACGAGGTGGAGTTCGGTCAGAAAGATCGATCCATCGGCCCCGCGCTCGAGAAAGGTCTGTCGCACCAGCCCCCCTTTAAGCGTCCCATCGGGCGAATCAAATTCGTCGATCACCCACGCACTTGACGAATCGCCTTCCTGGCGCGCTTCGCGTCGGATGACCCGTTTCCCTTCGGAATAGGTCTTTTTCCATGGTGCGGGCTTGTAGATCACGTCCGCGGCCATTGATGTGGGGCCCGCTTCACCGGTTGCCGGCGTGCCAGCGTCCGGATCCGTGGCAGAGCCGGCCTGGCTCGCGCAACCGGTGAAGGCACCCGAGGCCAGGACCCCGCTCAGGGTTGCGATCGCGAATATCCATGCACGGCGTCGGTTGGTGTTCACGCGAAGCAAACTTATACTGCCGCCCATGCCCGCGTCGCCCCGTACCCCCTCCCACCATCCGCTCCGACGCGGCGCGTTCACATTTGTGCCGGTGCTCACGGCCTGCTTGGTTCTGTCGGGCTGCGATATTTTCGACGATGCCCGGCCGGGCGCGACCAGCATTTTCGACGTGTTTTCGCAGCCGACTCCCAGCGAGGCGGTGCAAATGGCGATCGATCCGTACAACGCGGACAACCGCTACCGCGGCACGATGCTGCTGAGCAACGCCTATTTCGCCGGGCAGCCGGTCTATCTCCAGCTCTTCGAGGATCGTGCGCAGGACACGGATGCGACGGTGCGCATCGCCGGGACGCGAGCGCTTGCCAATCACGGCAGCAGCAAGAATGTCCCCATCCTCGTCAAGAATCTGAAAGACACGGATTCGCTGGTGCGTCTCGAGTCGGCGCGGGGCCTGCAGCGTCTGCACAGTCAGGAAGCGATCGAGCCGCTGATGGATGCCAGCCGTGACCCCGATTCGGTGCGGGGAGAAGAAGCGAGCGAAGAGAACGCGGACATCCGCACGGCCGCTGCGACCGCGCTCGGGCAATACCCCAACACCGATGTTGTGCAGCACCTCATCACATGCCTGACCGACACGCAGTTGTCGGTGAACGAGGCGGCGCTCTCGTCGCTCCGCACGATGACGGGGCAGGACTTCGGGTTTGATCGCCGCGAGTGGCTCACCTGGTACGACGGAACCAATTCGCCCTTCGTCGCCGGCACGCCGTTCATCTATCCGGTCTTCCAGCGCAAGAAGAAGTTCATCGAGTACCTCCCCTTCGTCTCGCCGCCGCCGAATGAGATCGCGGCCACTCCGGCGGGTATGCCCCCGATGGCGGGCGGCACGCTGGTTCCGCTGGCCGACATCCTTCCGCCTGTGAAGGGTGCGCCGGCGAGATCCGGCCCAAACCCGGTGCCGAATTCCGGCACACCGACGACCGAACCGCCCCCGCCAACGCCCGGAAACTAGAAGAACTCGATCCGGACCTTCGTGCCCGCGCCCGCGCGGGTCGATATCTGTGTGTGCGCAAACTGCTTCCTTCTCCATCCGGCTGGAAACTCATCGAATCGCCCGACCCGGTCGCGGGTGCCGGAGAAGCGATCGTGCGAATCACGCGTGCGCTCATCGATCCGCACGCGCTCGGCGCGAACTTTGAGCCGGGCAATGCGATCGCTCCCGGAAGAGAATTCGTCGGGATCGTCGGCGCGTCGGGCTCGCCGGGGTTTGAAGGGAAGCGGGTGATCGCACCGTCTTCCGTGCCGTGTTCGGCGTGCGATCTCTGCCGCGCCGGGCTTTCGATTCACTGTCGCGCCCGATCGGAACTGGGCATCGGTCGCGACGGCGCGATGGCGGAGAAGATCTCGCTCCCGGTATCGTCGCTCATTGAGATACCCAAGGGCCTCGATGACGATCGTGCGTGCTTTGCGCCGTCGCTGGGGCGAGCGCTCCATGCAGCGGATCTGGTGCGACTCGAGGGCAAGCCGTACGTCACGATTCTCGGGGATGATCCGGTCGCGTTGCTTTCGGCGCAGGTCATGACCCAGCGCAACGCGTCGGTGCGCGTCCTCGGGCGCGAGCCGGCGCGATTCGGGCTTTGCGAAAAATGGGGCGTCAAGCACCGGCACATCGATCAGGTCGGGAGGCGCGCGGACCAGGATGTGGTCTTTGTCTGCTCGAGCACGCCCGGCGATCTGGAGATCGCGATGCGTCTGGCCCGGCCTCGCGCCACGGTGCTGCTGGTCGCACCTCCCTCGGCATCGAATGCCCCGAAGGAGCTGACAACGCTCGGCCTGCTCCACGCCAGCGAGATTGCGATCATCGGATCGCGGGGCGAGCGCCTCGCGGACGCGCTGCGCCTCTTGGCTTCGGACGGCGTCGATGTGCGGAGTCTGCTGACCGCCAAGTATCGATTTGCGCAGTACGCGGAGGCGTTTGCACGCGCCGCCCGTCCCGACACCCTGCGGGTGCTGCTGGAAGCCGCCTGAAGACGCCCGCGGGTCTGCCGGAAACCGCCCTCCTTCGATTCCCAAGAAGAAGCCGTGCTCTGGTTTGCGATCATTTCCCTTCTCGTCGCGGGCGTGCTCGGCCTGGCGCTGTCGCTGCTGACACTGCCGGGGATCTGGCTGCCCATCGCGGTCGCGTTGATCTTCCAGTGGTTTGTGCCCGGCATGTTTCCGTGGTGGGTGATCGGGGTCGCGGCCGGATTGGGTTTGCTCGCCGAACTGCTCGAACTGGTCGCTTCGGCCGCGGGCTCGACAAAGGCGGGCGGAACCAAGCGTGCCGCGGCGGGCGCGATCCTGGGCACGATCGCCGGCGCGATCGTGGGCTCGCTTGTGCTGCTGTTCCCGATCGGGACGATTGTCGGAGCGGTTGCGGGCGCGGGAGTTGGGGCGAGCCTTTGCGATCGTTCGCGACTGAATCGAACATGGAAGGAATCGGCAAACGTCGGTGCCGGAGCGGCGGCAGCGCGGGGCGTGGCGATCGTGCTGAAGGGAATCTTCGGAGCGCTGATCGCGCTGGTGCTGATTGCCGGGGCGGTGGCCCACGCCTATTCGTGATCAAGGGTGACCGGTCGGCGCTCCCGGGCGATGAGCTACTTGAGGAAAAATCTTTCATTCGGCGGCGTGTAACTGCGCCGGACTCAGTATTTGCAAGAACTTTGCTCCCGAGGTCTTTCGCACGGACCGATCCTTTGGGTATGCTGCGTCCGTACAGGAATGGCCGGCGAGCGACGGATCCGCTCCAACCGGCCACGAGAGCTCGGGCCAGCCAAGGCCGGGTTTCTCGCACGACGGAGAGATCGATGTCGAAAGCGCTGAGCGGGGCCAAGGATTTGGCCGGAGAGTCGAACGCGGTCACTGGCCGGGCACCCGAGAATGATCGGGGGACGGACAAGGGAACACGAAAGAGCGTGCCCAGCAAAGCAACAGACAAGCAAGCCGAACGACCGCTCGACCCGGTGAAATCGAACGAGGGAACGACGGGAGTTGATTCCTCGAAGCGCACGAAGCGTGCGCCGGCGGATGCGTCGGCGGTGGGCGTGAAGCACTTTGTGCTCGACACGAACATCCTGCTCCACAACCCGAGCGCGCTGTTTGTGTTTCAGGAGAATCACGTCATTGTCCCGTTCGCGGTGATCAGCGAACTGGACAAAATGAAGCGGAAGGAAGACGACCTGGGCCGCAATGCGCGCGAGTGCATCCGGTATCTGGATCGGCTCCGGAGCGTCGGGCGGCTGATCGACGGGGTGAACTGGGGCGAACTGGCGCTGCAGGCTAAGTCGGGCGCGTCGGTCGGTGCGAACGGGGAGACGGGGACGATCCGGATCGATGTGACGGATCACCCGAGGCCGGAAGCGATCAAGGAGGATTCACCGGACAATCGGATCATCGCCGCGGCCCTCGCGCTGCACAAGCAGGGGATGCGGACGATCTTTGTCTCGAAGGACCTTGCGGCACGGATCAAGGCCGACAGCCTGGGGATCAAGACCGAGGACTTTGAAAATCAGAAGATCGACGCCGACCGTCTGTACACCGGGTTTGTGACGGCGGAAGTGGAAGGATCGCTGATCGACGAGTTGTACAAGGATCGGCTGCTGGAAATGCAGCGGATCGCGCCGCACCTGGTGGGCGTTGACGACCTTGGAAACGAGTATCAGCGCGATCTGATGGCGAATCAGTTTGTGGTGCTCAAAGACGAAGCGGACGAGAACCACACGGGGCTGGGCCGGCGTCTGGGCGAGACGGACCATGTGATCCCCGTCACGGGTCCGCGGAAGCCGGTTTTCGGCATCATGGCCCGCAACGTGCAGCAGACGATGGCGCTCGACCTCTTGCTGGATGAAGAGGTCCGGCTTGTGACGCTGCTGGGCAGCGCGGGCACGGGCAAGACGCTGCTGGCGCTGGCCGCGGGCATGTCGAAGGTGTTCAACGAAGAGCGGTACGAAAAGCTGCTCGTGGCGCGTCCGATCATGCCGATGGGTCGGGATATCGGCTACTTGCCCGGCGACAAGGACGAAAAGCTCGGTGCGTGGATGCAGCCGATTTTCGACAACCTGGCCTACCTGCTCAGCACGCGGGGCGCGACGGTGCACCAGAACGCCGAGAGCCATTCATCCGAGCAACGCATCCAGAAATTGATGGCCGACGGCAAATTGGTGCTGGAGCCGCTGACGTACATCCGCGGCCGGTCGATTCCGCACCAGTTCATGATCGTGGACGAGGCGCAGAATCTCACGCCCCACGAGGTGAAGACGATCGTCAGCCGCGTGGGTGAGGGCACAAAGCTCATTCTCACCGGCGACATCGGGCAGATCGACAACCCGTACCTGGATCAATCGTCCAACGGCTTGTCGTATACCGCCGAGAAAATGAAGGGGCTTGGGCTCTTCGGGCACGTCGTTCTGAACAAGAGCGAGCGGAGCGAACTGGCGAGCCTGGCGGCGGCACGGCTGTAAGCGGAATCCGTCTGCTCGGACGATCACGCGGCGCCCTGCCGCTTGCTCGCCACGCGTTGCGTATCCGAGACCGGCTGATTCGGGCTGCAGGACACCTCCCGCACATCTCGCAAACGCGATTTGTCCTGCTTGGCGCTGGGGAATGAACTGGGTGATTCTCCCGATTCTCGATCGGCCCTATCGCGAAGCGACGGCTTTTCGTACGGTTGTTCGGGGATCAAAAACCCGCTTCTACGGTGCAACCAGAACGCTTCTGATGTGTCAATTGCATGCGAACCTCTGACGAACCGGCGGCGTGGGGCAATCGCCTCAAACACTCCGGTCACCCCGGCGCCCTGCATCAGAAATATGGAGCGGGGCTTGCGTTCCACAAATCTGTGGGTAGGCTCATGACAGGGAAATGGGTGTTTTCGCCGGCTCGCGCCGGCTGTCGGAGGGGTCTTTGGACATCACACGGGCGATGACCGGTTCGCTGCGGGGCAGGGTTGCCTCGGGACTTGTGTGGCTCGCGCTGCCGATGATGCCGTCGGCCGTTGCCGAGGTCACGTACCGGGTGACCTTTGTGGATACCGATGGGCTGCTCGCGCCCTGGCAGGCGCAGATCGAGAGCCACCTGCTCGCGGCGGGCGCGCTGTGGTCGGAGCGGCTCCTGGGCAATGCCGAACTTTGGATCGAGGTCCATCCCGGTGCCGCGGCATCCGATGTTCCGTGCCGCTCGTTTACATGGTCATACCTTGAAACGCTGGACAACGCGATCGACGTCTACGAGACCGGCGCATCCATCCATGTTCGTAACGGCTTTCCTGCCGCGACGTTTGATCCGGACATCATCGTCGAGATCAACCCCGCGTTTGTCGAGAACGATCTGTGGTTCGACCCCGATCCGATGGCCCGGACCGAAACGGTGGATGTGGCGCGCATCGACGCCGTCTCGCAGTTTGTGCGGGCGCTCGGGCGCGGCTTCGCGTTCGACGGCTGGATCAACGGAATCGACGGGACCTATCCGGGTAATTCCCGATCGACGTTCGATCGCCTGCTGGCCTTCGATGGCGTCGACTTCTACCTCAACGGCGCGAACGCGACCGGCGTCTATCAGACGCAGATACCTATGACCTTTGGGAATCCGTTCTATGTTGGGAACGAATCGCCGCGGCCCGGCGTCGACCTGCTCGGGGATGTGATGAACGGCATGCCCCTGTCGCGTGGGGTGCGGTACTGGGTCTCCGATCTCGACTTTGCGATTCTGCAGGACGCGCGGGTTCCGATCGTTTTGCCCTGCCCGTGCGACCTGAACCACGACGCGCTAATCGATGACGCCGACTTCCTCGCATTCACGGATGCGTACGACATCTATGACTGCGCCGACGCGGCCATGCCGGCGGGCTGCCCGTGCGACTTCAATGCAGATGCGATGGTGGACGATGCGGACTATCTGATCTTTTTTATCAGTTACGAGCAGCTGCTCTGCCCCTGAGTGGGGCAACTCTCCCGCACCAGCACAAAATAAGCTGCTAGGCGGGGCGGGCGTTCGATGCCCCGCAACTATTCCGCGTGAACGAAGATGACCAGAATGCTGCGGGTTCTGCGGCGGGCGAAAGCCGGGAGGATCGGCTTGCGCGGCTTCTTGTGAAGGCGAGAGGGCTGCCGAGGGTGCCGGGCGTGTATCTCATGAAGGATGAGAGCGGCGTGGTGCTGTATGTCGGGAAGGCGGCGAATCTGCCGGACCGCGTCAGCAGCTATTTCGTGCCGTCGGCGGATCTCGGGTTCAAGAAGGACCCGATGCTGGATCGGGTCTGCGATTTCGACACCCTGGAGTGCGAAGGCGAGTGGGAAGCGCTGCTGACGGAGAATCGGCTGATCAAGGACTTGAAACCCCGGTTCAATGTGCGGCTGGTGGATGACAAGACGTTTCCGTATCTGGTGGTGACGCAGCGGGAGGATTTTCCGCGGGTGTTTGTGACGCGGAACCCGAGCGATCCGGATCTGAAGGGCGCGAAGATTTTCGGGCCGTTTACGAATGCGGGTGCGTTGCGGGATGCGATCCAGATTCTGCAACGGGTCTTCAAGTTCCGGACATGCAAACTGGACATCATCGAGAGCGACGAGAAGAACAAGTTTTTCAGGCCGTGTTTGCTGTACGCGATCAATCAGTGCACCGCGCCGTGTGCCGCGAAGATTGGGAAGGAGGCGTACGGGGCGGATACGGACCGGTTTGTGCGGTTCCTCGGCACGAAGCGGAGCGTGATGCTGCGGGAGATGGAAAGCGAGATGCAGCAGGCGGCGGCGGAGACACGCTTTGAACGGGCGGCGGTGCTGCGGGATCAGATCAAGGCGATTCAGAAACTGGATGAGCGCGCGAGCAAGAGCGATGGGTGGCAACCGGAGACCGAGATCTCGTATCTCGATCCGGAGAAGGCGCTCGCGAGTCTGCAGCGGACGCTCAAGATGGACGATCCGATCCGGTGTGTTGAAGCGATTGATATCGCGCACCTGATGGGGGGCGAAACGGTTGGAAGCAAGGTGTGCTTCGTAGATGGCCGGCCGTTCAAGAACGAGTACCGGCGGTACAAGATCGCGACGGTGAACAATCTGCCGGGGGGCGGAACGAACGACGACTACAGCAGCATCCGCGAGGTTGTGAGCAGGCGCTATCGCGAAGCGGGCGGCGGGCATGAGCTCTATCCGGATGTGATCTTGATCGACGGCGGGCTTGGACAGTTGCACGCGGCGCTGGAGGCATTCGATCAGCTCGACGTGAAGCCGCCGATGGTGATCAGCCTTGCAAAGAAGGAAGAACTGATCTACATCCAGCGTGAGAGCGAGCCGGTGCGGCTGGGGCGGGAGAATCCGGGGCTGCGGCTGTGCCAGGCAATTCGGGATGAGGCGCACCGGTTTGCACAGAGTTACCACCACATCCTGCGGCGGAAGAAGACGCTGGAGGAATAGGCGCGGACTATTTCTTCCGAAGCACCGTGTAATGCGTGAAGATCGATTCTTTCAGGTTTTCCGGCGTCATTTCCGGATTCGGGAAGTAGACGAACCAGTACTTGTGCATCACCTCGTCGTCAACCTGATCGAAGGCGAGGACCTCGAAGCCGACTTTTTCCGCGAGTGCACGATCGAAGGGGAAGCGCCCATCGGCCATGGGAAGGAACGGCTTGTCGGCGGGATTCTGCGCGGGGGCGATGTTGTACACAAGCATCAGGCCGCCGGGCTTCAGTGAGCCGTGAACGGCCTTCAGAAACGCTTCGTCCTCGACGCCGAGCTTGATGAGCATGCGCTCGTCGGCCTCGCGCTCGGGATGTATGTAGCCCTTCTTGAGCGTGTTCTTGCTGATGAAGAGGTCGTAGTTCCCCCCCACCCCCACCGCTTTGGAGATCGCCGGATCGGCGGGCCATTTGCCGCTGTGGAGCGCGATGTTTCCGGCTTTGCCTTTGGTGACGCATTCGATGGCGCCCTGATCGCCGGGCGATGAGTAAAGCGCGGCGAACATCGGCTCCACCTCGATTCCCTGCGCGTCAGCGCCGAGCGCTGCGAGCATGCGGAGATGGCCGATGCTGCCGTAGCCGAAATCGAGAACACGCAATCCGTTCCACGACTTGACGCCGTACTTCCCGGCGATGTCGAATGGCCGCGCGTAATTCAGAGGCGTGCCGTACCCGGTGTAGTAGTAGAAACGCTCATCACAATCGCGGGGCTTGAACTTTGCCTGCTCTTCGGCGCTCAGTTTCTTCCATGCATCTTCGGTGATGGCGAGGCCTCGTTCGCGATCGCGGTAGATGACACGGGGTGCGATCGACGGGAGTGCGTCGGCAGCGGACAGAAACGAGCGTGCAGCATCAGTTTCGCAGAGCGCGGTCGCGGCGGCGGCCTGCGACTTCATGTCGGCGACGACTGAAACTGGTGCGGGCTTTGGAGGGGCTGCCGCGGCCGGCGCGGTCGCTGTTGCAGGGGATGAAGAAGGCGCGGGCGTGTCCGCGGCGGATACGACCCGTGCAAGCCCGATCAACCCCAATGCGCCGATGGCGATGCCAACGACTGTCAGCAAGACGGCGATCCGTTCGTCCCAGGTGCGTTTCATGTGATGCTTCCTTCCCCCAGAGGCTCTACCGCTGACCGGAGCCGGAGTTGCAGATCGCTGGCGGGCCGGAAGTTACGGCGGTTTCGGCCGCGCGGTTCCGTTCCACCTACTCTGGCTCCGATGAAGATCCTGCTGACAAACGACGACGGAATCCGTGCCCCGGGCATTACGCACCTGTTTGATGCACTGACCGACCCCGAGAATCGATTCGGAGGGCCGATCACGGCTCCCAACAGCGTGACGGGGTTTGAGGTGTTCACGATCGCGCCGCTGACCGTGCAGAGCGCGACGGGGCATGGCGTGACGTTTCATCAGCCACTGATGGTCGAAGAGATCCAGGTCAACCCTCGGATGAGCGGGATTGCGGTCGACGGGCGTCCGGCGGACTGCGTGAAGCTGGCGATCTCGAATCTGTGGGAGGAGCAGTTTGGAAAGGGAGCCAAGCCCGACCTGCTGGTGAGCGGGCTGAACTCGGGCGCGAACTGCGGGATCAACGTGATTTATTCGGGCACGGTTGCCGCGGCGATCGAAGGGGCGTTTCTGGGTGTTCCGGCGATCGCGGTGAGCCTGCACATGGGGCGCGGGCAGACGCGGTGGGATGTGGCCGCGGCACGGGCGCGGAAATCAATCGAGATGGTGCTGGCAAAGGGGCTGCCGGATGCGCACGAGTGCATCTCGATCAACATACCGATCACAGAATCGGGCGGGCCGATGCCCGAGATGCGGGTGTGCCCCATGAACGTCCACGGCCTTCAGGACAGCTACGAGAAGCGGTACAGCCCGTCGAAGGAGCCGTATTACTGGGCGACGGGCAGCGGGCTGGGGTTCAAAGGCTGCGACGAGGGGACGGACGTGGATCTGCTCAAGAAGGGCTTTGTCACGGTCACGCCACTGATGTACGACCTGACGCGGCGGGAGCATCTCGGGCGCTGGAAGGATCGCCTGGGTGTGAAATGATCTTCGAAGCGCGGGGATCGCAAAGGTGATCTCCCCAAAAAAATGGCGGCCTCGTGTCACCACAAAGCCGCCCGAAGGGAGAAAGAGAGAGTTCGTATCGGCGGCGGGCTCAAACGAATCCCGGCCGCCGGAATGGACTGGTTGGATTCCTACGCGAACATCATGCCAGCATGGCGTTGGCGTTCTTGACTTCATCGGGGAAGAGCTTGCGGATGGCGTCGAGCTTGACCTGGTCGAGCTTGATCTGCTCGCAGACGTCGGCGCCGATGTCGTTGACCAGGAGATCCTGCCGGAAGCCGCCTTCGAGCTGGCTGGCGAGACGATCTGCGACGTAGACGATCGAGGCGATGGTGCGGGCTTCGCTCGGAAGTTCGAGCGGGCGATGGTGGAAGCCGGTGGCGTAGACAAAGGGCTTGGGGAAGCGCCACTTGTCGCAGAGGGCGATGCCGAAATCCTGATGGTTTGCGCCGTAGCACTCTTCTTCGGCCTTGAGCCAGTCGGTCATGGGCACGCCCTTGCTGTCGGCACCGACTTTCTGGAGCACTTCGATCAACTTGGCGCGATCGAACTGCATCTCGACCATGATGCCGATGTCGTGCATGAGTCCGGCCAGGAACGCTTCATCTGCAAGGCCAAGACGCAGAGAGTCGGCGAGCATCTTGCTGCCGACGGCGACAGCGTTGCTGTGCGACCAGAGGTGCTTGGCGGAAAAGTTGGCGGTGAGCTCGCCGCCCCGGAAGAGCTTGGCGAGGCTGGCGGCGATCGCGATGTTCTTGACGGCGTTGAGGCCGAGCATGACGATCGCGCGGTTGATCGAAGCGATCTGGCCCGGGAGGCCGTAGAACGAGGAGTTCACGACCTTGAGAATGCGGGTCGAGAGCGCCGGGTCGGCGGAAATGATCTTATTGAGGTCCTGCGCCGTGCTTTTGGGGCTTTCGACGAGCTCCACGATCTTCAGCGTGATCTCGGGGAGTGTCGCGATGTGGCTGATTTCGCGGATGGCCGCGGCAACGACCTGCTCACGCGTCGCGGGGGCGCCCGGCTTTGCAGGCGCTGCGCCGGCAACGGCATTCGCCGGGGCGGCTGAGTTCGGAGCGGCGGGGGCGACAGAAGACGGTGAGCCGGCCGGTTGTGACATGACGTACTCCTCTGGACTGCGAGGAGATATCGGCGGGGCGTGCGCGTCACTTTGGAGCATTCGCGCCGGGAATGCAAAGAGCTTCACGTCGGCATTTGGGAAGCCTGATTTGCCGGTGGAAAATGGGCTAATACGCGCAGCGTTTGCGGATCAGAGCGGGGTCGTTGAAGTTGATTGCCGCGAGGAGCCGGGCGATTCTCGGACCGGAATGGCCGTCGCCATAGGGGTGTTCGGGGTTGGGAGGGATGCGATGAGCGGCGACCGCGGAAGCGATTGCGGAAACACCTGGCTCGGGGACGCTGACAACGTTCGCTGGCGTTTCACGGCCGGATTGACGCGGGCCGACATTCACGGCACGGCAGTTGATAGCAGCGGCTTCGATGAGTCCGGCGGAGGAATTGCCCAGCAGCAGACCGTTCGTGGAGGCGAGGCGTTTCAAGAGTCCGACGAAGACGTCGCGCGGGAGATGATCCAGGAAGTGCCAGGAGTGGGTTGCGACGGCTTCGCGCAGCGTTGCGAGCACGGCTTCGCGCCCGGGATCGAAATTGGGGGCGAGGACGAGGACGCGTTTTCCGGTTGACGCGGCAAACTCGACGATCGCTTGGGCGTGGGCTTGCTCTACTCCGTCGGCGAGCCCGCACGGATGATGAAGGATTACGACGCCGGGATCCACCCCCCCACCCACTGCTCTAACTTCGTCGTCGTTGAGAGGATGCATGGCACCGAGACCGTCCATCGCGGGTGAACCGACGTTGTGGACGGTTGCGGGTTGTTCGCCCATTTTGAGAAGGCGCTCGGCGCTGGCGCTGGTCGCGGCGAAGTGAATGTGTGCGAGCTTGCTGATCGCGTGGCGCATCGCCTCGTCGGCGACGCCCTCGGCGCGATCGCCGCCGTGGATGTGCGCGAGAGGAACGCCTCCGATCGACGCGGCGCTCGCCGCGGCGAAGGCTTCGATGCGATCCCCGAGCACGACAACGCAATCGGCGTTCATCTTGTAGTAGGTTCGGGCGAAGCGGGCGATTCCGCGGCCTGCCGCCTCGGCATCGTCGATGCGCGTGTGCTCTCCGGGATTCTGCATGGGCACCACGGCTCCAACCCGGAACGCGGCCCGCACTTCCATATGCGTGTTTGCGGGGGCCAGCAGGTGGCTTCCCGCGACGATGATCGAGACTTCGAGTGTGGGCTCGTGATTGATGGCGGTGATGACCGGCTTGAGTAGCCCGAACTCGGCGCGTGTGCCGGTGACGACGGCGATGCGGCTTTTGCCCGGGGTCTTTGCGACGGGCGCGAGCAGTTCGTTGTCAGATTTGGGCGGCTGAAATGCCATGATGGAGATTCGTGGTCAGGACATTGAAGAGAGATCGTCCCACTGAAGTGGCATATCGCGATCCACCGGGCGAACAACGCGGTGCGAGAGAACGCGTTCGAGATCGAAGGGAGGAATGCCGGTGCCCGGGCGCTTAAACGTGAGATCGCCTCGGCCGATGAGGTGACCCACCGCGAGGGGGCGGGCGGCAACGATAGATTGACGCGACACCCTTCGCACGTCATTCTCAATGTCGAGGACGCGCTTCATTGCTTCAACCTCGGGCGGCGCGACCGGGTTCCGCGCGTTCGCGATATAGCGTCGAAGCGCCGCGGCGGTCAGCGATGCCGAGTGATCCGGACCAGTCGCGCTCGTGTCGTACGTGAAGTGCTTTTCAAGGATCGATGCGCCGAGCGCGACGGCAAGTGCGCCGGTGTCTTCGCCGGACGTGTGATCGCTGTACCCGACCGGGCAGGTGAGCGCTCGTTTGAGAAGCTTGATCCCGCCGAGCTCGGCCTGCGCAGGCGGCGTCGGATAGCTGCTCACGCACTGAAGCACCGCCAGCCGGTCGTGCGAGCCGCGCAGCCAGACAATCGCGCGGTGCACTTCTTCCATCGTGGAAGCACCGGTGCTGAGAATGAGCGGTTTCCCCGTTGACGCCAGCCGATCGAGCAGCGGCTTGTGGATGATGTCGGGGCTTGCGGTCTTGTACGCATCCCACGGCAGGCGCTCCGCATCGCCGACGAGATCGAGGCTGAAGACGGTGACGATCGCGTGGATGCCGAGTTCGTGCGCGAGCGCGACGATCGGATTCATCTGATCGGTCGTCAGTTCGAGACGCCGGAGCATGGCGAAGGGATCGGATTCTCCCGCGGAGGACTGGTATGCCGCGAGTGTCGAGGCGCGGCTCATCAGGAGATCGGAACGGAAGAGCTGGAGCTTGATGGCGTCGGCGCCGGCTTCCGCGGCACTTCGGGTCAGTTCGAGTGCCCGTTCGACGGAACCATCGTGATTCACGCCGATCTCGGCAATGACATACGGGTGTTCTCCGATTTGCCGGTTACCGATGCGCATAACGTTCCTTCAAGATGGCGTCGGCCACCAGGAGATCGGTGGGCGCGTCGATATCGATGACCGCACCTTCGGGATTGATCACGCCCCGGCGATCAAGACCGAAGAACGCGTGCGGGCCTGAAGGTACGCCCGGGATCTCGCAAAAGAGTGCGCGTCGGGTGAGGGCGATGATGCCGCCGTCGGGGACATAAGCCGCCGGAAGATCCTGTCTTCGGAAAACGCCGTGATTGAGAACATCTCCTTCCCAAGGCGAGACCTTGCCGGTGTCGTCGAGCTTTGCTGTCCACCACGGGTGATATTTGCCGACGGCGGCGTACGACTGCACGCTGTCGCATTCGGAGTTGCGGAGCAGATGCACAGCGCGATCGATCAGGTCGGGCGGGCGGATCGGCACGTTGGCGTAGAGAATCACGATCGGCGAATGCGCGGGAACTTCGGCGTGGGTCTTTTCAAACTCGACGATGGCCTGACGGGCCGCATCATCAACGCGAGCCGTGTCGTTGGCGAGTGCGGATGGGCGCGTGATCGCGATCGCATCCGCCGCGCGGGCGAACGCAAGCATGGACGGATCATCACTGGAAACGATCACGTGCGCGACGTGCTGAGCAGACTTGGCGGCTTCGATCGTCCACTGCACGCAGGGCTTCCCGGCGATTGGCGCGGTGTTCTTGCCCGGAACGCCCTTGCTGCCGCCCCGGCCCAGGATGACGGCGATGGCCTTCATGCCGCGGCGTCCAGACCGTTGATCTGGCAGGCTGCGCCATCCACTGCGCCATCCGAACGGATGCGGACGATTGAGGCGGCGATCCGCTCGGCCGCCTGCGCGGGGAGCGGCAGGGGCTCGATCCGGTGTCCGGCGATCGGAGATTCGAGGCTGTCGATCACCGCGGCACCGGCGGCCATGATCCAGCGGTCGTAGAACGTTTCGATCTCGGAGTAGACCTCATCGCGGCGGGTGATGCGCGGAACAATCCATTGATCGACCAGACCTTCATCGAGTGTCGTGCGGGCCTCGAGGAGTTTCACCACGCGATCGCGGACCTGCGGCAAGGCGTCGATGCCGCGCACGTTGGCGTAGGTAGGCGCGGCATCCGAATGCATGTCGATGCTGATGACATCGGGATGGATCGCGAGGAGCCGATCGGCGTCGGCATTGCCGAGGAGTTCGGTGCGGACGTGAATGGCGGCTGCGCCGAGATCGCGTACGAGGGCGACGGCCTGCTCGAAACGCGGATGGAGCAGGGGTTCGCCGGCATCAAAGGTGACGACAAGGCCCCGCTCACGAAGGCGGAGCGAAGTCAGTCTTGCGCGGAGCAGTTCGAGATCAAGTGGCTGAGCGATGGGTGAATTGGCTCGCTGCGCCGTGAGCTGGATGTGGACGGAATCGGGGAAAAGACCGGAACTCGCGCTAATCTCGCGTGCGTATGCCGCGATCTCCCCCGCGCTGGCGGCAAGCCAGCGATCGCCGAGGCGCCGCGCAACCGATGCGATGAGGTGCGTGCGATCGGAACGATCGGCAATGAGCCGAAGGTGCGCATCCCGGACGGATGGATCAACCGTGACGCAGCTCTGCTTGGCAATCTGATCGACCTGCGGCGCGATGGGCAAGTAACCGAGGATGGTGCCGATCGAACCGAGCGGGCCGTTGTTGCGGAGCTGATCCGCGAATTCGATTGCGAGGGATCGCTCCAGGATGCACGCGCCGAGGCCGGGTGTCGCGGGCGAAAAGACAATGCGCTGCGGCTCGGTCGCACTGCTGAAACGCGCGATGAGCTGATCGATGTGCAACGGGTCGATGAAGCACCAGTCGGGGCCGAGGAGCAGAACGCCGTCGGCGTTGGAATTGCTTTCGAGCACGGCGCGAACTGCGGCGGGCGAGAACACCTCGTCGAAGATGGAAAGGTTGGCGATGCCGCCCCGCCAGCAGGATTGCGACCATGCGCGTGCACCGAGCACGGAGCGGCGACGGGAATCGCCCGCACCTTGCGCGAGCGGAACGATCCGCATATCGGGAGAGCCAAAGCTTGCGCCCGAGCTTCCGAGCATGGCTTTCACACGATCGGGATGGTACGTGAGCAGCGAAACACCCTTCAGTCTCTTCGAGCGAGCGAGACGGGCCAGCGTCATCTGCAGAGCGTTCATCGAACCGGCGATCGGCTTCGAGAGATCCCGTGCAAGGCCGAGGGACGAGTTATCCGGATCGACGCAGATGAACGCGTGGATGTTGTCTTTCGCCACGACCGGGCCAACCGCAGCGATCGCCGCTTCGAGACGCCTGGTATCGGCGTGTTCGGCGGGGCCGCGCCGCCCCGACTTGACCGCCGCGATCGCGCCGTCGAACATGCTGCCGAGTTCGTCCGCGGCGTCGGCGAGCCAGGTGACGTTTTTCAGATCACGCTCGGCCTGGCGGCGTTGACGCTCGAGTGGGGCGAGGTCGCCGTCGAGCTCGATGGCGCGGTCGGCCTTGAAGCGGTTGAGAATGCCGGTCTGGTTGAGATGCTGCACCAGCGGATAGCCGGGAACGATCTTCTGGACCTCGGACGCGTGCGCCTCGATCTGCGCGATGATGCGGTTGACGCGGACCTGATCTTCCTGGTGTTGCAGAATGTCCTGCACGCACTTGGCGGTGGCGCGGCTGATCTCTCCGACGCGCCAGACATCGGCGCGAACCTGGCGGAGACGCCGGTAGAGCGCATCGCGACGGCGAGGGCTGGCAACTTCGGCGTGCGGCGGGGGAAGCGAGACGGCCCCGACCGACGCGGAACGATCGATCGCCTGCTGGAGCGTGAGGGTGGTCGCGTGACGCTTGGCGACGCCGCCTTCTGTCGCGTCGATGACGCGGAGCCCGCGTGCCACATCCTCGCCGAAGTCACGCTCAAACTGCACGAGATAGGTCGTCATCTGCTCATCGCTGTAGCAATCGCGGCCGAGATGATCTTTCATTCTGTGGAGCATGGAACGCTGACGGACGATGCGCTGCCATTCGAGCATCTCGAGTGTGCTGAATTCGTTCAGTTCGCCGGACCAGACCTGGTGGATCGCGGCGCCCGCGGCGTAGTACTGCCCATCGGTGAAACCGAGATCCTGTCCGACGAAGATCACCGGATCGCACCCGAGGTGCCGCGCGAGGTAATACGCGAGGTGCGCAACCGTCGCGCCGGGCTTGAGTTCGCCCCGCGGACGCGCGAGAAGCTGCTTCGTCGCGTCGTCCGCGCCTTCGGCGAGAATGTTGTCGAGGATGCGTTCACCCGGGCAGCGGATGAAACCGGGGAAAGCATCGAAAATCGCGGGGCTGGCCTTGGGCTCGACCACGAGCGTCACGCCTTCGACCTGTTCGCGGGTCAGGCCTTCATAGAAACGCTTGCTGATCGAATCGTGATCGAGTGCGGTAACGAAGTCGGGCTTGATTCCCTTCGCGAGAAGCGTCTTGAGGACGGTCTGGACGGCAATGACCACAAAGCGGCTGCGCACGGCGGGGTCGCGAAGAAGATCGATATTGCGACGCAGGCTCGGCCCGGCGGAGACAACGATTGCGGGCTTGTCTTGTGCCGCGTTGGCGAGCTCGGCGATGCCCGGGGCGTTGGCGTAAGCCTCGATGTTGCCGAGCAGATTGCGCATGGTCTTATCGACCTGCACGAGCGTCGTCACGATAGATGTTCTGGTGGCGCGCAATGCTCCGCTGAGTGTTGCGTTGAATCGCTCGGCAAGATCGCCCAAACGATGCTTGCTCGCCGGATGATCGAGGAACCGCGTGCCAAGCATGAAGATGCCTTCCGCGCCTGTAATTGATGCGGTGATCTCCCCCTGATCATCGGGGTCGGTGACGATCACGCAGTTGCGGAGGCTGAGCCAGTCGCTGTGATCGACGTGCTCCAGGACCGCGCGGAGCAACCCGACATCCGGCTCGAACGCGAGCAGCACGCCCATCTTCTTATAGCGGCGAGCGAGCGCCTCGGCGTGGTACCCCATACCGAAGCCCAGGATGGCAACCGCGCCGGATGCAACCGGATCGATATCGGCTGTCAGTGCCGAAGCTTCTTCGCGGGGGCGCCGGACGCTGGCGAGCTGGCGTGTGCCCGTGCCCTCCGTCAGAATCGCGCTGATTGCGCCTTCCTGGGTCGTGACGAATGTGATGTCGGTGCGCGAAGTCGCCGCCGCGATTTTCCGGATCGTCCGCACGGCCTGCGCCGGCATCGAGCGGAGGTTGTTGTCAAGATTTATCTGTCGTTGCTCATCGCTGAGCACCAGGCGCGTACACCCGCTTGGGAGTGAGGCGGCTCTCGGTGCCGGCGTGGGCACGAAGCCCGCAATCTGCAACAAATCCTGAAGGCCGACGCCCCCGGTCAGTGATTCGATGTTGAGAGTCTGACTGTCGCGATCTGTG
>JAEUJD010000085.1 GCA_016793015.1 Phycisphaerales bacterium
TCACATTGCCGGTGCCCTGGAGGACGCCCTGAAGCGTGAGGGTGGCGACGGCAACGTCGGACTCAACCTTCACAAATTTGCCGACAGGAACGATCGCGGTATCGGAGGCGCCGGGCACCCCCGCCGGAGTCCAATTCGCGCTATTGGACCACACGTTTTGCGTTCCACCGGCGATCCAAGTGCGCGTGACCTGCGCCCGGCACACCGCTGCGGAAAAGGCGAACGCCAGCGCCACGCCCACGAGCGTCGCGAGCGATCTCGTCCGAGGGGGGACACGGTGCTTCAAGGTTGCCAGAAGGCGATTCGAACATGCGGTCGGGGTTGCTGCAAACGACATGCAGACAAGGTATCAAACGCGCAGTGACTTCGGAAAACATACGCGTTGGATCAGCGGTTATTGGTCCTAAACCGCCGCGCGAGTTGCGGCGGGCGCGCTCATCGCAGCTCGACGGACCAGTATGCATTATCGAGGAAGGTCTTCCACGAGGCATACTTCTCGTGACCCAGTCGCAGCGCGATCAGCGGGTTGCGCTTGGGGCGCTCCGGCTTTTTAATCAGCTTCATGCGGGCCTCGTCGGGCGTGCGGCCGCCCTTCTTTGCGTTGCACCTGATGCAGGCGCAGACGAGATTTTCCCACGAGTCCATGCCGCCCTGCGTGCGGGGCTTGACGTGATCGAGCGAGAGGTCGGCAGTGGGGAAGTGACGGCCGCAGTACTGGCAGGTGTTGCGATCACGGGCGAACAGGTTTCGACGGTTGAGTTTCACCGTTTGCTCGGGCAGGCGGTCGTAGCCGAGGAGGCGGATGATGCGGGGCACGGCGATCTCGAAGCGAACGGTGCGCACCCAATCGTGCTCGGCGTGTTCGAAGCGGGTTCGCAGTGCGGCGACATCTGTCCAACTCTCGAAGTCGTAGTTGACGTACTTCGGGCCTTCGTTGCCGGATTCGACATGGATGACTTCGGCGATGTTTCGAGAGAGCAGGCAGAAGGCCCGACGCGCCGAGACGACACGGACCGCGACATAGAGCTTGTTCAGAACGAGGACCTTTGCGTTCAGGCCTTCTGCCGCGAGGACCCCGCGTCCCATCCCTCCGATATTGAATCTGCCGCCGGCCGATGCGAGGCTTGCGAGGTCGATATCGCCATCGACGTCGAGGATCGGGGCTTCGTCGGAATGTGCCGCGGTCTGGGAAACGGGTCGCGACTGCTTCGAACCTCGGTCTTGCGAGGCGCGCCGGCGATCGTCCTTGGAGTGATGATGCGGCATAGATCCGATCTCTCTCCTGAGCTCGAGGTCCAGAGGACTCCGAACCCATCGGCCCTATCCGCTGTCCGAGTTGCCCCGGATGCGGGAGATGCCGACGAGGGATTGTACGGTCTATTGGTCTGAGAGGATCCGGGGGGCTGTAACGGGGCTTTTTCCCGTTCTGAACGCTGATTGCCGCCAATCCCTCAAACTTTGCGACGCTTCGTGGGCGTGGGGGCGGCGGGAGGCGGCGGTGCAAAAGGCGCGAAGAACTGGTCGCAGACCTTTGCGAGCTCGAAGTCTTTGGATGAGATTCCGCCGGCATCGTGGGTGCTGAGCGTCAGGGTGACCTTGTTGTAGCGGATGAGGAAGTCGGGGTGGTGCTGGCTTTTCTCGGCGGCCCGGGCCACCTGATCGACAAAGCTCATCGCCTTCACGAAATCGGAAAACTGGTAGGTCCGTTGAATTGCATCGCCGGATTCACCCCATTCCGGCACGGCGAGGAGCGCCGTTGCAATCTGCGGTTCTGTGAGCTTGGGCATCGATCTCTCCACGCGGCCGCGGTCCTTCGCGGGCATCGGAACGAGTGTACCGTCCGTGTGTGAGCGAACGCGGGGATGCCAATGTGAAGCGAGGCCAGCCCGGACCAGGGGAAAGATCGTCAGCGAGGACGGCAACGTATCCTGTTGAAAAGACAAGACTTGCGCCTTCTCCAACGGGGGCGCTCCATTTAGGAAACGCGCGGACGTTTCTGATCAACTGGGCACTTGCCAAGCAGCGGGGTTGGCGCATCGTGCTCCGAATAGAGGACCTTGATACGCCTCGGGTGAAGCCGGATGCAACGGACGGAATCCGACGGACGCTCGAGGCTCTCGGGATGGACTGGGATGAAGGGCCATTCGTTCAAAGCGCGGATCTGGCGGCGTATCGCGATGCGATGCAAAGGCTGGCCGAGCGGGGCTGCGTGTATCCGTCGGCCGAGAGCCGGGGTGAGATCGGGGACGCTGTGGCGGTTTCGGCGCCGCAGGAAGGCGCGCGGGAGTCGATCTTTCCCGCGGCACGTCGACCGGCAACTCGTCCGACTCGATTTGTATCGGAAGGGGCCGAAGCGAACTGGCGATTTGCCACGCCCGCGGGCGTTGTGGAGTTCCGCGACGGGATTGCCGGCGCGCAGCGTCACGTGCCTGAAGAAACGATCGGCGACTTTGTCGTGTGGACCAAACGCGACCAGCCCTCGTACCAGCTAGCCGTGGTGGTCGATGATGCGCGCCAAGGAGTGACGCAGATTGTGCGGGGAAACGATTTGCTCGATTCGGCGGCGAGGCAGCTGTTGCTGATGCAACCGCTCGGAATCTCGCCCGCACCCGCGTACTACCACCTGCCGCTGGTGCGGGGTCAGGACGGCAAGCGACTTGCCAAAAGGCACGGGGATACGCGGGTGGAGACGTACCTGCAAGCGGGCGTTTCGGCACGAAGAATCGTCGCGCTCCTCGCCCGCTGGTCGGGCGTGCGGGAGGCCGGTGAAGAGCTTGCGGCGGAAGAATTTGTACGCCGCTTCGACCTTGCAGCGCTGCCTTTGGATGATGTAGTCTTTACGATGCGAGACGATCAATGGCTCCGAAACCCGCGTTCCAGCGCCGAGCAGATATGAACAAAGCCTCCACCATGAATCGATTCACGCAAACCATTGGCGCCGCGGTGCTGGCCGGAACGCTCGGGGTGCTTCCGGGGTGTGAGGAGCCGTACGCAACGACCCCGACGACAACGAGGGTCAACGTGGGGGGCAAGACCTTCACACTCGAACTCGCGGCGGATCAGGATTCACGCGTGAAGGGGCTTTCGGGGCGTACATCGATTCCGGATGATGGCGGGATGCTCTTTGTGTTTCCGGACTCGCAGGTCACGAGCCATGAGTTCGTAATGCGGGATTGCCCGATTCCGATCGACATCATTTTTCTAGACCGTTCCCGGCGTGTGACCGCGACGCACGCGATGAAAGTGGAGGAGGCGAGGCGCGAGGGCGAGGACTTGGTCACGTACGAAAACCGCCTGAAACGCTATCCCAGCCGCTTCGATTCGCAGTACGCCATCGAGCTGCAGGGCGGCATGCTCGAAAAAGTGTCCGTCAAGCCCGGGGAATTGATCAACATCGACCCCGGGTTGGCCGCCAGAGCGAAATAGGCATCCCTCACGACTCCACATCAAGTGTGGCCCCCCGATCAAGCGTCCCCGGCCGCTGACCGATGAGGAACCTCACGGGCGCGACAATGTCGGCAGAGGCCGACCATGCGCACGAGGGGAAGGTCTATTGGCTGTGGCAACGCTCGCATTCTGCGCCGGTCGAGAAGCGGAAGTGGCTTCGGCGCGATGGCTTGCACCGGTGCTGGCTGAGTGGCCCGGCGACGAAGTCCCCGAGGTCGAACGGCTGGATCTCGATCAGTTGCTGGAAGCTGGCTCGCCACAGGCCGACGCGCTCGGCGCGTATTCGTGCCTGTTTGTTGTGCTTCGGGGAGATGAGGAAACGGCGGCGCTCGCGAAGTTCTTTGATCGCCTCCACGGGCAGAGTCTTCCGGCGGTCGTGATCACGCCCCGCGAGAATGCGATCCGGAGCCTGGTACACAAGGACGGCGTGATCGTTCTGAATGGCCGCGAGAACACCGGCAGGGTCGCGTCGATGCTGTTTGCGCTCGCCGAACGGCAGACGCTGGTTGAACAGCTTTCGCGCGAGGTGCGGTCGGGTTCTGGAATGGACCGCGGCATCCGGGGCGAGATGGATCGCCTGCACGAAGAGCTTCATCTCGCGGCGACGGTTCAACGCGAACTCCTGCCCCAGAAGTTGCCGGAGGACAGCGAGGTTGAGTTTGCATCGCTCTATCACCCCGCGACGTATGTGAGCGGCGACCTCTTTGATGCCCGCGTCATCGACGAGCATCGGGTTGCGTTTTTTATTGCGGATGCGGTGGGGCACGGCGTGCCCGCTGCGCTGATCACGATGATGCTCTCGCGGGCATTGCTGAACGAACTGGCGATCGGCGCGGCTTCGGGAGGAGAGATCAATCCGGCCAAGTGCCTGTCCGGTCTGAACAAAGAGCTCTGCCATCACGCTGCCGGGAATTATCGCTTTGCGACTGCGGTTTGCGGTGTTCTCGACAAGAGAGACTTTTCTGTCCGGCTTGCGGGTGCGGGGCATCCGCCCAGCCTGCTGCTGCACGGCGGAGAGATGCGATACCTCGAAAGTCAGGGGCCGCTGCTGGGAGTCTTTGCCGAGGCCGAGTACACCGACGAGACGGTGATGCTTGTTCCCGGCGCCACGCTGCTGCTGTACACCGATGGCTTCGAGCTCGCGTTTCCCGCGCTCGACGAGCCGATCGCGGATCGACGCGTTGCCCCGCGCGAATATCTGAAGCACATGGGATTGCTGGATTCGGTGAGCGAAGTCGGAGTCCGCGAAGGAATGGAACGTCTGGCGCAGGCGATCGCCGGCCAGGAGGGATCGCTTCATCAGCGCGACGATGTCACGGCTCTGGCGATCCGCCGGCTCGCTGCCGTCGAACTCCGGAAGGCTGCCTGATTCTCGTAGGTCAACTGCGGGCCGACAACAAATCGCCGACGGCTTTGGGCTTCTTCAATGTCTGAAATGCCGGAGCCCGGTCGTGATGCACGCGACGCCCCGCTTCTCGCACAGGTCGAATGTTTCCTGATCGCGCTTGCTTCCACCCGGATGCACGATCGTCCCAACGCCGGAATCGATCAGGATCTGGGGCCCGTCGGGGAAGGGGAAGAACGCGTCGCTGAATGCGACCGCGCCCTTCGCGAGTTCTCCGGCTTTTTGCACGGCCAGGCGGCACGATGTCAGCCGATCCATTTGCCCGGCGCCCGCGCCGAACAGGCGTGTGACACCAGTCTTTGGATCGACGCCGCCGATCGCGACCGCGTTGCTCGCGACGGCTCGCGTGACGACTTCCATGAACTGTGCGATACGGATGGTTTCGGCGCGCGGCTCGGGGCCGGCCTTCCGGGCATACTCCTTGGGCGCCGCGAGCAGGGAATCACGCGTCTGCACCAGCAGGCCACCGGGGATCGACCGCTGCTCGAGCTCGCCGGTCTTGGGTTGCTCGATGGGGCCGACTTCCAGAATCCGCATGTTGAACCAGCGCTTCTTGAGCGCTTCGACCGCTTCAGCCGTGAAAGACGGGGCGATCAGGACTTCCGCGAAGGTGTCGTCGCGGCAGAGCCTTTCCGCGGCCTTGAGATCCACGGGTGCCGAAATCGCGATGATGCCGCCGTATGCAGCGAGGGGATCGCCCGCGATGGCGTTTTCCAGCGCTTCGAGCGGCGTCTTCGCGATGGCGCACCCGCAAGGGTTTGCGTGCTTGATTACTGCGGCGCCGACCAGATCGGGCGCGATGATCTTGAGTGAACGAACCAGTTCGAGAGCGCTCGCGGCATCGGCGATGTTGTTGTAGCCGAGTTCCTTGCCGTGCAACTGCTTCGCACGCGGGATGCACGCGCCCGGGCCGCCCGGGCTGGCGTAAACCGCTGCGCTCTGGTGCGGGTTCTCGCCGTAGCGGAGTTCCTGCACAAGCGAGAAATCCTGGCGCAGCTGCGCCGGAAAGCGTGCCCGATCGCCCTGAGCGCTTGACAGATAATCCGCGATCGCGCCGTCGTACGCGCTGGTCCGCTTGAATGCCGCGGCCGCCAGTTCGCGGCGGAGCGAAAGGCTGGTTTTGCCGCCGAGCGAGTTCAGGTCGTTGAGGACCGCCTCGTACTGCTCTGGGCCCACGATAACCGTGACCCAATCGTGGTTCTTCGAGGCCGAGCGGATCATGGAAGGCCCACCGATGTCGATCTGTTCGATCGCTTCATCACGCTCCACGCCCTGCACCGCGACGGTTTTTTCAAACGGGTACAGATTCACGCAGACCAGATCGATCGGTGCGATCTCGTGCTGGGCGAGCGCAGCCTGGTGTTCCGGATCGTCACGAACCGCGAGCAGCGCGCCGTGTACTTTCGGATGCAGCGTCTTGACGCGACCGTCCATGATTTCCGGGAAGCCGGTGACCTGATCGATGGGTGTCACGGGGATGCCGGCTTTCTCCAGCGTCGCGGCCGTGCCGCCGGTTGAAATGATCTCGATATCGCGGCGCGCCAGGGCGCGGGCGAACTCGACAAGTCCTGTTTTGTCAGAAACGGACACAATGGCCCGTCGGATGGTGACCAGGTCGTTCATCGCGAGCCTCCGTTTGCTGGATTCGGGTTGGGAGCGAAAATCAGGTGCGGGGAACAAACCGCACCACGACGCCGGCGTCGCTGACGGTGTAGAGATTGCCGTCCTCGAACTTATCGGTGAGCATCATGGCGGTCTGCGGCACAACGTACGAGCGGATGATGTCGCCCCGGTCCTTGTCGAGCAGCAGAACGAGCGAGCCGTTCCAAACAACGAGGTTGCCCGCCCGGATGCCGATCACGGTGCCTTCAACCACGCGATTGGACCAGAGCACCTTGCCGCTAGCCGCGTCGACGGCGGAAAGGCCTTCGGTTCCGAGTTGGCTCCAGACGGTCCGGCCGTCGGTCGAAGGCTGGCGGGAAAGCGGAAGGTCGCATCGGATGCGCCAGGCCACGCCTCCCTCCGGGCGGAGGCCCCAGAGCGACTGGTCTCGACCGGCGGCGATCATGAGGCCCTGCGCGGCGATCGGATCGGTGTCGAGTCCACCGAAGATCTCGCCGCGGCCCACGGGGCGACCGCTCTTTGCGCTCAGGAAGACATATTGGCCGGATTGGGAGATCGCGCCCACGACGGAATCGCCGCCTTGGAGAGAGGTCACCAGGACGGGCTTGTGATCGATCGAGCCGCGGAGCAGGAACGACCAGCCGGTAACGCCCAGGTCGGTCCGGTGCGCGAGGACGTGCCCGGTCGTCGTGCCGTAGATGGCCAGATTTCCGAGGACGATTGGCTGCGTGTTCACCACGCGGGCGTAGCCCTGGCGTGCCTGCACGTCGCCGTTAATCGCGGAAAGGATGAAGAGCTCGCTGTCGGAAGAGGCCAGCACCTTGTCGCCTTCGCGGTTCAGTCCGACGAAGCGGGTGAGCGGGGTGGCCAGTTCGTTTGCCCAGCGCATCGCGCCGTTGGAAGTTTCCAGCCCAGTGACCGTTGTGCCCGTTTCGAGGCCCAGCACAACATCGCCCGCCGGGACGAGCATCTGGAGCTTCTGACGCTTGCCCAGATAGGGGAAGGCGGTCCAGTCGCGCCGGAAACCCAGCTCGAGAAAGTTCGCGTCGTTGATCGAGTAGCCGCCGATCGGGGGTGTCGACGCCGGGCTGGCGGCCGGGCTGGCGGGCTTCGCGGCGGGATCGGCTTCTGAAGTTTTCGCCGTGCTCTTATTCGCGCACGAGGCCAGCGACACTGCGCTGGCAGCGAGCAGAAGGCGGAGGGCGGCAGAGCGGACAAACTGAAGATTCGCCATAGCGGGTCTTTCGGGGGAATCGCGAGATCGCCTCTTCTACCAGATTTTGCCCCGCCCGGTACGGTCGGTGCCGGGAGCGGAGAAAAAGCCGTGGGGGCCATTGTTGGAGCGCAGCGGGCGGGGCGTCGAGCCCCAAGTCGCTTCCGGGCGTGGGACTCTGTCCGCAGTTTTCGCGCTTCTGGTTGCGTTTGGGGAAAGTCTTGCGGACACTTCCCGGCATGTTCACGGGGATTGTCCAAGCCGTCGGCCGCGTTTGTGGGCTTCAGTCCCAAGCACCGGGATTGCGCATCGAGATTGATCCGCTCGAATGGGTTTTTCAACCGGCAGAGGGCGATTCGATTGCGGTGGATGGGTGTTGCCTCACGGTTGTCTCGGTGGGGCCGGGAGCGAGCAGGACCTGGAGATTTGATGCGGTTCCCGAGACGCTGGCGAAGACAACGCTGGGTCAGTGGAAAATCGGCAAGAAAGTGAATCTGGAACATGCTGCGACGGCTTCGACCTTTTTGGGCGGGCATGTGGTTCAGGGGCACGTCGACGGGGTCGGGAGTGTTGTGGAGGTTCGAGAGGGGGCGGATTGGCGGATTCGCGTGCGTCCGGGCGATGGGTTGATGCAGTACATGGTCCCCAAGGGCTCGATCGCGCTGGCGGGGGTCTCGCTGACGCTTGCGAACGTTTCACCGAAAGAAGGCTGGATCGAAGTTGCGTTGATCCCGGCGACGCTCGCGAAGACCAACCTCGCGGAACTGCGGGCGGGTGACGGGGTGAATGTCGAAGCGGACTCGATGGCGAAGACGATGATCCATTGGCTGAAGAATTACGGGGCGGCAAGCAAGTGACGGTCGGACCTGCGGGAAGAAGGAGAGAGATGCGGATTGTCGGAATAGACCCCGGACTTCGGATTACCGGCTATGGCTGCATCGAGGTCGCCGATGGCGGCATCACGCTGGTGGAAGCGGGTGTCTTTCGGCTCGGCAAGGCATTGAGCAAGGCGGAACGCGATGTTGCCGAGTTCCGCTCGGGTGATGCGCACAGCATCTCTTCGCGGCTGTCGGAGCTCGACCGCGATTTCCGCGTGATGCTCGATCGGCTTCGGCCGGACGTTGTCGCAGTTGAGGCGTTGTTTGCGCACTACAAGCATCCGGCAACGGCGATCGTGATGGGGCACTCGCGGGGCATTCTGCTGCTGGCGATCCGCCAGCTCGGGATGAGCCTGCTCGAGTTCAAGCCGACAATGGTCAAAAAATCGGTGACGGGTAACGGCCTTGCAAAGAAGGAGCAGGTGCAGCTCGCGGTGCGGGCGATGCTGGGCCTTGCGGAGATTCCGGAGCCGCCCGATATGGCCGATGCCCTTGCGGTTGCGATCTGCGCGTCGCGCCGCGCCGATGCCGCGGCGATCGCGGTTGGCTAGGTGGGCGGGCCCCGTTTGAGGCTTTCGCCCGCCTTCGGCGCGATAAAGTTCGTCATGGCAGAAGATCGCGGAAAACTGGCGGCACAGGTTCTGATCGTTGAGGACGAGGTGGATCATGCCGAGGTCATGGCCGATGCCCTTCGCAAGCCGGGGCATGTCTGCACGATCGTGAATGATATCGGCCGCGCGCTCGAAGAACTCAAGGGCGGGGCGTTCGATGTGATCGTTACCGACCTCCGCATGCCGAGCTCCGGTTCGAGGAACGGCGTAGCAGCGGACGGTGCGGATGCCGGGCTCAAGGTGCTCGAATCCGCCCGCAAGCTTCAGCCCGCGGCCGAAACGATCATGGTGACCGCGCACGGCGACGTGCCGACGGCGCGGGCCGCGTTCAAGCAAGGCGTGTACGACTTCATCCAGAAGCCGCTCGACCTCGAAGTTTTCCGGAATCTCGTCAATCGGGCGGCGGAGACGGTGCTGCTCCGCCATCAGAACGATGAATTGAAAGTGCAGGCCGATAGCGCGGGCTTTGATGGATTGGTCGCGACGAGCGAGCCGATGCGGCGCGTGCTCCGCACGATCCGGACGGTTGCACCGAGCAACATACCGGTCCTGATCACGGGCGAGAGCGGCACCGGCAAGGAACTCATCGCGCTGGCGGTGCACAAATTGAGCAAGCGTGCCGGTCCGCCCGCGAACGCGGGCAGCGGGGGCGGGTTTCTGGGCACGGGAACCGGCACGGGCGGGCGATACGTCGCGTTCAACTGCGCCGGGCAGAGCGAAAGCCTGCTCGAAGATCAACTGTTTGGCCACATCCGGGGCGCGTTCACCGGTGCGGACAAGGATCGTCCCGGCGTCTTCGAGTACGCGGACGGCGGCACGCTCTTCCTCGATGAAATTGGCGACATGCCGATGAGCATGCAGGCAAAGCTGCTGCGTGTGCTCGAGAGCGGCGAGGTTGTGCGGCTTGGTTCCAACGAGCCTCGCCACACCGATGTGCGGTTTGTGAGCGCGACGAACAAAGACCTGCGCGAGATGGTGAAGGCGGGGACATTCCGCGAGGATCTGTTCTTCCGCATCAACGGATCGCACGTGCACTTGCCCGCGCTCCGCGAGCGGCGAGAAGATATCCCGCCGCTGGTTCGCGCCTTTGTCGAGCGGTTCATGCAGGAACTCGCCGCCGGAAAGCCCTCGCCGAAGGTTTCGGACGCCGCGATGATGCGTCTCACCAGTTACGACTGGCCTGGAAACGTGCGGCAGCTTCTGAACGTGATTCAGAACATGGTCGTCACAGCGTTGGGTGAAGATGTGCCCCCGGGGGGCGAGTTTGTGCTCGACGTGCGCCACATTCCGGATGAGGTGCGGGTGGGCGATGCCGCGGACTCGGATTCGATGCAGGATTCCGCTTCTGTCGGGGCTTCGCTTGCGGGGACAAGTCTTGAAGCGATCGAAAAGCGGGCGATACGCGAGACGCTGCGTTTAACACAGGGAAATCGCGAGCATGCGGCGAAGCTCCTCGGCATCGGCGAGCGCACGCTGTATCGAAAGCTCAAGGAATACGGGCTTCGCTGAACCGGCGCGGTCCTGCGCGAGGGAGTTTCGCATGAAAGCTGTGCGCGTTCATCAATTCGGCGACCCTTCCGTTTTGAAACCGGAACTGCTGCCCGATCCGCCGGTCGGCCCGAAGCAAGTGCTTGTGCGGGTTCACGCGGTCGGGGTCAACCCCGTCGATACGTACATTCGCTCGGGGATTTACGGGGCTCGCGAGTTTCCGTTCGTTCCCGGGTTTGATGCCGCGGGAGTTGTCGAGCGGGTCGGCGCGGAACAGAAAGCGTTCAAGCAGGGCGATCGCGTTGTCGTCTACCGGCCCCCGGGCGGAACCTACACAAAGCTTATTTCGTGTGGCCCCGAATATTTGTTTCCGCTGCCACACAATCTGTCCTTTGAAGAAGGCGCGGCGCTCGGCGTGCCGTATTTCTCGGCGCATCTGGCGTTGTTCGTGCGGGGGCGGGCCAAGGCGGGAGAGACGGTGCTTGTTCACGGCGCGACCGGCGGCGTCGGCATCGCGGCGGTTCAGCTTGCGCGTGCCGCGGGGCTTCGGGTTTTCGGCACGGGAAGCACCGAGCGAGGCAGGCAACTGGCGGTCGAGCAGGGTGCGGCGAAGGTGTTCGATCACGGCAAGGCTGGGTATATCGAAGAAATCCGTGCCGCGACCGATGGCAAGGGGCCGGATCTCATTGTCGAGATGCTTGCGAATGTGAACCTCGAAAATGACCTTGGCCTCGCGGCGATGCACGGGCGGATCGTGATCATCGGCAGCCGGGGCAAGATCGAGATCACCCCGCGTCACACGATGAAGAACAACATCGATGTGATGGGGATGGGCGTGTTGAACGCCACGAACGAAGAACTGCACGGGGCGTGGGAGTCGATCCGCTCGGGAATCGACGCGGGAAAGCTTCGGCCGATCATCGGCGAAAAATTTTCGCTCGATGATGCCGCGAAGGCTCACGCAAAGGTGATGGAGCCGGGTGCGTTCGGGAAGATCGTTCTGATTCCGTGAGCGTTACCAATCGAGCGGCGCGAGCCACGCTTTGGCTAAGTCTTCGACGCTCGCATCGAGTTCGGAAGCTTTCAGCCTGCCGGAATTGTCCAGCGTTCCGATGATGCGGGCGGGAGCGCCGCCCGCTTCGAGCTTGGCCTGCACTTGCTTGATGTGTTCCGGCGCGAATTCGAGTACGTAGCGGCTTGGCGATTCTGAGAATGCCGCGGCGATCGAGTCGGCATGGACTGCATCCAGCTTCAGCGTCGCACCGAGCGGCCTTTTTGCGGTTGATCCGGCGATCAACATCTCCGCAACGGCGCAGAGGAGGCCGCCATCGGAAACGTCGTGGGCGCTCCGCACGAAACCGCTTGCGAGAACAGAAGCAATGGCGCGTGCGATGCGCGGGCCCGACTTCAGATCCGTGTGCGGAATCGAGGCGTCGGCGATCATTCCCGGTGAAAGCATTTGTAAATGCGAACCCCCCATCGCGGTTGATGTTTCGCCGACAAGAAGCAGCACATTCCCGGGCGACTTCGCATCCATCGTCACGCAGCGTGCAACATCCTCCACGATGGCGAGGCCGCTAACGAGCAGTGTGGGCGGGATTTCGATGAGTTTCTGCTCGCCGGTTTTCGGGTCGGTGTAGCGGAGTTGGTTGTTGAGCGAGTCTTTACCGGAGACAAAGGGTGTTCGGTAGGCCTTCGCGCCGTCGTAGCAGGCTTCTGCGGCACGGACGAGCGATGCGAGATTTCTCGCTTCGCTGCACGAGGGCCAACAGAAATTGTCGAGGATCGCAATCTTCTCGGGGTCGGCGCCGACGCAGACCAAATTGCGGATGCACTCGTCGATTGCGGCGAGTGTCATCAGATAGGGGTCACCACCGTTATCGGGGTGGCCCATGCCGGTCTGCAATCCGCAGGAGATCGCGATGCCGCGTGATGAACCCGCCACAGGCTGCAAAACCGCGGCATCCATCGGGCCGCGGGTGAGCGGGCCGCCGAGGGGCTTGACGATCGAATTGCCCTGCACCTCGTGGTCGTACTGGCGGATGATCCAGTGCTTGCTGGCGATGTTCGGGTGCGCGAGAAGTTGAAGCAGTATTTTCGAGAAGTCCGGTTTTGCCGCGGCCGCGTTGCGGCTCGTTGACTTGACTTGCACCGGCGTCCACTCGGCTTCGCGCGTCGGCGTCGGAATGCCATCATGCAGGAAGGCCATGGGGAGGCGGCCGACTTCCAGGTCGCCGTAGCGGAGAACGAGTTCGGCGCCGGGTGTTCCGAATTCGCCGAGGTCGGCGAGTTCGACGCCTTCTTCGTCGCAGATCTTCTGGAGTTTCGCGACATTCGAAGCGGGAACCGCGAGCACCATGCGTTCCTGCGCTTCGCTGATCCAGATCTCGGTATACGAGAGTCCGGCGTACTTCAGCGGAGCGCGATCGAGCTGCACGGTCGCGC
>JAEUJD010000096.1 GCA_016793015.1 Phycisphaerales bacterium
CACCAGGTCGTGATGCACGTCCACTTCCACATCATCCCCAAGTTCAACGATGCCGGCCTCGGTCTCGACTGGGAACCCCAGCCCTTCGATCACACAACAGGTGCGGCACTCGCCAAGAAAATCGCCTCAAGCCTGTAGTTCTTCCCGCTCCGCGCTCCGAGTTCCAAGCTCCGCGCTCGACCCTACTCGTCGTGCACCAGCGCCGTCGTCAGCGAAGGCAACTGCACAACGCCCTCCTTCGTCTCGATCTCGATGTGGCTTGTCGGCTGGATCGACCTCACCAATCCCTCGTACCGCCGCCCGGCCTGGATCATCGTGCGCCTCGAACCCACCAGAATGTCCAGCGTCGACCACTTCGCGCTCACGATCTCGGGAGGCGTCTGCATCGCACGCTGAAACTCCCCCAGCAGCCTCAGCAGCACATCGAGCCGCGACTCCAGCGAACCAAGTTGCCGGAGCGAAACCGCCCGCTTCGACAGCGCGCCGGGAAAGTCCTCTTCCTCGTGCAGCACATTGATCCCCACGCCGATCAGCGTCAGTCTGCCGACGTTCTCTACCAGCACGCCCGCGATCTTGCGCTGATCGCCGTGACGCTCCACCACGTCGTTCGGCCAGCGAAGCCCGAGCGTTCCGGCCTTTGGCAACGAAGGCGCACACGCACCGTGTGCCGCCAACCCCGCGGCAAGCGACAGCCGGGGCGGCGAAAGCTCCGCGTCTGCCAGAGCGATCGTCGCGGCAACACCCAGCCCACGCGACGGCGTCCGCGACGACGCGCGCGGATCGGACGAAGTTCCCTGGATCCATACTCGTCCAAGCCGCCCGCGCCCGGCCGTCTGGTGATCGGCCACGACGAGCGTGCCCCCCGAGGGTTGGGCCGCGGCACGCGCCGCCTCCTGCGTCGAACCGGTCTCGCGCAGAACCATGACACGCTGGATAAACGTGATCTGACGCGAGCGGAGAAAGGACTCGATCGCGTCCTGCCAACTTTCGAGCGGAGGCTCCGTCATTGCGGGTGAAGAATGCATAATGAATCACACAAAGTCAAGGCCGAGATCCACGATTGGAGCGCTGTGTGTAAGGGCACCCACGCTGATGCGGTCTACACCTGCGCCCGCAACCTCTGCGATTGTGTGAAGATTAATCCCGCCCGACGATTCCAACTGGATTTTGGGCGAAAGCGCATCCCGCCAGCGGACCGCCATCTTGAGCGTTGCGGGCGACATGTTGTCCAGCAGCACGATATCCGCCGCAGGATTTTTCCCGAGGCTCGCAAACAGAACTTGTTCGAGCTGCGCCAGCGAATCCACCTCGACCTCGAAGAACCGGGCAGCGGGACGGAGTTTGCTCGCCTTGAGTGCGGCACGTTCCACCCATTCGGTCAGCCTGTTCAGAGGCACGCCCGCGATGTGGTTGTCCTTGATCAAGACCGCGTCGTACAGGCCGATGCGATGGCAGTGCCCCCCGCCGCAGCGGACGGCGTACTTCTCCAGCACGCGCAGACCCGGCGTGGTCTTGCGCGTATCAAAGAGGTTCGCGGCAACCGCTCCCTTGGCCCGCATCGCGCGGTCGTAGGTGCGCGTCAAGGTCGCAACGCCGCTGAGCCTCGAAACCAGGTTGAGCAGCGTCCGCTCGAACGTCAGAATGTCGCGCGCCGGACCTTCGATCGTGCCGAGCGATTGCGAGGGCTTGAAAGCCGAGCCATCGGCGATTCCCCGGGCGGCACGAAACTTGATCCGCTTGGAAAAGGCCGGCGCGAGGAACGGGATGCAGGCAAGCCCCGCGACCACTCCGTGCTGGCGCGCCCGAATCTCCGCGCGGGCCCGCTGACCCGAACCCGTCGCGACAAGGCTGGTCAGGTCGCCGGGCCTGCCACCTTTGCCCAAATCCTCGTCCCGCGAGGCGATCGCGAGGCGACGGGTGGCTTCGGGCGCGCCCAGGACGCGGAAGAGCGCGGGAAGAGAGAGTGAGTTCAGGTCGGCCATAGGAGTGTGCCAGCGTACGCCGGATTGTGCTTCGGGTGTCGATGAAAAGAAGGCATCGAGGCAGCAGGCACCGAGGCATCGAGTGCGGACGCCGGAGGATCGGGTGCTTTTGAGGGCTAAACTGCGTGTTCGGCAAGGAGCGTTTTCAATGGGCTTACTCAGCGGCAAGGTCGGTCTCATCGTCGGCGTGGCGAACGAACGTTCCTACGCGTGGCACATCGCCAAGAGCCTCAGCGAACACGGCGCGACCTGCGCGTTCACGCACCTGCCCGGCGAGAAGAACGAACGCCGCACCCGCCGCGCCCTCGAATCCCTGAACCTGCAGGATTCGTGGTGTTACCCGCTCGAAGCATCAAGCGATGAACAGATCGATGCCGCGTTCAACGCGTACGGTGAGAAGTTCGACAAGATGCACTTCCTGATCCACTCGATCGCCTTCGCCGATCGCGAGTATCTGCAGCACGGCAAGTTCATCACGACCCCGCGCGCCGCGTACCTCTCGGCGATCGATATCTCGGCGTATACGCTGCTCGGCATGGCCCGTCGCGCTCATCCGATGATGCAGCGTTCTGGCGGCGGCTCGATTTTGTGCATGAGCTACTACGGCGCGGAAAAAGTCGTCCCGGGCTACAACGTCATGGGCGTCGCCAAGTCCGCGCTCGAATCGACCGCCCGGTACCTCGCCTCCGAACTCGGCGCCGACAAGATCCGCGTCAACAGCATTTCGGGCGGCTTCCTCCGCACGCTCGCCAGCAGCGCGGTCGCCGGGACCGATTCGATCGCCGAGCACAACGCGCAGCGTTCGCCCCTTCGTCGGAACGTCGAGGGAGGCGATGTCGGCAACACGGCGACCTTCCTCGTCAGCGATCTCTCGGCGGGAATCACGGGCGAGACGATCTACGTCGACTGCGGCGTCAACACCATCGGCGTCTGAACGCCGTCCGGAAATGAAGGCATTGGCAATCGCGTGCGTGCCGTTTTCAGGGGGTTCTGATACGCAGCTCATCGTTTTTTGAGGCCGGAAGGCTCTGCTATTCCGATGTTTAGACCATGAGCGCGGTGCCCTCAGCCATTGCCTCGGCGATTGCCAACATCCAGCAGACGGACAAGGTGACGCCTCGTGCCAAGCCGGAGCCGCCGAAGTCGGGGCGCGAGATTCGGCGCGAGACGAAGGACCGGGTTGAATTGGTCGATGCCGCGGAAGCGGTCGATGCGGTCAAGGATCTTGCGGCGAACGACAAAGAAGACGCTCGTGAAGACCATCAGGAACATGATGGGCCGCAGAAGTCCAAGACGAAGCAGAGGCCTCGGTTGGATATCGAGGGTTAGTTCAAACGTGTGCCGCTGATGGTGCTCAAGCACCAATCGTGGAGGAACCACGATTGGCGGCACGGCTTATCCGCGGAAAAACTGGGCGATGGCGCGGACGGTTGTCTGGCGCCCCACCACTGCGATCGACTCGGTGAGCGGGATGTTCTTGGGGCAGACCTTGACGCAGTTCTGGGCGTTGCCGCAGTCGCCGACGCCGCCTTCGCCCATGAGGGCATCGAGGCGTTCGCCCTTGAGTTCGCTGCCGATCGGATGTTCGTTGAAGAGGCGCGCCTGGCTGATGGCGTGGGCGCCGACGAAGCTGGTGTCCCACTTGCTTGCGTCTTCTTCGAGATTGAACTGCGGGCAGGCTTCGAGACAGCAGCCGCAGGACATGCAGGTGGAGAGGACGTAGTGCGTGGCCTGCGAAGCGGGGGTTTCTTTGGGGCCGGCGCCGAGGTGATAGGTGCCGTCGATCGGGACCCACGCCTTGACACGCGCGAGATTGTGGAAGAGGCGCGAGCGATCGACCCACAGATCGCGGACGACGGGGAACTTGGTCATCGGCTCGAGCGTGATGATGTCGCCTTCGTTCGGGGCGTATTCATCGATCAGGCAGGAGCACGACTGACGCACCTTTCCGTTGATGACCATCGTGCAGGCACCGCAGACTTCTTCGAGACAACCGGCATCCCAGACGACGGGCGTGACGGTCTTGCCGTCGGCCGTGACGGGGTTCGCCGCGATCTGCTGGAGGCAGGAGATCACATTCGAGCTCTTAGGGACTTGAACCTTGAAGTCTTCCCAGTGGCTCGGTTTGCCGGGGCCTTCGCAGCGCTTGATGCGGAAGGTGATCGTGCGACCGGGAGTCGCGGCACGGCGGGCGGGTGAATGAGGAGCGGCGACGGTCATGCGTACTTCTTCCAGAATTTCAAGGGCGGAACGGCCGAGTGGCGTTTGCCGTGAATCTGATCCACGAGTTCCTTGAACGCTGCTCGCAATTCCTTGGGCAGTTTTGACGCAAAATCCTTCTTGAGCGGGATTATGCGGATGAGTTCGAGCACATCGAGAACATCCTTGCCGTGCTTCGGTTCGTTGAGTCCGACAGTCAATTTGCCGCGTATGAGATCCGGGAGTCCGATGACCTTGACTCCCTTTATCGTGCTCACGCGCTTGGGAGGACCGCCCAACGAATCGTCCGCCACCATATGTATGGCGACTCCATCGATGATGTGCTCCCGATGCTTCGCGTCGTAGTGGAACCCGGCATCTTCGAGCTTGATGTGGGTTTCCCAGAAGTTGGCGGAATAGATGTCAATGTCACCCGTGTAACGAGGCCAGCCGTGGAGCGCAACGGCGATGCCGCCAACAACCGGGCAGCCTGTAGCGTCCGTCACTTGCTTCGCAAGAACCAACGTGCGCGCGATCTCTGGTGCCGCTCTGTTCGAGGGCGGATGAGAGGGCGGGTAGTTGGAACGATTTTTCGCCATGAATCAGTATCGTTGTGACCCGGAAATCAAACCGCTGCTGCCGCGACTGGTGCCTGCGTCTGAGATTTTGGAGAAGACTCTTTCTTGCCGTAGGTGCGGGCGGTCGGCAGAATAAGCGACGCGTCGATCGGGACGAACTCGACGGAGGTCTTACCTCCTTCGTGGCGGGCAAGCGTGGTCTTCATGAAGTTGGTGTCGTCGCGATTGGTGTAGTCGCTGCGATAGTGAGCGCCGCGGCTTTCCTTGCGTTCGAGTGCGCCGAGGGCGACGGCTTCAGCGAGAATCAGCATGTCGCCGACCGAGCGGGCGTAGCCGAAACTCTGGTTGGTCCATGCGGCGCTGTCGGAGAGGCGGATTTTGCTGTAGCGGTCTCTGAGTTCGGCGAGCTTGGCGAGGCATTGCTTGAGGCGCTGCTCGGTGCGGACCACCGTGCACGCGGCGGTCATTTCGTCGCCGAGTTCTTTGCCGATGTGGTACGGGTTGGTCGCGGGCTCGGTGTTCGAGGGCTTTGCGCCGTCGAGCAGCTGCTTCATCTTCGCGGTTTCCTGCGCGACGACGGCGTCGAACGATCCGGCGGGAAGACCGGAAGCCGGGTTCTTGCCGGGGGCTTCGTTCTTGATGAAGTTGAGGACGGAGACGCCGCAGAAGAGGCCGTCGAAGATGCAGGAGAGCAGGGCGTTCGCGCCGAGGCGATTTGCGCCGTGGTAGGCGAAGTTCACCTCGCCGAAGGCGTAGAGGCCCGGGATGTTGGTCATCGAGTTGTTGATCGCGCCGAGCTGCATACCTTGGCCGACCTTGGCGTCGATGGGGGCGGGGCTGCCGCTCTTGTGTTTGTTGAGCGGGGTTTGCGGGTTGTACGAGCCCTTGGTGTAGGTGCTCCAGAGACCGCCCATGGAGTAGTGGACGGCGGGGAAGATCTTCATCGGTGTGTAACGCGGGTCTTCGCCGACGAACTTTTCGTAGATCTCGAGGATGCCGCCGAGTTTGCGGGTGAGGTAGTCGGGGTCCTTGTGCGTCAGATCGAGATAGACCTGGTTGTCGCCATCGACGCCCATGCCCTGATTGACGCAGACATCGAAGATCTCGCGGGTGGCGATATCGCGGGGGACGATGTTGCCGTATGCCGGGTATTTTTCTTCGAGGAAGTACCAGCGTTCGGATTCGGGGATGTCTTTCGGCGCACGCGCGTCCTTGGGTTTGCGCGGGACCCAGATGCGCCCGCCTTCGCCTCGTGCGCTTTCGCTCATCAGGCGGAGCTTGTCGGCGCCGGGGATCGCGGTCGGGTGGACCTGGATCATTTCGGCGTTGCCGTACCACGCACCCGCGCGGAAGCAGCGTGCCGCGGCTGCGCCCGTGCAGATGACGCTGTTGGTGCTCTTGCCGAAGACAAGACCGCAGCCACCGGAGGCCATGACGACGGCGTCGGCGCGGAAGGAGCGGATCTGCATCGTCCGCATGTCCTGGGCGGCGATGCCGACGCAGCGGCCGTCGTGCAGGATGGGCCAGAGGAATTCCCAGAACTCGTACTTGGTGACTTTGCCTTCGGATTCGTAGCGGCGGACCTGTTCATCGAGGCCGTAGATCAACTGCTGGCCGGTCGTTGCGCCCGAGAAATGCGTGCGTTTGAAGAGCGAGCCACCGAAGAGGCGCAGGTCGCGGTTGCCTTCGCCGGTGCGGTTGAAGGGGACGCCCATGCGATCGAGGAGATCGATAATGCGCGGGGCCCAGTTGGCCATTTCGAGCACGGGGTGCTGATCGGCGAGGAAGTCGCCACCGTAGATGGTCTCATCGAAGTGTTCGTATTCGGAGTAGCCCTGCTGGCGTGCGACCTCGTTGCAGGCGTTGATGCCGCCCTGGGCGCAGACCGAGTGCGAGCGCTTCACGGGCACGACGGAGAAGAGATCGACGGGCGTGCCGGCCTCGGCGATGCGTGCGGCGGCGGAAAGGCCCGCCAACCCACCTCCAACGACGATGACGCGATGCTCGGACAAGGTGACCTTTCGGTGTTCTAGTTCTGTGCTGCTGCCGGGGGAGCGTGTTCGACGTGTGCCGCGGCCTGGTGTCTACCACCAATTCGTTCTTCCATCTCGCGTAGTTTCACCGGATCGGCGGTGGCGAAAGCGAGGATCGACACCCAGCCCATCACCATCATGGCGGCACCAAGGCCGGCGCAGACGTAACCCCAGCGGCGCTGCGAAGCGACGGAGATCGTCAGGCCCCAGGTGATCGCGGCGGTCCAGAGGCCGTTGGCGAAGTGGAAGACGAGGAGTGTGACGCCAAGGAAGTAGGCGAGCGAGACGGCGAGGCCGGCGGCGGTGAGCTTATCGGCGCTGCCGCGGAGAGCGAGCGCGAGCGTGGATGCGGCGTACTCGTGCGACCAGCTTGTGCCGCCGGGGACGAGGAAGGTCCAGCCCCAGCGAAGCGTGGCGACGTGGTAGAAGATGAAGAGGATGCCGAGGTAGCCGCTGATGCGCTGGAGGCGGTAACGCCAGTTGGACTGGTATGCGTAGCGGGCGGTGTTGGATGAGCCGGTGAAGGCGTAGTAAAAGCCGAGGATGGAGTGGAAGGCGATCGCGCCCCAGAGGCTGATCTCGATGAGCAGGAGGTGCGGGATCTGGGTGTTGATCCAGCGGACCTCGTGCCAGAAGTACTCGGCACCGCCGATGGCCCATGACTTGTCGTGCGCGCCATCGCGCAGGGCGAACGCGCCCCACGCGGCGGACGAGTTCGTCAACAGGTGCACCACGAGAAAGACGCCGATCGGGACGATGCCCGAGAGCGAGTGGAGGCGGCGGAGGAGGAAATAGTGCCGCTCGAAGAGGCCGATTGATTTTGCTGGCGCGACATTGGTCACGAAGAAGATCCCGGAGACGCTGGTACATGCGCGGGAACGCGCACAATCACAGCGAATCGCATCGTAGCGGCGCGGGGGCGGTCATCCACCGTTGCGAAGCCGGTTCTCGCTCGACGTTTGCCGGTCCGTCAGTTGGGCAACGAAACATTGCCCGCGGCACCGACAATACCGGACGCAGGGCCCCCACCCACGCCCCCACCAACGACCCCGCTCAGGCCGCCCATCCCGGGCGTGCCGGGCTTGATCTTGCCTTCGGCGATTGCCTTGCTCACGTAGTTGGAAACTTCGACGTACTCCATGCGGAGCTCGTGCAGAGCGCGGCTCAAGAGCTTGGCTTCGTTCTCGGAGAGATTGCCCTTGGTCTTTTCTTCGAGCGCGCCGAGCATGTCGATGTGGAGTTTCGCGTACTCGGGCGCGACGATGGCGCGGCCGGACTGCGGATCGGGAACGGCACCGAGGTACATAAGCGTCTGGCTGACGAGGAGCGAGATCAGGTCCTGGATGCCGATGGGGCCTTCTTCGCGGCCACCGGGGCCCGCTTCGGCCTTGGCCTGCTGCTCGGCCTTCTTGGCGGACTCGGCGGCGGCGAGCTTGTCTTTCTCGGCCTGGGCCTGGCTCTTCCAGTCTGTA
>JAEUJD010000106.1 GCA_016793015.1 Phycisphaerales bacterium
TGGGGGCGGGGATGGGGGTGGGGATGGGGGCGGGGATGGAGGTCGGGGCGGGGTAGTTCAACTCTCTGCTCCTTTGGGAAAGGTACACTGCTTCGGCATTTCAGGAGTTTTCGCATGGAAGATCAGTCCGCCCCGCTCGACCCGCAAATCGAACTCGCGCCGACTTCCTGGCCCAAGGTCATCGGAATCCTCTCGATCGTCTGGGGCGGGCTTGGGCTGACTTGTCTCGCCTGCGGCATCGGCGGAATTCTCATCGGGCCCGCGATGATGCCGCCGCAAATGAGGGAAGGTCCACTCCCCCCTTCCATGCGAATCGCCCCTTGGCAGGCCGGGATGTTCGCCTTTGGATTCATTCTCGCCATCCTGCTCATCGTTGCCGGCGTCCAAACGATGCGGCGGAACATGGCCGGCCGATCGCTGCACATGCTCTGGGCAGCGGTTTCCATCCTGCTCACGCTGACCAATATCTATTTCGGATGGCGCCAAGTTATTGAAGTTGAACCGTGGATGAGAGACAACCCCACAAGCCCGTTCGCCAAGGGGCCGCAGCTGAGCCGAGGCTCGAGCATGGCGCTCGTATTCGCATTGAACGGCATCGGGCTGATCTGGCCCACGTTCCTGCTGATCTGGTTCGGGTTGCTGAAGCGCACAAAGGCCTCCTTCGGCGCTTCCCCCAACGCCGATTTCATCTGAAGCGCCCCAAACTCCGCCCAAGAAAAAAGCCCCGAAGTTCGGGGCTTTCTCTTTGCACGCCATTTGTGGCGATCTATTCGCTGTCCGGCACACCCGCCACCGCCTGGTGGACCGGAGCTCCGGTCTTGATCTCCGCAATCTGCGCCGCCGCGATCACATTCGCCGGCTCGATGCGGATCGCTTCTGCAAAGCACCGGCCCGCATCGGCCGAGTTGCCCATCTGCCGCTCGATCAATCCGAGCAGCACGTAGTTCTCCGCCGTCGGCGCGATCGCCACGGCTTTGATCGCATTGTCATGCGCCTGATCCATCGCGCCGGCCTTCCGGAACACCATCGCCCGCAGCTGATACCCCTCGGGCCGTTCGGGTGCGATCGCCACCAGTCGGGCCGAAGCCGTCCGCGCCCGATTCATGTCCTTCAGCTTGTAGCTCAACTTGCCGAGCTCGATCCACGCCTCGACATCCGAAGCCCCGCCGTCCGAGGTCGTCAGCTTCACAAGCACTTCCCGGGCATCCATCGGCCGATCGAGTTCCACCAGGCACCGCGCCCGCTGCAGACGCAGATCGCGCCGATCCTCAAAGCCCTTCTGCTTCATCAGTTTCGTGATGTTGTGCTCGGCATCCGCATACTTCTTGCACGCGATCTGCGCGCCGATCAGGTCGTTCTGGATCGCCGGGTCATCCGGCGCCGCCAAACGTGACTGCTCGAAGTAGTTCATCGCTACTTCGCTCTTGTTCTGCATCATCGCGATGTGCCCCAGCGTCTGGTTCACGCCCGGGTTGTTCGCAAAGCTCGCCCGATGGCTCGTCAGCTCGGTTTCCGCTTCCTCCAGCTTCCCCTGATCCATCAGCACTTCCGCCGCCGCGATCACGTACTGCGGGTTGCTCGGCTCAAGGTCCGACGCACGCCGATACCGCGCGATCGACTCATCCGGCTGCTTGAGCCGCTCGTACACGATCGCGCTGTAGTACTGCGCCTCGACATTCTCGGGGTCCAGTCCTTCCGCCGTCCCAAACCAGTTCAGCGCGCCCTCCAGGTCGCCCTGCTCCATCAGGATGCGCCCCTTCAGCACGTGGCTCTTCGCCACGTTCGGGTTCAATCCAAGCGAGCGGTTGATCGATTCGAGCGCCTTCGCCGTGTTGCCCGAGAGCAACTGCTGCTTGGCGCTCTGCCATTCCATTGCCGACTTCATCGCCGCCAGCCGTTCCTTCGCAGCGCTGCTCTCGCGCCGCGTCGAAACACCGTGCCCCCCGCATCCCACCAGGATCATCGAGGCCAGAGCAACAAGTCCGACTTGAAAGAGCTTCCGCATGAATCTCTCCAGAAAATGGCCAACCAACGCACCGGCCTACACATCCGTCATCCGCTTGCCCCGCCCGCGGCATCCGCACCGGTTCTCGGTCTCATCGGCCCACTCCGGGATCCACTTTCGTGCAGTCCGGAAATGCCCGCCAATCCGCTCGCCAGCCCGCGTTTTCCGCCCGCACACCCCCCCGTCCCCCGCCCGTCCCCCGCTTGATCCCGCGCAGCAAACAGGCCCGCAGAACGGGCCTGGTCACAGTTCGCCCGCTTTGTCCGCGCGTCTTACTTCTGCTCAGGTGCGGTTTCGCTCACCGACGAGACAGTCTCGTCCGCGGGCGTGCCGCCTCCAAACAACTTGCCGAACGCGGAAACCTTGTTCTTTTTCGCTGCCGGAGCCGGGCTGCCCGAGGCAACCGGCGCCGAAGCCGTCTGCGAAGCCGGCGCACCGCCGCGCTTCACCGTCTGATCCCAACGCATGCTCACGTACTGCGCCTTGGGGGCAGGAGTGGGGGCAGGAGCCGGGGCAGGACTTGAGGCAGGAGTGGAGGCCGTCGCACCGCTCGTGCCCTCCACGCTGTTCGTCGCAACCGGCTCCGCGGTTGCGATCGTCTGCGTGACAGCAGGTGCCATCGCCGAGACTTGCGATGCCGTGCTCGAATCCGCCGCAGCCGAAATCCCAGCCGAACCCGGACTCGTAGAAGTCGGCTCGGTCGTTTCAGTCTGCAGCGCCGTCGCCCGCGGGGTCGCCTGCTCTGTGGTTGGTGCAGCTGCCTCCGGCACCGCCTCGCTGGGCAGCACCGACGACGAACTCGCCTTCGCCTTCTTACGCTCGGTATCCAGCAGCTCATTCAGCATGCTGCGATCAGGCCACACCTCGGTCTTGCCCGTCAGCTTCTCCTTCAGCTCGATCGCCTCGGGCTGCTGCGGATTGATCGACAACGCCATATTCAGCTTCCAGAGCGCCGAATCCGTCTTGCCTTCCGCCGCCAGCTTCCGTGCGTCCATCAGCATCTGCGACGTCATGCGCTCGCGGCTGAACGGGAGCAAACCCTCACGCGTTCCCGCACGGACCCGAGCGACCATGTCCTGCGTCTTGTCGCCCGTCTCCGCCAGGAACGTATCCGTCACCACCGTCGGCGTGATCAGGAAGATGATCTCCTGCCGGTCGATCGAGTCCTCCTGCCCGCGGAACGCATAGCCGACCAGCGGAATATCGCCGAGCAGAGGCACCTGCTTGCGCGCCGTCTGCGTCGATTCACGGAACAAGCCGCCCAGCACCACCGTCTGCCCGTCGCGGACGATCACGTTCGTCGTCAATTCATTCGTAATTTCATCGGGAACCGTGACCGTCGAGCCCGAGCTGTTCTTCACGTCACGCACCACGGCCGACGACACACTGGGCTTGAGTTCAAGCCGGATCGTGTTGTCGTTGCCGACAAACGGACGGAAGTAAAGCTGCGTACCAGTATCCAGGAATTCGACCGACTGCGTCGTCGCCGTATTGGTGCTCGTCGTGTTCAAATAGCCCACGCGTTCACCGATCAGCACCCGCGCCGCCTGGCGGTTGAGCGCGAGAATCTTCGGGTTGCTGAGCACCGTCGTGTCCGTCACTTCATCCAGCATGCGGATGAACACGCCCACGTCGTTGCTGTACAGGCCGATCTTCATGGTCGCCGGACCCGCCACGTTGCCCGGGCTCGATGCCAAACCGAACGCGCTGTTCTTCCCCGACGTCCCGCCGACCACCGGCGTATCGCCCGGCGAGCCGTTCACCAGTTTCGTCGAGTTGTTCACAAGCAACGCATCCGGAATCCGCAGGGGACCGCCCACACCCAGGAAGTCGCCGAAGTTCAGGTTGCCGATGACCGCGAAATCCACGCCAAACGCGTTGTTCTCGTTCACCTTCGCCTGAAGAATCGTCGCCTCGACCAGCACCTGCGCCGGCCGCGAATCAAGCTCGCGGATCAGCTTCTCGATCTGTTCGACCTGCTCCGGGAAGTCATACACCATCACCGTCGATTCGCCCGGATAATCCTCGGCACCGTTCGGCGTCTCGCTCTTGCCCGGGAAGTTTCCGATCTTCGCATTCGTCTTGATCACCGAGTCCTTGCTCAAGAGGGCCTGAGCAAACGACGCCGCATCCACCGCCGACAGGTAGTTCAGCTTGATCACCTTCCACACCCGCTGGCGGCTCTCCTTCTCCAGCTTCTGCAGGTCCTCCAGCGTGTACACATAAATAAAGTTCCCACGCTCCACATACCCGTACCCGTTCGCGTGCAAAAGCGCATCGAGCGCCTCGTAGAACGTCACGCCGTACAGGTTCGCAAACACCTTGCCGTTGACGTTCTTGTACGGGATGATGTTCTTCTGGCTCTGCAGGCTCAGCATCTCCAGCACCGCCGTGATCTCTTCGCCGTTCACGCGAAGATCCACCACGCCGTTGTCATCCACTTTCACCGCGTTCGCGCGGATGCTCTTCACCCCGCGTGGCTCGCCCGCACCGCTGGCCGGGCCGCCTTCCATCGTTCCGCCCGCAGGCCGGCCCGCAAAAGGGTCGGCCACGGTCTGCTCCCGCACCGTCGACTCCGGCTTGGCCTCCGGCTCGGTCTGCGCGGGCTGCGCCGACCAGCTGTTGCCCAGGGTCGTCGGCGCCGAGCCGCCGCTCTTGGCCGCCGAGCTGAGCGAAGCATCGACCGGCGCGCTGCTCTTGTTCGTCGCTGTGTTCTGCTGCGTCGCCGGTGCGTTGGCCTGCGCATTTGCCTGTGCATTCGTCTGCGCCGCCGGCTGCGTCCCGCTCCCATACGTCGCCACCTGCGCCCGCCCAACCGCCGCGCCGCTGATCGTGATCAGGATCGCCGCCGGCCACGCGAGCCTGCCCCAATCCGCGCGGGCCAGGTTGCCCGGCACATTCAGCAACATCTCGAACGACGGAAAGAGCGTGCTCGGCACGTTCTGGGTCTTTGAAGCGGGGGTGGGGGTTGGGGTGGGGGTTGGGGTGGGGGTGTGGGGAGTGCGGGAGTTGGGGCGGTTGTTCAAGTTCGACGCCATGACAAGTTCCTCTCTTGCAGACAACTTCTCGGTCGGCTCCGGTACCTCTCGGACGCACGCCCCGACCTTCCACCGACGCCAAGGCCCAATAGCCCGTGCACCGGATGCCGTCTATTTCGACTGGTCCGCAAGGTGACTTTGGCACGAAGTTCCAGCCAACACCGCGCACGCGGGCACAAACCCGACAACCGCATCAGGGGACGCCTCTACGCGGGTTTTTGATTCCGTCTGGTCCGTCTGTGCCGTCTGGGTATTTGTGAAATCGAGAAATGTCCCGACCCAACAACCCATCGACTTACACTTTTCGCCCGGAGTTGGCACGGTTGTTGCCCCTCTCGGCGACTGGAGCAGGCATCATGGATTTCTGGAAGAAACTCAAGGGCGAACTGATCGACATCGTCGAGTGGCTCGACGACTCCCGCGACACGCTCGTCTACCGCTTCGAGCGCATGAACAACGAGATCAAGTACGGTGCCAAGCTCATCGTCCGCGAGGGCCAGGTCGCCGTCTTCGTCGATCAGGGCAAGATCGCCGACGTCTTCCAGCCCGGCCTCTACACCCTCGAAACCAAGAACCTCCCCATCCTCTCCACCCTCCTTGGCTGGAAGTACGGCTTCGAATCCCCCTTCAAGGCCGAGGTCTACTTCGTCAATTCCCGCCAGTTCACCGACTGCAAGTGGGGCACCGCCAACCCCATCATGCTCCGCGATGCCGAGTTCGGCCCCATGCGCCTCCGCGCATACGGCACCTACGCCTTCAAGGTCGGCGACGCCGGCGCGCTCGTCAAAGAAGTTTCCGGCACCAGCGGCCGCTTCACCGCCGACGGCATCACCGACCAGCTCCGAAACTTCATCCTCACCTGCTTCTCCGACGCCCTCGCCGAAAGCAAAGTCCCCGCACTCGATCTCGCCAGCAACTACGAAGAGCTCTCTTCGCTCATCGCCAGCAAGATCAAGCCGCCCTTCAAAACCTACGGCATCGATCTCACCGCCTTCCTCATCGAGAACATCTCGCTCCCACCCGAAGTCGAAGCCGCACTCGACAAGCGCACCAGCATGGGCGTGATCGGCGACATGGGCAAGTTCACCCAGTTCCAGACCGCCACCGCCATCGGCGACGCCGCCAAAAACCCCAACGGTGGGGGCGCCATGGCCCAGGGCATGGGCATCGGCGCCGGCTTCGCAATGGCCAACCAGATGTCCGGCGCTATCGCCGGCGCGAATCAGTCATCCGGCGTTCCCCCTCTCCCCGGCGCAGCAACGCTCCGCTTCTTCGTCGCCATCGACGGCAAACAAGCCGGCCCCTTCGACACCGCCGCCCTCGCCCAACTTTCCGCAACCGGCAAACTCACGCCGCAAACGTTGGTCTGGAAACAAGGCATGCCCGCCTGGTCCCCCGCATCCGACTGCCCCGATCTCCACATCACCCTCGGCAACAACCCGCCGCCCCTTCCGTAGTCTGCGTCTGAAGCCCCCTCCCCGATGGGAGCGAGGGTTGGGGGTGGGAGTGAGAATGCGCAGCTCGCTGAAAAGCGCCAACACCCGCCGCACTTCTCTCTCAGTTACTTCCCCAGCCCAACGGGCTGAAAGAATCTAGCCGAGGGTGGAGCGAGTCTTCGAGCGACACCCTCGGTTCATAGCGAGCATCACCGCACCCCAACGGGGTGCCACCGATCTCAACCTCCGCACCAACATCAATGTCCGAATCCGAATCCATCGACTCTGCTTCTCTCCCCGGCGTCCACCGCTCCTTCCCCTGCTCCCAATGCGGCGCCGATCTCGCCTACTCACCCGGCGACAAAGCACTCAAATGCAACCACTGCGCCACGCTCAACCCCGTCCCCGTTTCCGCCGCCGTCGTTGAAGAATCCGACTACCACCAGGCACTCGCCGATCTCGAGCAAAACGCCCAAACACTCGAACGCCTCGAAGTCCGCTGCGATGGCTGCGGCGCAAACGTCGAGTTCCCCGACAACGTCACCAGCAAGCTCTGCCCCTTCTGCGGCACCGCCATCGTCGCACAAGCTGTGTCCAAAAAACGCCTGAAACCCGCCGCAATCCTGCCATTTTCCATCACCCGCCGCGCCGCCATCGACTGCTACCGCGCCTGGCTCAAATCCCGCTGGTTCGCCCCCACCAAACTCGCCCGCGAGGCCTTCCTCGACGGCGCATTCGTCGGCGCCTACATGCCCTTCTGGACCTACGACTGCATCGCCACCACCGACTACGAAGGCCAGCGGGGCGAAGACTACTGGGTCACCGAAACCTACACGACCACAGTCAACGGCAAACTCACCACGCAAACCCGCCAGGTCCGCAAAACCCGCTGGTACCCCGCCTCCGGCACCGTCGTCGATGATTTCAACGACGTCCTCGTCCCCGCCAGCACTTCACTCCCCCTGAACAACCAGGTCAACGCCGAACCCTGGAGCAACGACGGAACGCTGAGCGAACTCGTCCCCTACGACGACGCCTACCTCGCCGGTTTCCGCTGCGAAAGTTACGGAATCGATCTCCCCGCCGGCTTCGAAGGCGCCAAACAGCGCATGCGCCCGACCATCGAAGGCACCATCCGCGCCGACATCGGTGGCGATCACCAACGCATCAGCTCCATGCGCTCAAGTTACGACCACATCACCTTCAAGCACATCCTCCTCCCCCTCTGGGTCAGCGCCTACCGCTTCAACCGCAAGCTCTACCGCGTCCTCATCAACGGCCGCACCGGCGAACTCATCGGCGACCGCCCTTACAGCAAATGGAAGATCGGCACCCTCATCTTCCTCGCCGTACTCACCATCGCCATCATCGCGCTCATCGCCAGCATGCGCTAGGCAAAAAGAAATAGGACCTATGTGTCCCATAGGTCGTATGGAGTCCTATTTCGTTCACCGCGCAAGCTCCGCAGTGCAGCTCCTGCTTCCGACTCAGTCCTCCCCCTTTCCCAAAGGGGAAGGTGGCCGCGTATGCGGCCGGAGGGGGTTTCGTCCGCAGCACTCGCACCAAAATCACAACGCGCAAAGAAAAACGGAGGGCCTCCCCTCCGCATTTGGCTCTTTGGAACTTTGGCCCTTTGGCTATTTCTCAGTGCTTCTCCGTCGCATCCGCCGTCTGCTGCTTCACCGTTTCCGGCTTCACCTTCTCGATCATCCGTCGATCCGGCTCCGCATACGCAGTCCGCGGCACATTTGTCACCAACCTGAGTTTCACCCAGATCAGCATCCCCAAGGCCATCACCATCGCCATCGACACGACCGCGCTCTTCAGCGTGATCCCGCCCCCAAAATCAGAATTGCCTTCCATCCCAATATCCGGCTTCTCGTTCACCTGATTTCCCACGTCGCCTCCCGTGTGTGTCCCCACCGTGGCACCGCCCTTCCGGGCGGTGTCTTCGTCTTTCCTCTTAATCCCCCGCAGTCTTCGTCACGATCACCCGCCCCGTATACCCCTGCACCGTGATCTTGAACGTCTGCCCCGATCCGATCACCTCGAGCGAGCCATCCGCCGCCGGCGTGTTGCTCCCCGCCGCAGACACCGGCGCTCCCAGCTCATCAAAGATCAGCGTCTGGCTGTTGTTGAAGCTCACGTTCCGGATGATCGCGTTCCCGTAGATCGCCCCGCCGATCACCCGCGTATCGATCCCGTCAATCGCCGGATCAACACTCGTCCCCGGCACGCGGCACATCGTGTACGAGTTCTTCGCAGCGTTGAACACAATCGCCCGCGCCTGCTGCGTCGCCAGCGCATCCGACTGCAATTCCGTGATGTCCGACACGATCGTCCGGAGCGACGACTGAACCTGAAAGACCCCGGTTTGTTTGAACGCCGGCACCGACAGCGCCGCGGCAATACCCAAAACCGTCACAACGATCATCACCTCGATGAGCGTGTAACCCGTTCGAGTGGTGAATTGAAAAGAATTGGTTTGCCGCATGTTCAAGGCTTTGCTCACGGAATGGGCTTGTCGTTCGCATCAAAGGAGGCCGCCCACACATCGCCGGTCGCCGGATTGAATATCCAGCCATACGCGTTCGTCTTTGCCGAATCCGGGCCCGTGCCCAGGGTGATTACGCCGCCGCTTGATCCCGCAACATGCAGGTTAACCGGGTTGTACTTGAAGAAGCCGCCCGTTTTCAGCTCGCCCCATGTGCCGTCCCCGGCCGTGATGCTCGGAAATCGCGAACTGTTCTGGTAGTAGTAGATGTTCACCGCTTGGCGAAGCTTCACAAGCTGGTCAATCGTCGCCGTCGCCTTCGCACTCTCGGTGGCATTCGAATACTGCGGCACAACAATCGCCGCGAGAATCCCCAGGATCACAACAACGATCAAGATCTCAACGAGTGTGAATCCGCTGCGTTTCATCGCTCGC
>JAEUJD010000142.1 GCA_016793015.1 Phycisphaerales bacterium
CGATGTCGTTGCTCACCCAGCGCACAAAGTTGTACCGCACATCTTCCGGGTCCTTGTCCATGTGCGCGCCGCTCGCGGCATCCTGCTGATACACCTGGATCGCGTCCGCAATCCCGATCTTCTCGAACGCCGCGTTCCACCGCTGCACGCCTTCGCGAACGTACCGGCGATAACGTACCGGCGTCGTGTGCTCGATGTAGAAAATGATCGGTTCCTTCGGCGGGCTGATCTTCAGCCTCGGATCGGCCTTCTCAACATTCCAGCGGTTGATGTACCGAACCCACTTGTCCTCTTCCGTGAACTTACCAAGGTCGCGATACACCGTCGTGAAATACCCGATCCGCTCATCCGCCACCCGGGGCGTGTACCCCGTGCTGTCCGGGATGCGGCTGATCGAGTAATGGAATTCCTGCATCCGACCACCAGCCGTCGGCATCTCGTAACTGATCTCGATGTTCTCGGGGAATGCCTTCGCGCTCTTCAAGCCCGCCAGCTTCGTGTTCGCGCCCGACAACCCCGAGCCAATGAACCCACCAACGCCCCCTCCCGCGGCAAACATCTCCTTCACCCGTCCCGCCAGCATCTCCTTGAGATCAATCACCGGCTGCCCGCCCGGACCCATCGCGACGATCGGCACATCCAGCAGCACGCGATCCGTAAAGATCTGCTTCACGCCCGCCTTGCTCTCCGCATCACCTGTCGAGCGATTGTCCGTCTCGGGCGAGATCAGCATCATCCGGTTGTCGAGCCGCTTCCAGTACACATACAAGTCGCCCGCCTGAAGCCCCGCAAACGTCTCGCCCGTCGCGATCGTCATCGCCACAAAGTGCTTCTGCCCCGACCAGCCCGACGGCAACTCCGCCAGCAGCCCGCCATCCTTCTCCCGCTTCCAGAGCGTGTACAGCCCGCCCTTGCCGTCCGCCGTGCTCACAATCTTTTCGTACCCCTTCGAGACTTCCTCGAACGACTTCAGCCCCGATTCGTCCTTGGGCTTTGGTGCTTCTGCCGCGGCCGGAGCGGGGCTGGGCGTAGCGGGTTGTGCGCTCGCACTCCGACTGACCGAGACCGCGCTGCCCGCCGCCAGGCACAACGCGAACGCAAAGATCCGAAATTCTGCCGAAGAAGAATCGCGAAGCATGAAAGACTCCTGTATCCGTGAAGAGGCGCGAATCGATATCCAATTTGGTCCGCCGACACCCAAAAGATGAACCGGCCCCGCCTTCTCGGCAGGGCATCATTCTTGTCCCGCTTCTAGTATGCCGCGACGGCCCAAAGAGTTGCGGCAACTTTGCCGCTTCAGGTTCGTTATCGCGACTCTGTGCGCTTCTCGGGGTTTGTGCCCAGAACCAGTTTCATTTGGTCCTTTCGGCCGCGGCCTGCACTTCATCCCCCGCCCTCAACATCGCGTTCGGGTTGATGATGATCCGCGTCTCCGGCGTCAATTCCGCCGACGTCACTTCCGTGTTCGTCCCCAGGCTCCGACCGACCGCGACCCGGATTACTTTCACTTTGCCCGACTCCACCGTCGAGAGCGACGCCTGGCCTCGTGTCGTCGTGATGGTGTTGTTCGGTACAAGAAAGGTTCGGTCTGCGGCACCCAGCGTGAAAGTCGCGGCACCGGTGAGGCCGGCCGGAATCGTCAGATCAGGGTTCTCGATCAGCAGCTCGACCCGCATCGTCCCGTTGGCATCATCAAAGACGCCGCTCGTGCGATACAGGCTTGCCTTGAGATCGCTTCCCGGAAACTCCGCAAAGCGAACCTTGGCCGAATCGCCCGCTTTCAGCCGCAGCGCCAGATCCGGCGGGGCCGCGATCACAAACCGGAGCCTGTTGAGTTCGACCAGCCGGTATAGCCATCCATCGGCCGTCGATGAATCCCCCCGCACCCGGTCGCCCCGGTTGAAGTTCCGTGCCGCGATCACGCCGCTGAACGGTGCGTACACCGTCGCAAAGCCCTGCTGCTCCTTGTATCGCGCAAGTTCGGTCTTCGCAAACCGCACCGCCGCGGCAGTCTCTGCCGCATTTGAATTCCGCAGATCAACCTCCGCCTGGGCAATCGCCCGGGTTTCAAGCAGCGATGCCGCACGTTCCGCGAGCAACCGTGCATTCTCCGCCCGCGCTTCGGCCTGATCGATCATCGCGTTTGCGCTTTCGACCGCTCGGTCGATCTCCGGCGCATCGATCGTCGCCATCACATCGCCCGCCTTCACGTGATCGCCGATGTCAAAGCGACGATCCTTCACAATCCCCGTTGCCCGCGTGAAGATCGTGGTCGATTCAAACGCCTCCGTGCGCCCCGGGATCGTGTACGTGCGGCTCTCCGCCGCCGCGATCGGCGTCACAGTCTGCACCTGAGGCACAGCCCGCGCCGAATCCGAAGGCTGAGGCGAAGCCCGCGCAAAGACCAAGGCAGCGGGCAGCAAGGCAAACGCGAGAGCATGTGAGTTCATTTTCATGGCGTGCAATCGGGAAAGTGATCTTCAACGAAAACAGAAATTTCAAACCGGCGCCGGACGGCCGTGGGGCAGCGCCGCATGGCCATTGCTGGAAACATCAACACTCGAATGAACCGGCGGGTGCGAAACCGCCTCTGATGCCAGTCCACCCGGCGGCACATCCATCGGCCGCCGGAACCGGCTGCACACAAAATCAAACGCAACTGGAACGACAAACAACGACGCAATCGTGCCGAAGAAAAGCCCACCGATCACCGCGCGCCCGAGCGGTGCATTCTGCTCCCCGCCCTCCGCGCCGCCCAGCGCCATCGGAACAACACCCAGGATCATCGCAGTCGCCGTCATGAGCACGGGCCGAAGCCGCGTCGTCGCCGCTTCGATCGCCGCGGCACGCGCCGGCATTCCCCCCACAAACAGATCGCGGGCGAAACTGCCGACCAGCACGCTGTTCGCCGTGGAAACACCCACGACCAAGATAATGCCCATGAGCGCCGGCACGCTGATCGGCGTACTAAACAGCCAGAGCGAAAACACCGCGCCGCTGATCGCCACCGGCAAACCCGATATCGCCACCAAAGGCAGCAGCCAAGACTGAAAATTGACCACCATCACCAGGAACACCAGCACCGCCGCAAGACCAAGCCCCCCGATCAGTTCGCTGTACGCCGAACGCATCAGCGCCGCCTGCCCCGTCAGTTCAATGCGGTTCGCCGGACGCTGCTTCGTCCGGAGTTCATCGATGATCTTGTTGAGGCGATCCGACACCGATCCGATGTCCCGCGTGACCGCGTTCGCGACCACCGTGATCGTCGGCTGGAGCGTCGTGCGCGAAATGCTCGCGGGCGATCGCCTCTCGGTCAGCGTCGCGAACGAGCGCAGCGGCACCGGCGCAGCGCCGTTCGACGGCCTGATCGGCAAGTTCAACAGTTGCTCGACCGATGTGAGCGTGGATGGTGGGGCAATCACCTGTACGTCGTACGAAGTGCCCACGATTGGATCGGCCCAGACATTCGGCGCGACCGTGCCGCCGCTGCCCAGTGCCGCCAGAATGGAACTCGATGCATCCTGCTGATTGATGCCGAAAGTCGCCGCGCGGGCCCGGTCGATGCGGATCGAGTACCGAGGCTGATCCAGCACCTCGCGCAGCGTGACATCGGCCACACCCGGGATCTTCTCCATCCGGTCCATCAGGTCGCGTGCAAGAACAAGATTGCCATCGCGATCACGCCCCACAAACCGAATCTCGAATGTCGTTGGCGCGCCCGAAGAGAGCGTCTGGCTCGTCGTATCCGCCGGCCGGAAGAACATCTCAACATCCGGAAACTTTTCCGCCATCATCGCGCGGATGCGGCCTTCATACCCGAGGCTCGGTGCGTGCCCCTTCGCAAGCTGCACGAGCACCTCGGCATCCGAAGACGTGCTCGATGTCGTCTGAACCCACGCCTGATTGATCGGGCTTGGCGCACCGATGTTCTCGACCACAAACCGAAGTTCTGAAGCGGGGATGATCTCGCGGATATTCCGCTGAACATCCGCCAGCACCTGCGCCGTATCTTCCACGCGGCTCCCGCTCGGCACGCGCACAAACAGCCGGATCAGCCCCGCATCGGTCTTCGGAAAGAACTCCCGCCCCGCATGCAGAGCAGAAAAAACCCCGAGCGCCACCGCCGCGCCGATCGGTATCAGGATCACAACCTTCCACCGAAGCAGCAAACCCAGAATGCGTCCCTGAAGCCCCGAAAGCCCGTCGATCGCGTGCTCCATCTTGAGATGCATCCAGCGCAGACCACGAGGCGGGCGGCCCGCCGCCTTCGCTTCCGCCCGGACCTCGCTCGGCAGAATCATCGATGCCAGCGTCGGCACCAGCGTGCGCGCCAAGCAGTAACTCGCGATCATCGCGAAAATCACCGCCAGCGCCAACGGCTGAAACACATACGCGCTCGTCCCCGTCAGCAGAAAAATCGGAAGGAACACGATGCAGATCGAAAGCGTCGACACAAACTCCGGAAACGCCACCTGCTGCGCGCCATCCTTGATCGCCGTCAGCACATCTTTGCCCGACGCAATCTGCCGCTTGGTGTTCTCGATTTCAACCAGCGCATTGTCGACCAGAATGCCGATCGAAAGCGCCAATCCCCCCAGCGTCATCAGGTTGAAAGTCGCCCCCGCCAGCAGCAGCCCGATCACCGAGCACAGCAGCGCCAGCGGAATCGACGTCAAGACAATGATCGTGGAACGCCACGAGCCCAGGAAAAACAGAACAACAAACGCCACCAGCCCGCCCACGAGCAGGATCTCGTGCTCGATCCCCGCCACCGCCGCACGCACAAACACCGATTGATCAAAGATCGGCTCGATCAGCATCCCCGGCGGCGCCGACGCCCGGATCTCCGGCATCCGCTCCAGAATGCTGTCGATGATCTCGACCGTCGAAGCGTTGCCCAGTTTCAGAATCGCGATGATCACCGCGTTCTGCCCGTTCAACCGCGCGATGTTTGTCGACACCGCCTCGCCGTCGCGCACGTTGGCAACATCCCGAAGCAGGATCGTCTCGCCACCCACCGAGCGGATCGGCAGATCAAGAAACTCCTCGATCCGCTCCGGGCTCGCGTTCAACTCGATCGGCATTTCCCGCCCGCCCTCGAGGATCGACCCCGACGGCAGCGTCAGGTTCTGCCGAACCAGCGCCGCGTTTACTTCCGCCGATGAAAGCCCGAACGCGTTCAGAGCCAGCGGATCAAGATCGACCATCACCTGCCGCGCCGCGCCCCCGTACGGCAGCGAAATCCGCATCCCCGGGATGCTCTGGAGCTGCGACCGCAATTGCAGCCGCGCATAGTCAAACAACTGCCCGCCCGACATCGTGTCCGACGAGATCACGAGCTGAATGATCGGAACGCTCGACGGGCTCGTCCGCACAATCAAGGGCGGCGTCGTCCCCTGCGGCATCCTCCGGATGATCGTCTGCGAAACGCTCACCGCCTGCGCCTGCGCTGTTGCGATGTTCACGCCCGGCTGAAACCGGATCCGCACAATCGCCGAGCCGTTCGACGTCTCCGATCGAACCTCCGCAACATCGTCCAGATTGTTCAGCGTCGCGATCTCAGAGAACGACGTGATCTTCGACGCCATCTCGCTCGCGTCGAGCCCGTTGTACGTCCAGACCAGCAACAGCTCCGGCGAATCCACCCGCGGCAGAATGTCCGTCGACATCCGCCGAACCGACAGCACCCCGAACAGCAGAATCAGGATGCCAAGCACACCGACCGTGTACTTGTATCGAAGTGCGAACAGGACGATCCACATGGAAAACTCTAGACGATGGTCTCCCGGACACGTTTCACGCAAAAACCCGCTTTTGGCATGGTTTCAGGTGATTCTTTCTTCACCTTCGCACGCCATCCAAACAAACGGTGCTCAGAACGCATCTCCCTCCGGTATTTTGCCGGTGCCGCCCACCGAGTATCGCGGCGGGTGCTCAGGTCTGCGACCCGATCGAGTGCCAATGCCGTCCCGCCATCAGCCCAATTGTCATCAGGCCGA
>JAEUJD010000190.1 GCA_016793015.1 Phycisphaerales bacterium
CCTCCGGTCCGCTGCAACGCGATCGAGAAAGGCAGCATGCCCACAATCAGCACCAGAGTCTTCCAATCGATCGATCGGTAGGCGCTCTCGAGATTGATGCAGCCAAGCGCCCCCATCATCAGGCAACCGATGAACGCCGCCTGAACGTTGGGAACGATCCCCCAGACCATCAGCACCACGACCACGAAAAGACTCGCCAATGCCTGCGGCGCTTTGCTTGCCACAGGCAGCACGTCTGCCCGCTCGGCCGGAAGATCAAGCAGCACAACGTCCCTCGCTCCCGACTGCAACGCCCCGATTGCTTTCCACGGGCCGATCAGGAGCAGTTCATCACCGAGTTTCAGAACTTCCTTGTTCAAAGGGCCTTCGACCGCCCCTTTTCCACGCTTGAGCCCCACCACCGTCAATCCGAACCGGTCACGGAGATTGGCCGCATCTATCGTCTTTCCGACGAACTCCGACATCGCCGGCAGGATCACCGCCGCCATGCCGATTTCCTGCGACCGATCGGTGAAATACGCGCCCGAGAGCGCGAGTTCTTCAAGTCCGTACTTGCCGGAAACGACCGACGCGCTCGCACCCCCGAGGTCGATCAGCAGAACGTCTCCCGCATGGAACTCCGATTCGTCCGACGCCTGCATCAGCGTACCAGCACGTTCGATCGCCACAACACGCGAACCCGTATCGCCCTGCGGCCGAATCTCGCCGATCTTCTTCCCGATCAGCGCCGATCCATCGGAAACACGCGCCCGCATCTCGCGGCTGGCTAACTTGTACTCGTCCACCCACGCCGCCATCGTCGGCTTCCCGCTCGTTGCGACCTGCCCGGCTTCCGTCCCGCCGCCTAACAGACGACGCGCAAACATCATGTACGCCACACCCAGAATCAGAACCGGTACGCCGAAGGGCGTGAAACTGAAAAAGTGAAACCCCTTGTACCCATTGCGTTCCAGTTCCGAACTGACCACAAGATTCGGCGCTGTTGCGACCAGCGTCATCATGCCGCTGATAAGCGCCGCGAAGCTCAGGGGCATCATCAGCCGCTTGGGCGACGTCCCGGTGCTCTGGGAGATCCGCAGCGCCACCGGAATGAAGATCGCCGTCACGGCTGTCGAACTCATCATCGATCCGAGCCCGCACACCACCACCATCAGGAGCGCGATCAGCCTGGTTTCGCTGGTTCCCGCCGTCCGCGTCAGCCAGTCGCCCAGTTTCCTCGCCACTCCCGTCCGCACCAGACCGTCCCCGATAACAAAGAGTGCCGCGATCAGCACAATGTTGGAATCCGCGAAGCCCGCCAGCGCCTCGCCCATTGTTAAGACGCCGGTGAACGGCAGTAGCGTGAGCACAATGAGCGCCACCGCGTCCATCCGCGGCTTGTTGATCGCGAACATCACGATCGCGCTCACCAGCAGTGTCAAGACCATTGCGAGCTGATTGTTCATATCCGATCGCTTATCAGATTCCCACCCTTGCGCGCGCCATCCGGGAGCGAGCGCTTCACTATACCAGAGCGGGCGAACGGCTCGCGTGGCTTCGGCATGCGATTATCTCGTTTCAAGCCCATCCTCAGCATGCCGGTGGAACTGCCCGAACCGCTGCACACCGCTGCGGGGGCCCTCGCCTTCGGTACAGTGTGCGAGTTCGGCTTCCCGCCTGCAACTTGCGCGCGACGAAACCGAATGAGACAACTGTCGCGCCAGCGCGGCTTCCGTAACGCGCTTGCCGTGTGGATTTCCGGGCCTCCAAACTATCTTGATAGGGCAAACGACATGGCTTTCAATGCGCCGCTCTCGATCCGTGGTCTGGTCAAGATCCACCCAGGCCCCGTCTGCGCACTGCGCGGAGTGTCGCTCGATATTCCTGTTGGCATGTTCGGCCTGCTCGGGCCCAACGGCGCGGGTAAATCGACGCTGATGAATCTGGTTGCGGCCCTGATGGAGCCGACGGCAGGGACGATCCTGCTGGACGGGACGGACATCGTGAAGGACCCGATGTTCATGAGGCAGCGGCTCGGGTATCTGCCGCAGGACTTTGGGTTCTATCCCGACTTGTCGGGCAAGGCGATGCTGGAGTTCCTGCTGAAACTCAAGGGTGTCAGCGGGCCGAAGGGGCGTGGGAAGCTGGCGGACGAGTTGCTGGAGCGGGTGAATCTCACTTCGGCAGCAAAGCGGAAGGTGGGTGGGTACTCGGGCGGGATGCGGCAGCGGCTCGGGCTGGCGCAGTCGATCGCGGGCGATCCGCGCGTTCTGATCGTGGATGAGCCGACGGCGGGACTGGACCCGGAAGAGCGCCAGCGCTTTTACAGGTTGCTGGCGGAGATGAGCGCGGGGCGGATCGTGCTTCTCTCAACGCACATCGTGGAAGACATCTCGACACTGTGCCCGCGACTGGCGGTGATTCGATCGGGTGAGGTCGTCGCGGATACCACGCCCAGCGCCGCCCGCGGCGCGATCGAGGGCACGATCTTCGAGGGGCTGGTGGACGACAACCACCTGCCCGAGTTCGCCAAATCGAACAAGGTCATCAGCGCCGTGCTATCCGAGGGCCGCACCAACCGCGTCCGGGTGTATGTCCGCTCAGGGCAAAGCGCACCGGCCGGCTTCTCCCTCAGTTCGGGAACACTCGAGGACGCTTACCTCGTCCTCATGCGCTGCGCCCCGCACGAATTACCCCCGGCACTCGTGCACGCCGCACCCGTCGAAACCGTCGGAGGTGCGGCTTGAGTTCACTCCGCGCCCTCTCGGCCTTTCCCCGGCTCGAGCTGAAATCATCATGGAAGAGACCGGTCCACATCATCATGTTCGCGATCTTCGCGCTCATGTCCCTCGGCTTCGTCCTGGGGAATGTGCGGATCAATGCGGGGTCGGCGGATACGGGCGGGGCGAAACTGGCGATCAATGCGCCGGCGAACCTGCTCTTTGCCGACACCCTCCTCTTTGCGCTCATCCTGCCCTTCTTCACGGCCGTGATCTGCGGCATGCCGATCCTCACAGACTTTGACCGGCGCATCAATCGGCTGGTTTTTTCAACGCCGATCTCGATGACGCAGTATGTGTTCTCGCGGTTTTTCGGCGCGCTGTCGGTCCTCGGTTTGATTCTGCTGCTTTGGATTGTCGTGCAGATGGGCCTGTATGAACTGTGGCCCGTGAACACGACCGAGACCGCCAGGATCGCGTTCAACCCGCTCGGTTATTTCTGGCCTCTTGTGCTCATCGCGTTCCCGCTCATGATCTTTGTCGGGGGCGTTTCGATGTGGCTGGGAGTTCGCACCCGTCAGCCGGTGCTGGTCTTTGCGCTGCCGGTTGTCATCCTCGTCGGCGGCATCTTCTTTCTCTGGAGTTTCCGGCCGGAATGGCTGCCCCTGTGGGTCGATCGCCTGATGATGATGGTCGATCCGACCGGATTCCGCTGGCTTTCCCGCACGTATCTCGATGAAGACCGGGGCGTCGCGTTCTACAACGCCAATTGGATTCGCCCCGACTCTGTCTTCGTGTTCAGCCGCATCGCGCTCGTTCTGGTTGGGTTGCTCGGGGTTTGGGCCACGGGGCGAAGGCTCGCCCGCACCGAATCACGCGACCGACGCATCCGCAACGCCGGCCAGCTGCTCGCCGACGCAGCAACACAGCCCCGTGCCAGCGACTTCGTACACGCGTCGATCGCGGCACGGGGCGGGCCGATTGCTTCCCTTGTCGCTCCGCCCACGTTCGTTCGTGCGACGCTGGGAATCCTGCGGCAGGAAACCCGCTTCCTGCTCCGCTCGCCGGGAGTCTGGCTCTTCGGGCCGTTGATCCTGCTGCAGATCTGGGGCTCGACTTCATTTCGGCCGGGCACGCTTGATACAGAGGCTTTGGTCACGACAGGCAATGCCGCGGCGGGCGGGTTCAACACCATCACGCTTCTGCTCTGCTTCCTGACACTCTTCTACACAGTCGAAAGCCTGGTGCGTGAAGAGCGATGCGGCTTGTCTGGGATTTTCCGGGCA
>JAEUJD010000196.1 GCA_016793015.1 Phycisphaerales bacterium
GAACTTGTTGAAGTAATAGATAACCCGCGCGGAGTATGCCGCAGGGATGAAGTCGGGAGCATTGGCTTCCGGCGTGGCCATGGAGAGCCGAATCGTTGGGCGGGTCGCCCCGCCACGACGCTTCCAGGGTCCGGCAACGTCCGGAAAACCGCTCTTGCTTCCGATCCCGGGCGAAATACGCGCGAAGAACGGCCCTGCGCCCCGCCAGTATCTTCTCAGGGCTTGCACCGTGCTGTATCCTTTGACTTCAACTGCGCGGCGGGCCGCCGGAGAGGGAATTTCATGCGTACCGGTGTGTATTCGATCGTTCTCGCGATGAGCGCGGGTGCTGCGGCCTTTGGTCAGTGCGGCGCGGTTTTCCAGTTCGCCGACTTCAGCGATACCAGCGGCTTTTCGCTCGTCGGCCGCACCGAAGTTGTAAACGACGTGCTGCGTCTGACCAAGTCGGGCGAAGACGGCGCGGGGGCGGCGTGGTTCAAGACGACGCAGGCCGGTGTGAACGCCGGATTTGTCACAACCTTCCGATTCAATATCAGCGACGGCGAAGCCGATGGCTTTGCGTTCGTCCTGCAGGCCGATAGTGAGGAGGCCCTTGGCGGGGGGGGATCGGATATGGGCTTCGGCGGCATCCCCCGTTCCGTTGCCATCGAGTTCGACACGTTCGTCTTCAGCGACGAGTTCCCCGGCCCGCACGTCAGCGTGCAGACCCGCGGCATCGAACCAAACTCCCCGGAAGACACCTACTCGCTCGCGCACGCAACGCTCCCCGAATGGTTTGCTCACGCGGGCACGCTCGAGATCAAAATCGAATACACGCCCGGTGTGCTGTTCGTGTTTCTTGAGAACGAGCCGGTGCTCTTCTGCCCTCTCGACCTTGGCACGCTCGGCGAGGACGGGCCGCTCTTCGGTGGCGATGGCTGCGCGTGGGTCGGCTTCACGGCCGGCGCGGGCGGCGCGACGGCGAATCAGGACATCGTTTCGTGGAACTTCAACGACTGGAGCACGACCGAGTGCGGCCCGCTCTCGCCCGCTGATTTCTCGGTTCCGTACATGCCTAAGACCGGCGACCGAGTCGTTCTCCGCTGCATCGTCGATGGCCCGGGCCCGCGTACGTATCAGTGGCGCAAAGACGAGATCAATGTTGAAGAAGGAGGCCGCAATCTCGGCGCACTCGCCGAGGTCATGGTCATCGACCCGTTCATCCCGGCGGATGCCGGCGGGTACAGCTTCAACACGGGCAACCAGTGCGGTGGCTTCGGCATCGGCACGCTCCATGTGCAGGCCTATTGCCCCGGCGATCTCAACGAGGACGGCCTTGTCGATGATGCCGACTTTGTCGAGTTCCTGCCTTCGTACAACGCCCTTGTCGTTCCGGATGCCAGCAAGCGCTGCGACTGGAACGGCGACGGCCTCGTCGATGACACCGACTTTGTTTTCTTTGTCGGCTACTACAACACGCTGCTCTGCGAAGAGTGATCGCGCCGGTCAGACCGTCGCGTGCACAACGATCCGTCCCCGATTGAACGACTGAATCGGGCTTTCGCCGAATCGAACAAGCCGATACGCCGAACGCGCGAGCGCTTTCGGCAGCGGCAGTCGCCACTGCAGTTTCGCATCGCGGAAGCCCGCGGCCTTGCACATGGCGATCAGTGCCGCGGCATTCGGCGCGAACCAGTTCGTGTTGTCGTTCGCCAGTTCGGACCCTTCGTAAAACCGAAGCGCGGGCAAGCGGGCCAGCCGCATGTCCGACGCGGTCTCGACGATGAGCGTCTGCCTGGTGACCGCCCGCAGTTTCTGCAATGCCTCAAACGGATTGGTCAAGTGATAGAAGACGCCAAAGAACAGCACGAGATCAAACTGCCCGTGCAGTGCGGGATCAAGGTCATGCACCGACACACGGATCGGCAGCGCCTTGGACTTGAGCGCGCGGTGCGCGACGGCGTACCCCTCGCTCGTCACGAGGTGCTCGGGATTCCATGTGTCGGCCGAAGTCACCTGGGCGCCGCGCCGTTCGCACTCGAAGGTGTAGAAACCGTCCCACGCGCCGACATCGAGCACGGTCTTGCCGTCGAGACGCTGGGGAATTCCGAAACGATGGAGACGCTCTTCGGGCTTGAAGGGTCCTTTCGTCCAGACTCCTCCAGGAAGCTCAAACTTGTGATGCCAGATCGGGATGCGATCGATGCGCGCCTGCAGTGCGCGCGGATCATCGAGGTTTTCAAGATCGGGCCAATCAAGGGGAGAGGCGGGCTGGCGCAGGCCGAACGGGGGATGGCCTTGCTTGGGCGCGCTGACCGGCTTTTCCTGCAGTTCGAGCATGGTCGATGATAACGCGGATTGCCGGTGCGTCTGTTCCCGCTCACACCGCGACCGGTTCACCCTTGGGCTCGACGATGGACGATGTGACCGAACGGCCGGACTCTGTCGGAAGCGGGATCTTCCAGTCTTCGAGGAGGCAATTCGCGGCGGTGACGCCGGACATCATCACCATCGGGGTGCCGGGGCCGGGGTTCGCGCTGCCTCCCGCGAGGTAGAGGTTCTTGTAGACACGTGAGCGGTTCTTGGGCTTGAAGCCGCCGTGCATGCGGCCGTGGCTTGCAAGGCCGTAGATCGCGCCGCCTTCGGCGTTGTACATCTTCTCGATGCCGGCGGGGCTGAGCGTGCGTTCGACGACGATGTGACGGTCGATGTCGGCGAAGCCCATGCGACGCATCTTGTCGAGGACGACGGGCTTGTACTGATCCATCAGGCCGCCCGGGCCGTCCCACTTCTGGCCGTCGCGGATGTACGGCGTGTGGATGAGCACGTAGAGCGCTTCGCCACCGGGGGGGGCCTGCGTCGGATCACTACGCGAAGGCGCGGCGATGTACAGCGTTGGATCGCGGGCGGGGATGCCCTTGCTGTAAATGTCGTTGAACTCTTCGTGGCTGTTCTTGCTGAAGAAGAAGTTGTGGTGGCTGACGTGGTCGTATTGCTTGTTGAGGCCGAGGTAGAGGACGACGCCGCTGCAGGCGGGGGTGTACTTCCTGGCGATGGCACGCTGTTCGGCTCGCGCGGCAGGGGCGGCGAGCAGATCGCGGTTGGTACGCTGGACATCGCAGTTGGACACGATGGCGTCCGCGGCGATGAAGTCCGCGGGCTTGCCGTTGGACTGGCCGGTTGCGGACTCCAGCTCAACGCCGATGACCTTGCCGTCACGCTCAACGATGCGGCTGACGCGACGGCCGGTGATGAAGTTCACGCCCTGTTCGCGGCCGATGCGCTCGAGCGCGCGGGCGACGCAGCGGGTGCCGCCGTCGAGCGGCTGGCCGTCCTTCTTCGGGGCCATCGAGTACCAGCAGCCGTAATCAACCTGCGCCGCGGCGATGAGGCTGAGGATGCTCGGGGCCATGAAGGGGCTGCTGCCGACGTACTGAAGGAAGTGCTCCATCACCTGACGCAGGTGCGGCTCGGGAACGTACTTCTCGATCTGCGCTGCGACCGTCGAGTGCATGGTGCCGACCATCGCCATCAGATCGCCACCGATGCCCTTGGCCTTGGGCGGGCTGAACATGAGGTCGGTCGCGGCGCCGAGGTCCTTGTAGAAGAAGACCTTTTCGCTGAGGCGGTAGAGCTTGCGGCTGTATTCGATGAACTGCTTGTAGCCGTCGCCGGGCTTGGTGGTGGGGAACTGCTTGTCGAGCTGCTGGGCGAAGGTGTCAACGTCCTTGCGGAGGTCGATGACGGTTCCGTCTTCGAAGTGACAGCGCCACTGGGGGTCGAGATCGACGAAGTCGATGAGGTCTTCAACGCGGCGGCCGCTGCGGCGGATGATGCCCTTGAGGACCTGAGGCATGGTCAGGATGGTCGGGCCCATGTCGAACTTGAAGCCTTGCTCTTCGAGCAGGTTCATCTTGCCACCGAGGTGCTTGTTGGATTCAACGAGCGTGACCTTGACGCCAGCGGTGGAGAGTTCGGCTGCCGCGGCGAGGCCGGCGAGGCCCCCACCGATGACGACGGCGTGATGGGAATTCGAGTTGGATTTGGTGGGCATGGGAGAGAGCCGCAGAACGGCAGATTGGCAGAACAGCAGAGGGAAAAACAGCGGGACGGGCGGAATGGTATTTCATTCCGGACTCAAAAGTCTTCTATTCGGCAAAGGAAGTTGCCACCGGTTCGGGCGAATTTCGAGGCTGAGACTGGGAGTGGGGCTGGGAGTGGGGCTGGGGTGCAGACGCGCCGAGGGCGGCTGTGGCTGGCCTTGGAGCGACCTTGCTGGCTCCGTACCAGAACTTGATGAACTTGGACATGCCTTTCTCGATCCCGGGGGAGACGGCTTCCATCGAGAAACGGAAAAGGGGGATGGTCTGGGTGGTGTAGATCGGCCGCGTCATGGCGAGCAGGCCGGCTTCGCCCTTGGTGATGCCCCAGCCGGACATTCCGTGGCCCGCGAGTCCGACGGAGGGGTGGATTGTGGGCAGCAGGCAGTCGTTGATCGTGATGATGGTGGAGCGAAGGCGATGGCGGAAGCCTTCGACACGGGCCGGATTGCGGGTGAAGACGCTGGTGTTGAGAACCTGATCGACGCCGTCGTGGATGCGGAGGGCATCATCGAGATTTTTAACGGGGATGAGGGCGAGGAGCGGGCCGAAGTGGCGGCCTTCGACGAGCGGCACATCGCGCGGGCAATCGGCGAAAACCATCGGACGCAGGCAGCGGAGGCGGCCGTTCTTGTCGGGTTCGGGGGCTTCGATGACGCCTGCAAGCGAGCGACCCCCACGGGCCTGGCAATCGCGGGCGAGTTCGTAGCACTGTCTGGCGGACTGCTCGTTGATGAGCGGGCGGGGGCGAGCGGCACCGGCGCGGGAGGCGATGCGGCGGACGAAATCGGCGTAGACCTTTTCATCGATGAGGGCGCGGCGCGGGGCCATGCAGGTCTGGCCGGTGTTCATGTCGACGCCCTGGAAAATGGCGCTTGCCGCGAGTTCCGGATCGGCGTCGTCCAGCACGAAGGCGCTGTCGCGGCCGGAGAGTTCGAGCGTGCTGGCGGTCATGGTCGGCGCGAGGGTTTCGGCGATGGCGAGACCAACGCTGGTCGAGCCGGTGAAGACGACGTGGTCGAAGCGATCGTTTTTCAGGAGCGTGGCGCCCGCCTCGCGGGTTGCGGGGGTCCAGGCCAGTTGGCCCTCGGGCATGTTGCACGTGCGGCCGGCGTCGCGGGCGAGTTCGAGGAGGAGCGTTTGCGAGCGTGGAGCGTTCTCGGAGGGTTTGACGGTGACGCGGTTGCCGGTGACGAGCGCCTGCAGAAGTTCGATGCCCAGCAACTGAATCGGATAGTTCCAGGTCGCGATGATGGCGACGTGGCCGAGCGGGGCGCGGGTGAGGAGGGCTTTGTTGGCGAGCGAGAAAACGCCGCCGTGACGAAGCCGGCGTGGGGAAAGGAGCGAACCGGCACGCTTCTCGGTCCACTTGCAGGCGGAGAGCAGGGGCAGGATGTCGCCCATGAGCGCCTCGAAGGCGGGCTTATCCACGTCGCGGGCGATCAGGTCGATCATTTCGTCCTGATGCGAGGCGACGGCGACGCGGAAGGCGCAGGCCCAGGCGAGGCGGTCGGAGAGGGACCAGTTTTCGGAGTGCGGGGATGTCATATTGGATAGGGGATAGCGGGAACCTCTCTGGAACCTCTCTCAGGAGGAGAGTTTAGTGCGGAGTTCGATGCGGGGGGTTGGCGATAAGGTAGAAGAGAATTGGGCTTCTGACCCGATCGAGTGAGCGATTGACGGCGTAGAGATCAAGCAGAAAACCAACCCACCCCCAACCCCCACAGGGAGGGGCTTCAGAAAAAGACAGCATGAGCAAAGGGCATTTCATCGTTGAGACGTTTCCGAAGGTCGCTTCGAATCTGCGCGGGAAGACTGCGCTGATTACGGGCGGGGCGGGGTTCATCGGGTCGCACTTGTCCGAGGCTCTGGTGGCATGCGGGGCGAATGTGCGGGTGCTGGATGATCTCTCGGGCGGATTTGAGAGCAACTTGCCCAAAGCGCCTGCGCCGAAAGACGGCATGGCGAATGAAGGCACCCTGCGATTCGTCCAAGCCAGCATTCTGGATGACACGGTTCTGCGGCGGACGATCAGCGGGTGCGATTTTGTTTTCCATCAGGCGGCACTGGTGAGCGTTCCAGAGAGCGTGGAGAAGCCGGAGAAGTGCCTGCAGGTGAATGTGGATGGGACGCAGCGGGTGCTCCTCGCGGCGAAGGATGCGGGGGTGAAGCGGGTGATGTTTGCGGCGAGTGCCGCGGCGTATGGGAATTCGCCGAGCCTGCCGAGTAAAGAGACGGACGTGCCGGATGTGTGGTCGCCGTACGCGATGAGCAAGGTGACGGGCGAGATGCTGCTGCGGACGTTCGCGCGGTGTTTCGGGATGTCGTGCATCAGCCTGCGGTACTTCAATATTTTCGGGCCACGACAGGATCCGAAAAGCCCGTATGCGGCGGTGATCAGCGCGTTTGCGGATACGCTCGGCGCGAAGAAGCAGCCGCGGGTGCTGGGTGATGGTGAGCAGACGCGGGACTTCACGTACATCGACAATGTGGTGCTGGCGAATCTTTTGGCCGCGACTTCGGAGAAGCCGCTTGCGGGCGAGGTTGTGAACATCGGGACGGGCGCGCGGATTTCGCTGCTTGCGGTTTTGAAGCACATGGGAGAAGTGCTGAAGGTGGATTCGACGCCGACGTTTGGGCCGCCTCGGGCGGGGGATGTGCGGCATTCGTCGGCGGATATCTCTGCGGCGAAGGCTCTGTTGGGGTATGAGCCGGTGGTGGATTTCCCTGAGGGAATAAAGAGGACGTTGGAGGCGGCGAAACAGTCTTGAACATTCGAGTTTCCCACCGACCCACGCTCACATTTTCTCGCTGAGAGCGGGAAACCACTCACGAACCGCAGCGCGATTCACGCCATCGGATCCTCGCCACCAAGCGACGGGGTAGGCCCAGTCGTTTTTAGAGCCCGGGGGATTAGGGACGGCGTGATCGGGAATAAATCGCTTCCGATAGCTTGGCTTTCCTTTGGGCTCAAGCACGCCGCAGATTCCAAAAATTTCGAGGAGTACTCGCCTTTCTGACTGATTCGACGGGAACAAACCCGCGATTGCACGTTCAAGATCGGCGGGCTTTGCATTCGCGCGAGCACTTGCGATTGCGCCAAGCACCGAACGGAGAATTTGCATCGCGTTGGGAGAAGGCGCAATCACGTCTTCGGAGCAAAACAACTCGAGGTCGTGCGCGATGTATTCTGCGTCGGTGTGACGAACCCCTCCCCATTTGAAGCGTTCAAAATTCAAGACATTGCGATCATGCAGACCGTCCACATCCGCCAAACCACAAACGGAGCAGATGTGCGGTGCATCACGGCGACTGTTTTCGCTGCACGCATGAGCCGGAAAGTGTCTTGCAGCGGCGAACGAACCCAATGCAGAGCGAAGCTCCAGCCGCCGAGTTTCGAGACTAGAAATAAAGGCATCCGCAACGCTTTGAATCGACGTTCGTTCTGCAACTCTACGAACTCTTGAAACTGTCTCACTCCGAGTTTCGGCGAAGTGCGAGAACATGATGCCCCTTGACTTTGCATACTCAAAGTCACTGGATGCAGGCATTGGCGGCGGCGCATTCCAAGGATGCAGCTTCCATCCCTTCTGGGACCAGTATGTGTCATACAAAATCTTGAGCGCGAGGGGATCATGAGCGGCCTTTGCAGCACTGGCCTGAATTGATTTTGATTTGGCTGCTCGTGGCATTTGCTTTGGCTACAACAGTCGCAAGTTCATCGCAGACGAACAAGGTACATTGTACATTTTTCGAAAATGCACGCTCGAAATACATCAGCCAATCTCACCGCCGGTCGATCTGAAGAATTCGTCGCATTGTCCTTGATTTCAAGGCATTTGCCGATAGACTTTCCTTACGCGGGATCCCCGCGGAGAAAGGAGTTCCCATGTCTGCGGGTCATACAGCTTTGATGTCGAACTCCTCGTACGGGTGCGTCCGGTAAGGACTGCTTCGCGCCGGCGAGTTCTCACTTTACAACTGGCTGATTGAACTCTTGAAGGCTATTGCCGCGCTCTGAGCGTTGCGGCTGGCGAGTTGCGCTTCGGATTTTGCCGAGCGAAAATCGCTGCGGACGCACTGCGCGCGGGATGGAGCGATGATTTTGAAGAACGACCGCAAACGGGGCGTGCGCGATCTCTGCGCGCAGGCCGGTGAGATGGACGGGGACAACCCGAGGTTTGATGAACTGGAAGAGCGCTCGGAGAACGAGCGCAAGCGCGGATGGAAGCAGGAGCAGTTGCTGCACCATGCGACGACCGTGATCGAGGCGGAGCTCGGCGCGGATGGGCGCGCCATCGAATGGGGCGCTCGCGTGGAGGCTTCGGAGATGCGGGGCGGGGGAAGCTCGATCCGCATCGGTGTGATTTGGGATGCGCGCGTGGATGAAGACGTGGTGCGAGCCTGGCTGGCTTCACGACAAGGCGCGATGCGGGTGGCGCTCGCGAGATCGATGCGGAGGAAACGCGTGCCGGTCGTGGTTCTGTACGCGATCGGGCGGGTTGTAAGAGAAGGAGAAGCGTCATGAACGATTTCGATGACAATTGTGATGGCGAAGAACGCACGCGAGGGGCTACGCGCGGTGAGAAAACCGCGGAGGGCGGCGCGAAGGCGCTGCAGATCCTGATCGAAAGCGATCCGAGGGTGAAGCTTTGGCTCGCTTCGGGGCTGGACGGAGCGACCGCGAAGGCGCTCGATCGGCTTCGGCAACTCGCCGACTTGCAACGGCTCGCGGTCATGCCCGATGTGCATCCCGCGGCGGACGTGTGCGTGGGGACGGTGATCGCGACGTCGGAACTGATATACCCGCAGGCGATCGGAGGCGACATCGGGTGCGGGATGAGCACCGTTGCACTGAGCGGTCTCGGGATCGAGGCGCTGCACGAAAAGCGACGGCGTCTTGTGCTTGAGCAGTTGGGTCGCGAGGTACCGATTCTCACGCGCTCGGCACGGCACTCGGCGTGGAGCGATGGTGCGCCGGCAGTGGACATGCTGCGCGAGAAGCGATTGTCGAAGGCGGCTGAACGCGATGGGTTGATGCAGCTCGGGACGCTCGGGCGCGGGAATCACTTTTTGGAAGTGCAAGCGGACGATGACGGGCGGGTGTGGCTGATGGTGCACAGCGGGTCGCGGGCGATGGGACAGACAATCGCGCGGCACTACACCAATGCCGCGCTGCACGGCTTGGGCCGAACGACGAGTGCGCGGCATGCGCATGGGAAACTGCTTGCGCTCTCGATTGGCACGGAAGAAGGCAGGAATTACCTGGCGGATCAGCAGTGGGCGGTGCTGTATGCCGCGGCGAACCGGAGGAAGTTACTGGTGAGCGCGGCGGCGGTGCTGAAACGCGAGTGCGGGCTGAAGGCGGATTGGGAATCGTTCGTTGATCTGCCACACAACTTCGTCCGGCTGGAATCGCACGGGGGTCTCGAGTTCATCGTGCATCGCAAGGGTGCAAGCCCGGCTGCGAGCGGGCAGGCGGGGCTGATTCCCGGGTCGGCGGGGACTTTCAGTGCGCACGTAGAGGGAAGGGGAAATTCGGAGGCGCTGTGCTCGAGCAGCCATGGAGCGGGACGAGTACTGAGCCGCGGAGAGGCGCGGAAGAGCATCAGCGCAGGGAAGTTGCGCCGGCAGCTGGAGGGCGTTGCATATGACGAGCGGATGGAGGATCGGATGCTGGATGAAGCGCCGGGGGTGTATCGGGATCTGCGGGTCGTACTGGAGGCGCAGAGAGATCTGGTGCGGGTGGTGCGCAGGCTGAAGCCGGTGATTTCGTACAAGGGAGGGTGAAGAGGATGGCGAGAGCATTGTGTCGCCGCTTCGCGGCTTCGACAATCGAAAAGCACCTTTCCTGGGGCTCGCGCCTCCAGGCTTCAGGCTGTCGCTGCTTTGCAGCGAGAAAAAATGTGCGGCTCTTGCGTGGTGCGTTCGGTTTCAGACAGCCATGGGCGGAGATTCAAACAATACCGGGCGGAAGCCCCGGTGCCACTAGCATTTGGCATGATCAGCGCGAATCGGCGGGAGATGCATCGGAAGTGGTTGTTGGACGTCACGCAGTTGCCGACGGCGGCGGGGCGCGAGGGGCGGGTTCTTGAATACATTCGAAGTTGGGGGAAGGCTCGGGCCGGGCTGACGGTGACGGCGGATGCGAGCGGGAATCTGGTCGTTTCGATGAAGGATGCGAAGGGGACCGATCTGCCTCCGGTCTACATCACGGCGCACCTGGATCATCCGGCGTTTGTGGTTGAGCGGATCGTCTCACCTTCGTGCGTGGAGCTTTCGTTCCGGGGCGGGGTGATGGATGACTACTTCAAGGATGCGAAGGTCACGGTCTGGAGCTCGACCGATACGAAGCATCATGCGACGCTGACGGGCGAGGCGAGTGCGGCGCCGGTGAACGGGAGCGAATCGCCGTTTAAGCACTACACGGCGGAGTTGAGCGATACAAACGACACGACGGAGGGGCTGAAGGTTGGGGATGTCGCGGTGTGGGATCTCCCCCCTGCGGAGATTCTGAATGGGATTCTGCACACGTGCGCTTGCGATGACCTGGCCGCTGTCGCGGCGGCCCTTGCCGCGATGGACGTGATCGAAGAGAACAAGGAGACAGCCCGCGATGTGCGGCTGATTTTCACGCGGGCGGAGGAGATCGGGTTTATTGGGGCGATCGCGGCCTGCCGCGATGGGACGATGCCGAAGAACTCGGTTGTGATCGCGCTCGAGAACAGCCGGAGCTTTCCGCACGACTCGCCGATCGGGGGCGGGCCGATTGTGCGGGTTGGGGACCGGATTTCGATCTTCTCGCCGAGCCTGACGGAGGCGATTGCAAAGTGTGCGGAGGCTTTGGCGGGCGGGCCTTCGACGCCACACGCGAAGGACAAGGTGGATAAATCGCGGAAGTGGAAGTGGCAGAGGAAGCTGATGGCCGGGGGGGCGTGTGAGGCGTCGGTGTTCTGTGCCGCGGGATACGACGCGACGTGTGTCTGTTTGCCCCTTGGGAACTACCACAACATGGGCGATCTGGCGGCGGTGCAGGAAGGGACGAACACGCGGAGGGCGACGATCGAGCGGGAGCAGATTGCAATCAGCGACTTTGAGGGGCTTGTGGATCTGCTGGTGGCGTGCGCGCAGGACCCGCGGATCGCGGGCCAGAACCCGCTGGGGCCGGGGTTGAAGCCGTCGGGGGCGGTTGGGCCGCTGGTGGAGAAGCTTTGGAGGGAGAGGGCGTTTGTGCTGAAGGGGTGAGGGGGAGTGAACCACGAAGTCACGAAGGGCACGAAGAAGGGAGAGAACGCGGAGGGGCGGAGAGGGCGGAGTTTCGCGGAGGGGTTCGGGTGGTCGGAAAGGCGGGGGAAAAACACGGAACACCATTGAGGGCCACGGAGGGGACACGGAGGAAGACGGGGAAGTTGGGAGTGCGGAGTGCGGAATTGGGATTTTGAGAGGGCGGGTGTGTGGCGGCGGGCTGGAGATGGTGTAGAGGTGCTGGGATCGGAAATCACACCGGGTTTTGCGGGAGGCAAAAGCCTCTTGGAAATAGCTTGGGTGTTGGGTCCGAGCCGATCTAGAATTGCGGGTGCGGGTGGTGTCAGGATGACGGGGCTTCACGGCCCTTTCCCTCGAACAACGGCCCACTCCACTCCTTCGGACGTACTTCTGTCGGTCTAATACAACGAGTCGAGAACACATGAACATGAATCAGGGGACGGAGTCCCCCAGCCCTTCCGAATCCGAAACGGGTTCACACACGGGTCCTCAGGGCACTGAGGGCGAAGTCGCAAGCCGGCAAGCAACGCAGGATGCGGCGGACACCGTCGAGATGTCGCACCACACGCCGCACGGCGTGATCACGCACCACGAGTTCAAGCCGGTTGCGCAGGACAATGTCTTCGACAACGCGGCGGACTTTGCCACTCTTGGGCTGCGCAACAGCGTGCTCAAGGGGCTGGCGGAGATGGGCTTCAGCAAGCCCACGATGATCCAGGCGAAGATGATCCCGATTGCGCTCACGGGGCGCGATGTGCTGGGTCAGGCGAAGACGGGCACGGGCAAGACGGCGGCGTTTGGATTGCCCCTGATCCACATGTGCGGCAAGGACACGCAGTTTCAGGCGCTGATCCTCGCGCCCACCCGCGAACTGGCGATCCAGATTACCGATGAGATCAACGAACTGGCGAAGCACACGCCGATCCGGGCGGTGACGCTGTACGGCGGGCAGTCGATCCAGGCGCAGACGAGGCAGCTCGAAACCGGCTCGCACATCATCGTGGGTACGCCCGGGCGCGTGCTCGACATGCTGCAGCGCGGGTACCTGCACCTGAAGAATATTCGGTTTGCGGTGCTCGACGAGGTGGACCGGATGTTCGACATCGGGTTCCGCGACGATATCAAGCGGATCTTGAGCATGTGCCCGAAGCCGGGGACGCCGCCCGAGGGTCGGCAGACGATCTTTGTGAGCGCGACGCTGAGCGATGAGGTTGAGCGGCTGGCACGCCAGCACATGCACAATCCGGAGAAGATTGTGACGAGCGCGGGTTCGCTGACCGCGAGCCTGGTGAAGCAGTTCCACATTCCGGTGGCGCCGTGGGATAAGAAG
>JAEUJD010000216.1 GCA_016793015.1 Phycisphaerales bacterium
ACACATACGATCACAGCGGCGCGCCGGCATCGCTGCAGGGCGGAACAAAGCCTATGGAAGCGGAGTTCGCCGTTATCAGGGCCGCGTCCATGTACACCCAGGTGCTCAGTAGCAACAACTGCGAGATTGACTTTGACGTAAAGTGGCAAGACCTTGACGGTGGCGTGGTGGTTGCCTACACGATTTTCACGGGCGAATGGTGGCCGGATTTTCGCGGCGAAGTTGTGGACCGAATTTTTGGCGTGGACTTAGACAGCGCAGAGTCCGACCTTTACGGCAGTTTCCCGCCGGGATTCACGATTCCATATTTCGATTCTTCGGGCCTCGGGGTAACTTCGGATATATTTCTTACGCTGCCGCTTTTCAGTTCTGTTTTCGAGAGGCCGTTTCCGATAACGCTGGAAGTGTATCTTGATTCCGCGTCCGAATGGTGCCTGGATTCGAGAGGTGGCCTCGTCCAGCCGGGACAAATCGACTTGGAAGGCACGCTTGTGCATGAATTTGGACATCATCTCGGTTTTACATCGAACGTTGAGTATCGAATATTTGACGGTGATCCGATGGATGCTCTCGACATCTTTCGCCTTCCGTGGACCGCACCCCCAGATTCGGTTTCCGGTGCGCAGTTTCAGGGCGTCCGACGCCAATTAACGCTCGGGGAGCGATCGCAAACTGTGGCTGCACTGAATAGCCCCGCGTTCCTCTTTGAGATGGCTGACGGCGTGTCGGAGGTTGAGGATGGCGGAGGCCAAGCCAGTCACTGGCGAGATGCTCTGTCGAATCACCCTGCGTACATAGAGATCATGGACGTCGCCGCGTCAAACGGACTTTCCGACATCGTCGGCGGGTCTTTCCTGCAAATGTCGGATATTCGAGCTCTTGACATCATCGGCTGGAAGATCAATCCCTCGAACGTCCTACCTCCACCCGGTCCCTTCCAAATTCAGTTCCCGCCAACTGATGCCATCATCGCGCCGGGGGCCGTCAGCGCAACCTGGGGATCCAGTTCGAGTTCGTCGAATTACAACGCTGTGCTCTATCAACTCGGTGTAACCCAACGAACACGATCGTCTACTCCGTTTGTGGCCCATTCCGACTTCGGGTTGGCCACAACAAGCGCCCTTATCCCGTCCTCGGTGCTTCGACCAGGCTATTCGTACAAACTGGTGGCATCCGGCGAGAACTGACGGGGCGCGCGGCAGGCTCTGTCCGATTTCTCCGTGTCCGGAGAGGCCTGTCCTTCAGACCTGAACAACGACCGCCTCGTAGACGACCCGGATTTTTCTCTGTTCCTCGAGCAATACAACACGTTTGATTGCGCCGATCCCGCGATGCCGGCGGGCTGCCTTTCGGACTTGAATGGCGATGGCTTCGTCGAAGATGCTGATTTCTTGATCTTCCTCGTGGCCTACGGCGAACTGATCTGCCCGTGATCGCGATGTGACCAGTGAGGCTCGATCAACACCGAAACCATGCTCCCAAGAAAACCCGCACATCGCATGCGGGTTTTTTGTTCTTGCGGATGGGTTTCGTTAGCTCCTCTTCCCAATCACCATCCCGATCACCCCGGCAACCAAGGTCAAGCCCGCAAGCCCGCCCACCACCATCCAGATATTCTCGCCCAGCATCGTCACGAAATCAGCGCCCGACCCGCTGATCACCAGCACCACCGCGAACACGCTCATCAGGAGCGTCACGATCGCGCCAAACGCGACTCCACCAAGCACGCCCGACCACAATCCGTCGTACGGCTCCGCGGCGATCATCGCGCCCATCGGCACCATCCCCGCGCCCACCGGCGTTGCATCGCCTCCGCCACCTTCAAACAGCGCACCGCCTTCTGCCGGGCTGGTATTGCTGCCTTCTGAGTCCACCGAGCCCGATCCCGCATTCGAGGTCACACCGAACGCATCCTCCGCGAGTCCCTGGCCGAATCCGGTGCCGCCCCCCAAATCCATGATGCCCGAACCCGCCGACGAATCGCCGGCGGACGTCGCCGCAAGCCCCTGCAGCGGGGCTGTCGTCACGCGCGTCACGGCCGACGGATCCGACTCGTCGGTCGCGTCCGCATCGAAGATGCTGATACCTGTTTGTTCCTTCGGGCTTTCACCGGTCGGGGCGCCCGATCCGCTCAGCCCAAGCCCGCTTCCCATCGACGCGGCAGACCCGCTGCTCGCAAGCCCAATCGGCTCAAGTTCAGAACTGCTATCGGCGAGTGCAATCACCTCGTCCTCGCCACCCGACTTGCCACCGGCGAGCAGATCAACCTGCTCCACCTTGAACATCAAGCGATCGCGATCGCGGAAGACTTCGAGCTGCCGCTTGTCGGCCATCTCTTTGACAGCCTCGGGAGAGACCTTGAGCTTCTGGGCTGCTTCGTCGAGCGAGTAGAACATCTTGGCCATGGACAGACTCCTGAAGAACTTCGGATCGGTCCGGCAGCGGACCCGCCGGGCCCTGATGATACTTCCTCTATGACCCACGCGTCTCCGGTCGCCGGCACCGCCAATCCCGCTACGGGCACATCCCCGCATATCGGGCTCGGGCCGCGCCCCGAGTGGGGATTCCGCGCCCCCAGGCCCCCGGCCCCTATCGAGCCCTTCGACCTCTGCCACCCCTCGGTTCCGCCCGAACTCGAAGGCCTCCGGATTCTCCACCTCTCCGATTCCCACATCGAACGCCTCTACCCAAGGCCCGCCCACCACCATCGCCTCCTCGATGCCCTGTCACGAACACAGGCTGATCTCATCTTCCTCACCGGCGATTTCATGACCAGCCCAGGCGATGAGCCCGCCGCCCTGATTGCACTCGACGAACTCTCGCACGCCTGGCGCACGCGCTTCGGCGCGTTCGCAGTCAGGGGCAATCACGACACCGCCCGCTTCATCGAGGGCGCGCAACAGATCCCGGGCCTGCGCTGGCTTTCCCACGAATCGGTCAAAATCCCGATCGACCTCGGACGAGGAATTTGCGCCCTCCGCGTCGTCGGTTCGGGTTTTCCGGAAAGTCTTTTGGAGAGCATTGGCCCGCCCGACGACTCGTTCGCGCTCGCCCTCGTGCACTATCCATCCGAGATCTTCGCCGCCGCCGAACTGCGCATTCCCATCGTGCTCAGCGGCCACACCCACGGCGGACAAGTGCGCACGCACGCTTCGTGGCTCCCCCACACCAGCTGCGATTTGCCGGGAAATCTAGCCTCCGGCGTGTTCCGTTTGCGCGACACCGTGCTCTGCATCTCGCGCGGGCTCGGCGCTGCCGTGCTGCCGTTCCGCGTGAATTGCCCGGCGCAGGCGCCGCTCTACTCGCTGCGCCGACGCGCGTTCGGATCACCAACCTGCGAAGTTCTTGCACCTATTTATCGGTGGTGAGCAGTTTTTTACGCGCCCCGAATCGCGTGAAAACGCCCCGCAGAACAGCCCCAGCAGTGATTTTCCGGAACCGACACGGAACTCCTCCGAAACGATTGTCAGTCTGGAGCGTTTTCCCCAACGCTCCCCAAAGTTGGATTCGGTTTTTCCGGTTTCGATCGACTCGTCCTCTACTTTCACAATCAACTCTTCCGGCCTTTTGCGGGCGCTCGTGGGAACAAACAAAACCACCGGCCTCCGACAAGAACCAAAGAGTTCACGTAGACCCGCTCGGTCTGTCTTACTTGGAGGTGCATGAGAACGCATCCTCCAGGGTTGTCCTGCGCGTTCGTGTGCACCGCCCTGTGTTGCAATTCGCCCCGCCGGTGGAGAGAACATCAGAGAGAAAACCAGTCAGAAAACCAGAAAGACAAGGCGGCACATGACACGCATCACCCATTCCCGTTCTGAAGCCCGGTTGCACGCAAAGTCCGTTCATTGCTTCCGGGTCAATCGGGTTGGAACAAAGCGGCACAAACACGTACGGGATAAACCGCCCCCGCACGCTTGAGCCGCTCAGAGATCTGCTCCGGCGAAGAGGTTGGTTCGCAGAGAGATGGGTTTGGGGATTGGGGAATGGGGGTCTTGTGGGGTTTGGGATTTGGGTTTGGGATTTGGGTTTGGGGTCAGAGGTTCTGGTCCGAGTCCGTGGAGGAGAGGGCTTTGAGGAGGGGTGGCCCGCCGCGTGTGTAACTCCCGGCGGGCCCTTTTAAGGCCACCGCGGCATGCGAGAAATCGCCCGCCGCAGATTCGATCCCGGCCTTCAGGATCGCGCTCAATTCGGTCCTTCGAACTGAGCGTCAACACACCGCCCGCGCCAGGGCCTGAAGCACGACCCGCACTCACTTCAGGCCCGCAAACCGCCCGCTTGAGTCGAAAGACTCGCGGGCGGCTTTCTTTTTGCGGTTCGCTGATAGGCTGACGCAATGCAGTTTCTGACCCAGGCTCAATGCGATGAATGGCTCAAACAAGCCGGCCGCACCGCACCCGATCGTGGCGCACTCGGACTCCTCCCGCCCGACAAGCGGCAAAACCTGGAAAAGTCGTCTGCGCAAGCCATTTACCACGTGGTGAGCGTCGAAATTCGCAAGTCCATTTTCGATCGGGCCGAGCCGGTCTTGCTCGTCGTCCACGATTACGCCCACTGGTCTTCCAATCAGCAGTTGCTCCTCTACTCCCTTATTCGGCGACACTTCTTCAACACCGGCACGATGGAAGAAACCCCCGGCCACCTTGCCGAGCCGCACGAATACGAGTTCCTCGAAGCCGTCGCATTTCTCTGCACCATGTACGGCTGGGGCTTCTACGTCGCTTCGCGCGGCGGCGAACACATGTTCGTCAGCGACCACCACGGAACCTGGGGCATCGTGCCGTCACCCAGCATCCGGCCGTTCTAGCGGAACTTGACTTCCAGCGTCTTCTGCAACGACGCAAAGCGTCCCGTGCGAGACCCTTTGCCAGACACTCAGCCCCGCGTGGAGACGGGTGAGATTCTGGATTCTGGGGCAAAGAAGCCCAAACCAACCCCCTCCCCAGACACTCATTGCTCCCACACAGGGGTGAAATTGTGGGGAACGAGCCCGCCCAGCAAAGCCGCTCGGAAGCCCTTCAAGAGGGGTTTTCTCGCTCCCGCCCCCCGAATGCCCCTTGCACTTCCTATCACTCTTTGTAGAATGAGACCCGGAAGCACTTAAGCTTCCGGGTCCGTTCGAAGGAGGACAGTCTCGAAAGTACTTACCGATTTTCGGGGCTTTGGTTCCACACAAACCGGTCTTGGCGTCAATATTTTTGCCGATTGACCGTTTCTGGCCCGCCCAACAGCCCACCAGCCGCAATTCCATACAACCAGATGCCCCGCCGGCCCTTTCCCGTCACTTCTCGATCGGAACTCCGAGAACCCTGACGAAGTTGGCCCGAGGCAGCCGTCCGCTATCCCGTAGGAGAAATCTCATCCGGCCGGGGCAGTTGACGCGCGTGCCGCGCATTGAGCACTCGCACCGACCGATCTTCGTCGCTGACGGTGAACAGGAGCAAAAACCCATCGATGTTCAGTGCGCGAATCTCGAACGGAAAATGAACATCTTCCGGCGCCTTTGCACAACGCCGTGGCATGGTTTCAAGCGTCTCTGCCGCGGCCAACACCCGAGAAAGCCAGCGCGCCGCGTTCAGCGGAGCTTGCCCCTCGACCGCGATAATAGATCGTCTGCTCTTCAATACGAGCCAGAGCCTGTTCCGTGATGACAACGCGGTAGATCACGGATCAAGTTTCAGACCGTGCTTGTCTGCAAGGCTCCGGATGCCTTCGCGGAAATCACGAACCCGCCCCGCCTGCACGTCCTTCACCCCGCGGTCGATGGCTGCAAGGTTCTCAGCCAATTCGGCCTTCTCCATTAGTTCATCAAAGGCCTCGGGGCTGAGCACAACCGCGTCCGGCTCCCCGTTGCTGGTCACAAAGAGCGGACGCCCCGTCGCCTTGAGGCCGTCCAGCCGCTCCCGCATGTTCTGGCGAAGATCGGAAAAGGTGGTGATGTCGGTGGTGCGGATCATGTTTCTCCGTTTTCCGTGTACGCGAAGCTGTACAACTTCCTGTACAATTATCGCGCAGAATCGCAGCGAAGTCCAGCCCCTTTTGGACCTTTCCATCCTTTGATCGAGGTCGAGCAGAGCCCTTTAACGCTCGATTGGAACCCCGATAACGCTCCCATACTCCGTCCACGAGCCGTCGTAGTTCCGCACGTCCTTCAGACCCAGCAAGTACTTGAGAACAAACCACGTATGGCTGCTCCGCTCCCCAATGCGGCAGTACGCCACCGTCGGCTTCCCCGGGTTCACCTTCGCCTCCTCCAGATACAGCTTCTTCAGCTCCTCCAGAGGCTTGAAGGTCCCATCCTGATTCACCGCCTTCGCCCACGGCACGCTGGCGGCCCCTGGAACGTGCCCGCCCCGCTGGGCCGATTCGGTCATGCCGGGCGGTGCGATCACCTTGCCGCTGAACTCATCCGGTGAACGCACATCGACCAGGTTGGAAGCCCGGGCCGCCGCTGAACTCTTCGCGATCTCGATCACGTCGAGCAGCTTGGCCCTGAGCGTCTCATCCGCAGCCGACGCCTTGTACGTCGTCGGCTTCACCTCGGTCTTGTCCGCCGTCAAAGGCAGATCGGCCCCCGCCAGCCACTTCACCCTCCCGCCGTTGAGCAAGCGCACATCCTTGTGCCCGTACAGCTTGAACAGCCAGAACGCGTATGCCGCGAACCAGTTGTTGTTGTCGCCATACAGAATGACCGTGTCGCTGTTCGAAATCCCCGCCGCGCTCGCCAGCTTCTCAAACTCTTCCTTGCTCGCGATGTCGCGGCGAACCTGATCCTGCAACTGCGTCTGCCAGTTGAACCCCACTGCGCCGGGAATGTGCCCAACCTCGTACGCCTTCGTATCAACATCCACTTCAACAAACTTGATCCCAGCCTTGCCGATGTTCGCCTTGGCCCAATCGGTCTCCACCAGAACTTCCGGATGCGCGTAATTGCTCATGTGTGATCCTTTCAAAACGCTCGCTCACGCGATGCCTCTATTTGCCATTTGCGATTTGCCAATTTGCGATTTTGGTTTCTCACTCTTCCCCCAGCCCCGGCACGTGCTTCACCATGCTCGACACATACTTGAACACGTTATCACAGAACATCATCACCCCCACACCCTTCTGCTTCGTGTCGCGCTCCAGCACGCGCCGGGCGCCCTCGTAAATCAGGCCGCTGGAAGGCCCCGCGAAGAGACCTTCCGTTCGACACAATTCCACCGCCCGCGTGTACGCCAACTCAAACGGGATCTCCAGAATCTCATCAATCTGCTTCTCATCAAACAGCTTCGTCACGTGCAACTCACTCTTATTCCGCAGCCCCGGAACATCGTGCCCCTCGCTCGGCTGCACCGCGATGATCTTGATTTCGGGGTTCTTCCCCTTCAAGAACTTCGAGAGCCCCATCGCCGTCCCCGCCGTACCCAGCGACACAAACGCGTGCGTAATCCGGCCTTCGGTCTGTCTCCATATCTCGGGGCCGGTCGTCTTCACGTGCGCCTGCACGTTCAATTCATTCTCATACTGATTCGGCATGACGTAATGGTCTTTCTGCGCTTTCGCGTAGGACCGGGCAATGCCGATCGACCCTTCGCCCATGCCCGGACTCGGACACATCTGATCATTGATGACATCCACATCCGCCCCCGCGATGCGCAGCAGCACTCTCTTCTCCAGCGGGACTTTCTGCGGCACAACCGCCCGCATCGCATACCCCTTCGCCGACGCCATCGCCGCCAGGCTGATCCCCGTGTTGCCGCTCGTCGGCTCCACGATTCCTCTTCCTGACGCTCGCGTCTCGCCGTGCTTCAATTCCCCGCGGCTCTCCAGATCGCGGATCATCTCCGACGCGGCACGGTCCTTGATCGAACCGAACGGATTCAACCACTCCAGTTTCGCGTACAACTCGAACGCGGGCGCGGGATTCATTCTCCCGATCCGCACCAAGGGTGAGGGATTCTCCTCGCTCGGAAGCATCTCGAAAATGTTGTCGTAAACGCGCGTTTGGTGATTCATGGTTTCTCGCAGGCCGGACGCCTCCACTCTCCGAGCGCAATGCCGGGGGTGGAGCGCATGAGCGAATTCAATTGTTTGTTGAGATGTCGCAATTTGCCGCGAGATTCGCGGCGGCGCAGTTACGCGCAGCGTCTACATAGCGCATCAGCGCTCGGCACGCATCGGACAACGCTGTAGAAAGCCTCAAGCCGCATCCGACGATTGTACCGCGTCAGCGCCAAGGCCGAGAGAACGCGGAGTTGCGGAGTGTGCGGAGTTGCGCGGAGAGGAGATGGGGAAGGAGCGTGGGGGGTCTGCTTGAATTCTGAACCACAAATTTCGCTTCTCTTGGCTTTCTCCGCGAGGCTCCGCACACTCCGCGCCTCCGCGTTCTCTCCCGCCTTTCCGGAACTCCCCACGAATGCCCCCGCTCACCTTTCCGCACCACCTCTTCTCTGTGCCTCTGTGCCTCTGTGGTGAACTCT
>JAEUJD010000182.1 GCA_016793015.1 Phycisphaerales bacterium
ACGAGCACCGGTCGAACTCGGTGCGCGCTTCTTGAACCCAGCCCATCCCGCGCTCCAACAATCCGCGAGAAGCCGTGAAGACCATCGACCGCTACATCGCCCGTCAGTACCTGCTCAACATCATCGCGCTCGTCATCATCCTCTTCAGCTTCATCATCGCGATCGACCTCTCCCTCAACTTCGATAAGTTCATGGCCCTCGCCACCAAGCGGGGCATGACCCCCGAGGGCGACCCCTCCACCGCCCGCAAGCTCCTGCTCACCATCTTCCTCGTCTTCGACTACTGGTGGCCCAAGCTCGTCCAGCTCTTCAACTACATGATCGGCCTGATCATCATCGGGGCGATGGGCTTCACCTGCTCGCAGCTCGTCCGCCACCGCGAGTTTGTCGCCGCCGTCGCCGGGGGCATCAGCCTCCATCGCCTGATGCGCCCGATCCTGCTCGTCGCGATCCTTGTAACGGCTGTTCAGGCCATCAGCTTCGAGTACATCATCCCCAACATCGCCGATCTGATCCAGCGCGATCGCGAGCAGGCCAGCCAGCGCCGGCTCGAATCGCTCCCCGTGCGCCTGGTTCCCGACGGCCAGCGCCGCCTCTTCTACGCCCGCAGCTTCGAGCCCGAAAAGAAGCAGATGCTCGACGTCCTCATCATCGAGCGCTCGCCCGCCGGCCCCGCGACCCGCACGATTTCGGCCACCCGCGCACTCTGGCGCGACGGAGGCTGGGATCTTGAAAACGGCGTCGCCGAATCCCGCTCGAGCCAGTCCGCGCCAAGAGAAAAAATCACCCGCATCCTCACCGACCTCGATCCGGTCGCGCTCAAAATCGCCCGGTTCTCCGGCTACAGCCAGAGCCTGAGCTGGTCGCAGATCTCCGAGATGCTCCGCCGCCCCGAGCTGCTCGCGCTCGCCACCAACGACAATCAACCCGATGCCGCCCGCGACAAGGAGCGCGACCTCGAAGTGCGCGATCTCCGCGTCGCCGAACTCGAGCGCATCCGCTACGGCCGCGTCGCCATCATGCTCTGCAACATCCTCGCGCTCCTCGCCGTCACACCCTTCTTCCTCCGGCGCGAACCCACCAGTATGATCCTCGAATCGATCAAAGCCGCCCCGCTCGCCATCGGAGGCGTAATGGGAGGCGTTCTCGGCGCCTCCGCCGCGATCCCCGGACTCCCCCCTCAGGTCGGCGTCTTCGTCCCCGCGCTGATCCTGCTCCCCCTCGCCATCGCCGCCGTCACCAGCGTGCGAACCTAGTCACTGCGATTCGCCGCCAACTCTTCGAGAGAACGCGGAGCTGCGGAGATGGCGGAGTTGCGCGGAGGGAGATAGGTGAAAGTCCCGCAAGATAGCACGTGACACACAGGATTCAAAGAGCTCCCAGCACGGCTGAAGCGACGACGCAGACATTCATTCCAAGCCGAGATGTTCTTCTCTGCGTCCTATGAGAACTTCGAGTTCAATGCCTCGTCTCTTCTCCGCGAGACTCCGCCTTCTCCGCACCTCCGCGTTCTCTCCCGTCTTCAGTCACCCGCACACCGCAACACCTTTCCCCGTACACTGCCCCCATGTCTTCCGTCGTCCTCTACTTCCAAGTCCACCAGCCCTACCGGCTCCGTCGCTACAGCGTCTTTGATTCCGATCCCTTCTACTTCGACGACAGCAAAAACGCCGAGATCTGCCGCAAGGTCGCCAGCAAGTGCTACCTCCCCGCCACCCGCCTCATCCTCGATCTCGTTCATCGCCATAGCGGCAACTTCCGCCTCTCCTTCTCCATCAGCGGCACAGCCCTCGACCAGTTCGAAGCCTTCGCCCCCGAAGTCCTCGATCTCTTCAAAGAACTCGCCCGCACCAACTGCGTGGAGTTCCTCGCCGAGACTTACCACCACTCCCTCGCGTTCAACTACACGCCCGATGAATTCCGCGCTCAGGTCGATCTGCACACGAAGAAAATCCAGTCGCTCTTCGGCCAATCACCCGCCGTCTTCCGCAACACCGAACTGATCTACGCCAACGCCCTCGCCCGCGAACTCGCTCAGATGACCGACGAAGCCGGCAAAAAGCGTTTCTACGGCGCACTCGCCGAAGGCACCGATCGCAACCTCGGCTACCGCAAACCCACCTGCATCTTCAAGCCGCCCAAGGTGCAGGGGCACGATCTGATCGGACGCGAAAACAAGCCCTTCGGCCTGCTCCTGAAGAACTACCGCCTCAGCGACGACATCGCCTTTCGGTTCAGCAACCGGGGCTGGTCCGAGTGGCCCCTTACTCCGGAGAAGTTCGCCAACTGGATCAACGACCTGAACCAGGCCGATCCCAAAGCCCCGCCGAAATCGGGCGACGCCCGCCTCTGCACGCTCTTCATGGACTACGAAACCTTCGGCGAGCACCAGTGGGCCGACACCGGCATCTTCCAGTTCCTCGATGCCCTTCCCACCAAGGTCTTCGACATCGCCCCCGGCAAGAACAACTTCATCACGCCCACGCAGGCCTTCCAGCAGTTCGCGCCGGCCGCCGAGTACGACGTCCCCGATTTCATCTCCTGGGCCGACACCGAGCGCGATCTCTCCGCCTGGCAAGGCAACGCGATGCAGGCGAACGCCCTCGAAGAGATTTTCCGCCTCGAAAAGCCCATCAAGGACAAGTTCGCCAAAGCACAGGTCGAGCTCAAGCCCGGCGACGCGGGTGCCGCCCGGCGCGCCGAGAGCGCCTCACGCCTCCTCGACGACTGGCGCAAACTCACCACGAGCGACCACTTTTACTACATGTGCACCAAGTACTTCGCCGACGGCGACGTCCACAAGTATTTCAATCCCTACGACTCCCCCTACGACTCCTACATCAATTTCATGAACGCCCTCGACAACATCCGCACCCGCGCCGCGCAATAGCTCCCCGATGCGCCTTTGGCCCTTTGAAAATCTGGCCCTTTACCAAACGCGTGGTCGCGCGTTTGGCGGGCCAAATCAGTGCGACAACGCACCCCCACTTTCCATTTTTCAAAATACAACCAAACTCATTTCCACTGCTGCACTTGCGCGTACATTCACGCAGGTCCCAGTTACGGTTATTTCCGGCCATTGGCGCTTCGGCCTCCCTCTATAGGAGGCCACCTTTTTCGCCTCCGAGAAAGGCCCATCAATGTGCACGTCCCCATTCAACCCGCAGTTCTCTCCGTCCCCCACCGATTTCGCCGCCATCATGCGCGATCTCTGCGATCCCGAGCTCTCCCTCCTGCAAGTCGCGGAGCGCCAGCAGACACCGCTCGCCGCCCTCATCGCCTGGCTCGCAACACCGGAGATCTCCGCGCAGCTCGATCAGTACGAATCCGCCTGCGCCCGGCGCACCAGCCTGATCGTCGCCGAGCTGCTCCCCACCCTCGTCGAATCGGTCCGCACGATCGTTTCCGATCTGCAAGCTGAAGAAGAGGTGCTCGCTCGATCCCCGGACTCCGCCGCCACGACCGCGGCACGCCGCTCCGCGCGCTCCATGGTCCTCACCGGCATCCGCATCCTCATGCGCTTCGCCACTCTCGGTCGCGTCGCACAAACAAAGGCAAAGCCGCCCGCGCGCCGGCGGGCCGCTCTTGAATCGGTCGCCGCGGGCGAGCACCGCGAGCGTTCCCCGGTCTCACCGTGACTGGTGCGAATCCGAGCGAAACTCCGGGTGCACAACATCTTCTGCGATCTTGTGCGCCGTCCGCTCTTCCTGGCCTCGCAGTATCCCCGCGCCCCACACCGGCACCGTCAAGGCGATATACCCGACGAGCAATATGCTCGCCAGGCTCCCCGCTTCCGGTCCGAGCGTGATGAACAGCACCGCGACACCCACGATCGCGACGATCATCCCGACAATCGCCAATTGCTTCCACCCCGAGCGTGCCGCGCCAAGTTCGGGCGGACGCCCGTCGGGCGAGATCGCCGCCATCACTTCACGCTGAACCGCATCCACGCGGGGCTCATCCGCCTTCTTGAAATCCTCCGGCTGCACCAACATACGGCAACCTCCTGACGACCCGGGTTCTTCGCGCACGCTCCGCCATCACAACTTCCGGATATTGCCCCGCGGCCCGCCAATCGCGAGCACCACAACCACCACGATCAAAATCAATCCCAATCCGCCGCTCGGGTAGTACCCCCATCCCGCGCTGTACGGCCAGGCCGGCAACAACCCGATCAGCAGCAGGATCAACAGCACGATGAGAAGCACACGAGCCAGATCGTTCATGACATCACTCCCGGATCTTTCGAACCTGAACCGCCGAACAGGAACGAGAACACAAAGCTCCGAAAACGCCTTCCGGCGCTCCAGAACCGGCGTGAAGGAGTTCATCGCGGCACCCGGACGAGTGGTGGCCCGGCCGGGTGCCGCGAGACTTCCCTCCACACGTCATGTGCCGCGGCTGCTGGTATCGCAGCCCGCGGCGAACTCATCGACTTCCTGCTTGGCCTGCTCCACGGTCTTGCCGTAGAGCTGCTGCAGCTTGCCCTCAAGCTGCTCGCGCTTGCCCTTGATCACCTGCAGGTCCTGATCCGTGAGCTTCCCCCACTTCTCGCGGATCTTGCCCTTGTACTCCATCCAGTTCCCTTCGATCCGGTTCCAGCTCATGGTGGTCTCCTTGAACGGATTGCCTTTCAACGCGGCTGCGCACCGCGACGGTTCCTCAGCGCGATCGCGAAGCCGAGCGCCGAGATCCCGCCCGCGAAGTCGATCGAGTAGACGACTTCGCGCTCGATCCCTTTCGCCGGGGGCTCTTGCCCCTCCCCCCGCCATCCTGCTTGTTCACGGTGGCCCAGGCGATGCGCTCGGCCTTCTTCGTACCCGAACCGCGGTCCTCGTACGACTCTTCGATGTGCCTTGCCTGGCGCTTTTGTTTCGTCGAGTAACTCGATTTGTCTCCGCGTGGCATGGAAGTGCCTCCTTGAAATGGGCCCGCGCACCCGCGCGAACCTGGTCAACCAGCATCCCGGGCGGCCGTTATGGAAGCTGCGGCTTCCCGCCCCGCGCCAATCCCATGATGAGCGAGACGATGAAGAGCACAAGGAACAGGAAGAACAGCACCTGCGCGATGGACGCAGCGCCCGCCGCCAACCCGCCAAAGCCCAGAACCGCCGCAATCAACGCGATGATGAAAAACATTGCAGCCCAGTACAGCATGTCCGATCTCCTTGTAAGTGCCGCGTGTCGATCTTGCGATCAACGCGAGGCGGGTTCTTCAGACTCGACAGTCGCTTCCTCAAACAGATGGTCTTCACAGACGCCGGTCAGCAGCTTGTCCGCGTCCTTCTCTTCCGCCAGCGTCTTCTCCAGAATCGCGACGACCTTGTTGTTCCCGACTTTCTGGGCCAGCGCGATCGCCGTGCCGTACGCCGCGATCTCGTAATGCTCGACCCGCTGAGCCGCGGCAACCAGACCGACGTCCAGCACGGCATCCTCGCCCTTTTCGCCGAGCGCTTCTTTACCCTCTTCGATCAACCCCTTCATCGCCTTGCAGGTCTTGCCCGTCGGCTTGCCGCCGAGCATCTCGGCGATTCGCTTCAACCGCTCGACGTGCTCGCGCGTCTGCTCCAGGTGCTCGGAGAAGAGCTCCTGAAGATTGGCGCTCGAAGCGCCCTTGGCCATCTTGGGGAGAGCCGCAACAAGCTGCGTCTCGGCGCTGTGCAGATCCCGCACTTGATCGAGCAAAAGATCCGAAAGTGAGTTGAGCATCATCGAAAGCCCTTCCTGCAAAGGTGTGTTGAAAACGATCCGACTACCGGCCCGCCCCGCGCTGCCTTCCGGCCGGGTGCACGCGGGCGGCGCCCGCGCTCCGACCGGCAATCTGCGCCCGTCGATCCATGAGCCTCTCCAGACGACCCGGCCTCGGAATTCCCCGCTTCGACTTGGTGTTCATGGTGCGTCTCGCTTGATGAAAAGGAATACAAACGACGAGGACTCGAAAGCACGCTCGCCATGTCTTTATGCGATTTTGAAATTGCGATCCGGTGAGCAGAAGATGAATTCACACTCAGCGTGCAAAACCGCGGCATTTGTGCCCGGATTGCAGCCTTTTTTCTCCCGCGCTTTTCCGCCCGCGGGCGGTTCTCCCCTCCGCCATGCAAGCATGCCGCGAATTCCGCCCATTGCAACGCATGAGCCATTTCTTACCGGCACATCACGCTCCGTTCGCGGCATCGCGCCAACCTATTCAAAGTTCCAGAGGCAGCGTGACTCACCCCGAGACACGACTCAGAGGAACGACAAGGAGCCTTTTCCATGACGATCAACTCCCGCACGTTGTCCGCGTGTGTGCTCGCAGCCGTCGTCGGCGGATGCCTGTCGGTCGCGGCGCAGCCCGCAACCAATCCCAACAACAACCCCCACAACAACCCCCACAACAACCCGGGCAACCAGCAGCTGCCCCCGCGCAGCGCCCAGCCCCGCACCGATGCACGCCCGTCGTATGACTACGCCGGCCGCATGTTCGCCTCCGCCGACAAACTCCGCGGCTCAACGGTCGAGAATGCCGCCAAGAAGAACATCGGCACCATCAGCGATCTCATCATCGATCGCGGCTCGGGCGCCGTCACCTACGTCGTGCTCAACGCCGGCGGCTTCCTGGGTATCGGCAGCAAGAAAGTTGTCATCCCCTTCTCCTCGTTCGGCTGGAGCCAGGCCGACCAGGCGCTGACGCTCGAGACGACCGTGGAAAACGCCAAGCTCTGGAACGAGTTTGATGAGAAGACGTGGTCGGGCACCGAAGAAAGCCTCTCGAGCAGGCTCGGGCGCGATTACTACCGAACCCCGCAGAATTACTATCCGTCCGCAGCGTCCAGCGACGACACGCACATCAAGGGCACCGTGACCCGAGTCGATCGGCGCGCGATCCCGGGCTCCGCGACCGAAGAAATCGTCGTCACCGTTCGCACCAGCGACGGCCGCGAACAGGAAGTCGTGCTCGGCCCGTCGTTCTACGTCTCGAACAATGCCAACGCCGTCTATCGCGACGCGCCCATCGATGTGCGCGTCTCGCGTATGGACCGCAACGGCAGTCCGGTCGTCGTCGCCCGGTCGTACAACGCCAACTCGAAAGACACCAACCTCTACGACGATTCGGGCAAGGCCCACTGGTGGTCGTGGAAGAGCACGCCCGCCCAGCCCATCGGCTACCCCTTCCTTCTCAACTCCGAGGTTGATGGCAAGCACATCTCCGCCCGTGGCGAAAAGTGCGGCAAGATCGACGACCTCATCGTCGAGACCGGCACCGGCCGCGTTGCGTTAGTTTCCATCGATCCCGACCAGAACGTCCTGGGAATCGCCGATACCAAACGCCTCGTGCCGTGGGGCGTGATCACGCTCATCACCACCGACGGCGTCTCGGTCGATTCCACCAAGGCCATGATCACGAGCGCCCCCGAAACGCCCAAGGACCTCGCCATGCTCAGCGGCGATTCCCGGTACCAGAACATCTACCAGAGCTACGGCATCTCCGAGCCGTACTACTACGACCGGAACTGGGACAACAACAGCTGGAACAACAACCCCAGCGACATGAACAACCACACCAACCCAAACACTCGGCGCGATCGCGATCTCCGCGAACACGAACCCAAGTAGTCGCGACCGTTCGCCCATGCGAACTGCCCACCCCCCTTGTCTCGCGACGCCTGTCGGCGTCGCGGGGCGTTCCGCGGCCGCCTGTGTTCATCGCGGCCAAAACCGGGCGGCCGCGTTCCGTGTGCTGTTTTCTTCGCGCAGGGCGTGATGGTCTTCATGGCCATCACGCCTTTTTTCTGTTCGACCCTCCCATCCGCGAGGGCGAGCCGCGCTCAACAATCGAGCATGCCCCAGGACCCGACGAACCCGAGCGATCACAAATCACTCTCCCGCTCGCTCGGTGAGTTCTTCGGGCACATCTGGAAGGGCGTGCAAACGCCCGTCGACCCCCCTCCCCCGCAGAAGCAGATACTGAAGCACGAAACCACCGAGCAAGCCCGCGAAACAGAACAAGGTAAAGTGATCGTGCGCCGAACCGTCGTCGAGGAACTCGAGATACCAACGCCTCCGCCCAAAAAGTGATACAACGTCATCGAAAGGACAACACATGATTCACGTCCGGAACCGGGGAATGCTCAGCATCGGAACTGCCGCCACGATCGGCCTGCTCTGCCTTTCGGGCTGCGCAACCGGTTCCGGTGATCAGGGCTCGGGCGATGGCCTGGGTCAGTACGGCGACGGTGTCGGCAACGACGCCAGCGGCTGGGGCGAGGCCGGCGCCGAAGTCGCCATCACCAACGAGAGCGGCGCGTATCTCAAGGTCTCGCCGTACGTCTCCAATCAGGCCGGCGAGCTGCTCTTCCCGCTGCCCGATTTTTTCACGGTCGCGCCCGGCCAGAGCGCGACGCGCTTCATTCGGCTTTCGCGCCAGACACAGGATGAAGCGATCGAGGGCGCGCGCTACGTCGCCGTCACGGTCACGAGCGTCGACGGAACCGAAGGTTTTTACGGCACCTGGATCGCAACCAATCAGGGAGGCGGCTTCAACCTTCAGGCCCGCAACGGCTCCGACGGTTACGCGCACCTCTACTACTACGGCAGCAACAGAGAAGTGACCGGCAACTGAACCCGCATCACACTGCACGGGAGCCCTTCGATGCGCCCCTTCCTTTTTACGCTGATCGCCAGCTCCGTCGTCATCGCTTCCTGCGCATCCGAGAAGCCCGCGCAGGAACCTCTCCCTCCGATGAAGGGCGCTTTCGTGCTCAACAACCAGAGCCGCTCCACGCTCACGGTCCAGCCCTTTGAGGCCGGAGCGCCGGGCGAAGTCCGCCCGCCCATCGGCGACGCCTTCACCATCCCGCCCGGCCGAACCGAATCGCGCATCATCTCCCAGCCCGGAAAGTTCGTCGTCCTCACCATCCGCGCCAGCGACCAGAACTTCAAATACCAGAGCGGCGAGTGGGTCATCCGCGAACGCATCGACGGCTTCCACATCTACGCCTTTACCGACGATTCCGGCACCGTCCGCCTCAGTTGGTACACCAGGGACGGCGAAGTCATCCTCATGCAGTGATGGAGGAAACCATGCGACGCTTCATCTCTCCGGTCCTGGGGCTCTGCGCGCTCGTCCTCGTCGGCTGCGCCACCGGCGGCGGCGGCACAAACGCGAATCAGCTCTCCGTCGCCAACGACTCGCTCAACACCATCGAGGCGCTCGTCTGGGCGGGCGATGCGCTCCCGCCCGATCCCAACGCATCGCTCAAGCAGGATGCCGCCATCGCCAATACGGTCCCGGCGGGCGACCTCTGGCGCTTCGATCTCCCGCTCCGCACCGCATCGAGCGACGGCGCTACAAGTGACGGCGCAACGGGCATCATCGCGACCATCGCGGTCCGCGCTCAAGGTCAAAGCCTCGATCAATCGCAATGGATCAACGTCGAAGGCCCGCGCCCCTGGGCCATCCGTGTCTTTGGTGAAGCGCCCAATCTCCGGGTCGCGCGCGTGCTGCAGCAGGACGATACCGGCCGCATGCAAAGGACCGTCGGCCCTCGCCCCCCGTCGGTTGTGACGGGCGGCTTCGGCTCTGGTCCCCAGCGTTGAAACGCTTGACGCAGGGGACTCCCTCACGAGACCCGGCGACACCCAAGATTAACGCCGCCTCATCCGCTTTGCAAGCGTTTTCCGGAAGATCTTTTCCTTCCGCAATCCACCGGCGCGCACCGCTTTTGTTGCTTGCGGCATCCGGTCCGGCCTGAGAAAGTGCATGGGCGGAGGTGTCATGCGAAGCGGACGATTTGCGGCGGGGGCGTGGTGTCTTCTTTCGGTGTTGGTCGCCGCCCCGAGCGGGCTTGGCGCGACCTTCACCAACAACACGGCCATCACGATCGTGGATAACGCCAAGGCCTCGGTCTATCCGAGTGTCATCAACGTTCCCGGCCGATGTGGGCATCTCCTACACGCGGGTGCTGAACGCGACCCAGGTCCGCATGGTCATCCGCAACCACGGCACCGTGGCGGTCGATCCGCCGCTGATGGGGTTCTCGTTCCGCGTGATCCGCTAGGGCCTGCTCGGATCGGCGCGGTTTTCCGGAATTCCCGGCAATTTCGCCCGCATCCATGAGGGTGCGAGGGCGTCCGTCTCGCCATGAACTATGGCCCCGGGCGCGCTCGGCCTCGCTTGGGCTGCAAAGGAGCCGGCCATGCATGCGAACCGTCGTCTGCGAACATCGATTCTCGCGGGTCTGATCGCGCTCGCTTCGGGTGCATCGTGCGCTCTTGCCCAGGTTTCGACCGCGTTCAGCTACCAGGGTCAACTGCGCGAGAACGGCGCGCCGAAATCGGGCTTGTTTGACATGCGGTTCACGCTCTTTGATGCCGCGGCAGGCGGGTCGGCGCTCGGCCCTGCGTTCGCGGTTCCGTCCGTGAGCGTGAGCGGCGGGGTGTTCAGCGCGATGCTGGACTTTGGCGCGAGCGCAGCTCCGGGCGCTCCGGGCTTCTTTGGAAGCGGAACGCGTTTTCTTCAGGTTGAAGTTTCGCCGGCGGGCGCTGGGGCCTACGTCGCGCTGCTGCCGCGCCAGCCGCTCGGGAGCGTTCCGAGCGCTCTCTCGGTCGGGCCGCTTTCCGCGATTGCCTCGTCGGGTGCGGACCTGAGCATCAACAACACGAGCGGCGGCGCGTTTCAATATGCCGGATCGCTGCTCGAACAGACCTTCAAGGTCTCGAGCAACTGCTGGCTGACCTCGTCCGGGAGCGCGGGCATGCTGGGGCTCTATCGCACGGGGGGCGACACGAGCGCGGCAGCGACCTTTGCGATCTTCGACGAAGGCGGCAACCTCATTGCAACCTCGGGCGCGATGACGCTCGATTTCTCCGTGACCGATGTCGATTACCACTCTTTTCAGTGGCTCGCTCCGGCCCAGTTGCTTGCGGGCCGCACGTACAGGTTCCGGGTGACGGCCTCGCCGAACCTGGCGATTCACGTTGTGCCGAATGTCTACGCCGGCGGCACGCTGTTTGTCGATGGCGTGGAGATCGCCGACCGTGATCTGGCGTTTTATCTCACGCTGAAACAGGTCTCCACGCAGCTTCGCAGCGATGCCCCGCTGGGGCTGGGGATAAACCCGCTGGCGCTGCTGCACGTGAACGGGGACGCGATCGTCGCCGCCCGGCTTGGCGTCGGAAAGACGCCGACCGTGGCACTCGATGTCGACGGCAATTCGAGCCTCTTCGGAAACGTGCGCATCGCGACCAGCGAGTCGGACGCGCGGCTCAACGTCGCGGGCGACGGCACGCTGGCGGCATTCTCCGGAGGCGGCACCGCGCTGCTTCGGATCCGCGCCGCCGGAGCGGCGCAGAGCGTCCGGAACGCGTACCTCGGATACGACAGCAGCCAGACGGCGGTGCTCACGCTCGCGAACCAGTACGGCTCGGGCGATATCAACATCAAGCCCGCGCCGGGTGGACGGGTCGGCATCGGCCCGACTATCGGGGCGACACCCAATGCCGGGCTCGAAGTCTCGAACGATGTCGCCCAGGCAACCATCACCATGAAGGGCTCGAACAGCTGGGGCACCTGGTTCAACCTGCTCGGGCCGTCGCGCAACTTCGCGATCGCCAACGGCGGCTCGCTCGGGCAGATGTGGCCCGGTGCGCTCGGGGTGCGCGATCTCACCGCCGGCATCAACCGCCTGACGATCGCGCCCACCGGCAACATCGCGATCGGCAACGAGTATCCATCCGCGACGGCGCTCTTCAATGTCAACTCCAACGGCCCGAGCGAGATGACGATCGGAACCAACAACACCTTTTCGGGCAACGGCACCGCGCTCAGCCTGCGTACCACGGCCGCGCAGGGCGGGGAGTGTCAGATCCAGGGTGTGAGCCGCGCCGGGTTTGAGTATGGCACGCTCGTGCTCAATCCGCAGGGGGGCACGGTCGCCAAGCCGGGCGGGGGCACGTTTGCGAACTACTGCGATCGCACGCTGAAGCACGAGATCGAACCCCTGCACGGCACACTCGATCGGCTGCTCACGCTGCGGGGCTATTCGTTCCTCTACACCGACGAGGCGATCGCGCACAAGCACGCCCTGAAGGGAACGCAGATCGGCCTGATGGCGCAGGAGGTGCAGCGGGTCTTCCCCGACTGGGTGAACACCGACAACGAGGGCAAGCTGATTGTGACCGAGCGGGCAACGACCGCCCTGATGGTCGAGGCGCTGCGCGACCTGCGGACTGAAAAGGATGCGCAGATCGCGGCGCAGCAGAAAGAGATCGAAGAACTCCGCTCGCGGCTCGAAGCGATCGAGGCGGGATTGCGGGCGAGGTGATCGGCCCCCAACCCCCCCCCACCCCCATACGATGGCGGCACTTGAAAGGGGCCTTATGCCGTCGCTCGACATCGTCTCCAAGCTGAACTTCCCCGAACTCGACAACGCGATCAACAACGCCAAGAAGGCGGTGATGGCCCGGTTTGATTTCCGCGGCTCGCACACCGAGATCGAGATCACCAAGGAAGGCGAAAAGAAGGAACAGGGGATCAAGCTCGTCGCGGACGATGAGACCAAGATGAAGGGCCTGCGCGAGATGTTTGAATCCGCCTGCCAGAAGCGCGGCATCCTTCCCCGGAGCTTTGAATGGGGCGAGGTCGAGCCCGCGCTCGCCGGCAAAGTGAAATGCCAGGCCAAGATCCGCAACGGCATCCCGCAGGACAAGGCCAAAGAAATGGTCAAGATGATCAAGGACACCAAGCTGAAGGTGCAGGCTTCGATCCAGGGCGACGAGATCCGCATCAGCGGCAAGCAGATCGACGACCTTCAGAGCATCATGGCGATGCTGCCCAAGATGGTGGAATTGCCCCTGCAGTTTGTGAATATGAAGAGGGATTGAGCGGAGCGCCGAATTCCGCTACGTTGTACGAAATCTCGACCGTACGAACAACAAAGCAGAGGCAATGATCAGGCCGATCCCGATGCCGGGCAGCCAGTTCGGAACAATATCGAATGCGGCACCTTTGCGATCGCCTTTTGAAACAGTGGCTTCCGGTGGTTGCGGCTGGGCAACCTGCGGCAGCTGTTGCTTTGGCTTTGTGACGTCTTGGAAGCCTGCTGTTGAAACGATGAACTCGGAATCTTCAAATCGCGGTACGACCTTCGCTTCGGTGATGAAGTCCTCGCGTTCAAGCGGAATTGCGGGCATGTCGTCCATTCCTTCCAGCGTGGACGGCGCGAGCGCCACGCGCCTCCGGAAGCCGATTGCAGTTTCAAGGCCATCGGGTACTGCGAAATTTGAAAACTCGAAGGTCGTACCGACCGCACCGCTTTGAGTTAGAGATTCTACTTTCGTGAGCACCAGTGCTGAGCGGCCGGGGCCGGAATGAGAGGAGAGCTCTAGACGGATCTGCATTTCCGCAACAGTGATTTGGTATGTCTCTCCGGCACCACGGCTAACCGCGACACGACTTTGTGGAAAACCAATGTCGTTTAGCCACTTTCCGGCCAAGAGTGGCGCGCCTTCCATGAATGCCGCTCGGCTCGTTGTCCAGTCGAAAGTTGAATCGCTCCGTCGAACCCATTTTCGCGACCCCTGACCCGAAAACTCCATTGATTCATGGCGAAATAGGACAGTTCTCGCATTGAAGGGAGCAGACCGCGGAAAGGGCGCGTCAGTTGATCCGCGACCCCGGCTGGTCTGAATATCCATTGCGTCCGGCCAGCGAAATCGCACGAATTGATCGACCCGGAACGAGTCGACATGCTTCCGATCCATTCGGACGGTTGGGCGATCCATGTCCCACGTGATTTCGCCTGATTGGATGTTGGCGAACCCAGCGGCCCACTCTTTCACGGCGGCGTCTGCGGCGGTGCCTTGTCCGAGACCGACGCTAGGCTGGATCGCCAGGAACAATCCGGCCACGGTGAATCTCACCATACATCCACTAGCCTTCGGCATCGCATCCTTCCAAAACGGTGAAATGATAAACGTCGTAAGGCAAGTCCGTGACCCAAACCGCTCCGGTTGCACTACATTTTCCCCCTTCGCAAGCGCCCAACTTGTAGACACCGTGGTAGAAAGGACCGTTTGGATCGGGCGCGGTGGAACAGTTTTTGAATCCGTGTCCGGGTCCGCAGAAATCACTCTGGTCTCGGTAGTACCAACGGTTTTCCTCCGTGCATGCGACCGTACAAGTGGGGCCGAAGTACTTGTTCGCCTCGCCCGGATATGAGCTCTTGTTACAGGGGTCATAATGCACCTGTCCCCCCAAGATCAGAGCGAGCGAACCCATGCCGGCGAGGATTGAAACATTTTGCAACCGCTGATTCATCGTTGGTCTCCGTAAAATTTGCCTGCGACGACGCGACTTGCAGAATACCCCCCCCCCTCGGTACGCTGTCAACTGAGATTACGACCTGAATGAATTGTGGATAACTACCAAATGCAGACTCGACAGGCCAACCGGGTTTTCTCGCGTAAGGGCTTCACACTTCTTGAGTTGCTGATCGTCATCACTGTCCTCGCGATTCTGATTGCGCTCGCGATTCCTTCGATGCGTTCGACGCGTGCCGCGGCACGGCGAATGGGTTGCATCTCGAACATTGCACAGGTCAATAAAATTGCACTCGCATACACGATCGACTCGCGCGGGTACTTCCTCAGCCGCGTTGGGGACGACAGGCTCACGCTGAGCACTGCGCGGGGCGTGAACCGTTTTCGGGTTCAGGTCTACTACCTGCTTATCCGCGAGCCGTGGCTTTCCTATTCAGGGCTTAAGGCCGATTCCAAGATTCTTCGGTGCCCGGCGAGCCAGCACGATTCTGGGAATGAAACGGCAAAGACCTGGACGCGTGATTACGCGATTTCTGAGACAACTCTGATCCGGCCGGACTATCTCAACCCCGATCTTCCCCGCTCGGCGTGGCAATCCGAAATTGGTGCGGGCGTGCAGAAGATCGATGATGTCTTGTTTCCGTCTGCCAAAGCAATCCTGTACGAACAGGTCGTGTGGCACGCGTGGGGAGGTGTCTTTTCAGAGCAGGTTGATTTGAGAGAGTTGGAGTATTGGGGAACAGTGGGACCGATCAGCGCCGCGTATGCCGATGGGAGCGCCGCGATGCTTCCGGCCGCTCGGCTCCGTCCAACTGTCATTCGCACCCCGCACTGGGCATCGAGCCATTTCAACACAACCGAATGGGGCGTGCGAGGCCGAGATCGATAGCCGACTTCTGCGAGATTCGAATCGGGTATTGCGGCAAGCAGATCGACGACCTTCAGAGCATCATGGCGATGCTGCCCAAGATGGTGGAATTGCCCCTGCAGTTTGTGAATATGAAGCGGGATTGACGGTCTCGCGTCCTATAAAAAGATCGGCTGCCTCGCCGGGTGCGGATTGCATTCGACAGCCCGTGCGTGGGCGCGGTATCTTCATTTGGTCGTTTGAACTTCCCGGAGATTGGGTATGCAGCGGACACGTTCTTGGTGCTCGGCGACTCTGGCGGCCTGGTGCTATTGCTGTGCGTCGGCGTTGGCGGGCGATGCGGGGCCGGTGCTCGGGCCGGTTCAGGCGGCACCCGCGCAGTCTCCCTTTGATGATCGTGCGGCGCCGAGCGCGTACAGCCTGAACGACGGTCCGTACGTCAACGGCTGGGGGTTGAGCAGCCCGGGCGAGATCATCGGCGTGCACGCGTTTGAGGCGCTCGACGGGATCGACGTTCTGTCGAGCATCTCGTGCAAGTGGCGGACATCGGTGCCCAACGGAAGCCCGGCGCGCGTGTTCGTGTGGCAGGACACCGGCTCGGGGAACTTCGCGAGCGCGCGGCTGCTGCACGAACAGGAGATCACGATCCAGAACGTGGGCACGCAGATCCGAAGTGTCTATCCGCTCAACAAGGGCGTTGTGGTTTCGGGGAAGTTCTATGTTGGCTGCGCCGTGCCGGTGGGCACCAACCTCCATCCGCTCGCGACACTGCCGCAGGCGCATCCCGCCGGGTCTGTCTATGTGGGCGCATCCATGCCCGGGCCTTTCAATGCGGCGAGCATCGTTGCGGGCGATTTCGATGACGTCAGCGCGAGCTGGACGCTCACGCTCCGCGCGGAGGGGATCAACACCGGCTTTACCTATCAGGGCAGGCTGACGATCGAGTCGCTGAACTACACCGGCAATGCGGACCTGCGGTTTGAGTTGTTCGATGCGCCGGTCGGCGGCAACTCGCTCGGTCCGGTGCAGCAGCTTTCGGCCGTGCCTGTCGTTGCGGGCGTGTTCACGGTGCAGGTGCCTCAGGCGCTTTCCACGTTTGTAAATCGGCCGGGGAACCTGTGGGTCGAGGTGAGCGCGACGACACCGAGCGGGAACGAAGCGGGCTGGACGCACTTGACACCCCGGACGGCGCTGGCGCCGGTGCCGATGGCCAATGCCGCGGCGGTTGCGAGCAAGGCGTTGTCGGTCGATTGGAACTCGATCGCGAATGTGCCGCCGGGCGCGTCGTTTTGGGAATCGGCGACGGGGGGCATCCGCACGTTGCAGGGCGTGGGGATCGGGGTCTCGCAATTGGGTGCGCCGTTCCATGTGTTCTCGGGCAACCCGACGAACCTGGCGCTGTTCGATTCGGACTCGGTGCTGGGCACGTGGGTTCACTTGCGGAACTCGGCAGCGAGCGGGCGGACGTGGACGCTGGTTTCAACCGGCCCGTCCAACTCGGAGGGCGCGGGCAAGCTGCTGATCCGCGACGGCAGCGTGTCGGCGGTGCGGATGACGATGGACCTTGACGGCAACGTCGGCATCGGCACGACTTCGCCGGGGGCACGGCTGCACGTGGAGGGCGGCCCTGCGTTCTATCAGATCCTCGCGCGCTCCTCCGACGGGGGCGGCGTGTGGGCCCATCTGCACGACAAGTCGGCGGGTGGACGCCAATGGAGCCTGGTCTCGACCGGTTCGGCGAACGCCGAGGGGGCCGGGTCGTTCCTGATTCGCGATACAACCGCCGGGATCCCGCGGATGACGATCCTCCCCAGCGGGAACGTGGGCATCAACACGACGACGCCGGAGAAGACCCTGAGCGTGAACGGGACGGTGCAGATCCTGAGCGGGCAGGCGCTCGCCTTCGGGGGCGTGGGCAACGGGCTGGGCACGGCGGAGAACACGGATCTCATGGCGATGTTCCGAGTGAACATCCTCGCCAATGCGTCGCAAAACGTGAGCGAACTGCGGCTGGTGATCGGCGATGACAATGTGACCAACTCGAACGTGTACGACTCGTTCATCATCGGGACCAACCCCGGAGGCGGCTGGAACCCGACGTTCCAGTTCCGTTCGGACGGGCTTGCGGCCAAGCCGGGCGGAGGCTCGTGGGCGGTGATGTCGGACCCGCGCGTGAAGCACGATGTTGCGCCGCTGACGGGCACGCTGGAAAGGCTGCTGTCGTTGCGGGGGTATCAGTATCTCTACAACGAGGATGTGGTGGCGAGCGGGCGCGGGCTGCCGGGGATGCAGATCGGCCTGATGGCGGACGAGGTGGAGCGGGTCTTCCCGGACTGGGTGACGCGCGACATCAACGGGATGCGATCGGTGAGCGAGCGGGCGACGACGGCGCTGATGGTCGAGGCGCTGCGCGATCTTCGGCGCGAGAAGGACGAGGCGGTCTCGAGGTTGAGCCGCGAGAATGAGGAGCTGCGCGCGAGGCTGGAGCGGCTTGAGAAGAAGTTGGAGAGCGTGCGGTGAGCACGTGGAACAACGCGCGCGTGCGGCATGCGGATTGATGCCTGCCGGTGCTGCTTTGTGGGGCTTGCCCTGCGTGGTAGCCTATTGGTCGCGGGAGGGATCCACATGAAAACGGCGAAGACGGTCGTTGCGGCGGGCGCGTGGTTGCTGGCGGGGGCACACTGCACCGGGGCGGAGCAGCACCTTGTGTTGCCGGCGGCGTTCGCGAACGCCGAGGGGCAGGTCAGCAACTCGATACCAATCGGTTCGAGCGGCGGCACGATGCAAACGATGTACTCTGTCGGCGAGATGGCGAGCGTGCCGCTGGGCAGCCGGATCACCGGGTTTCAGATGAGACAGGACAACAACTTCGGTTTTGCGCCGTGGCCTCGCGTGATCTTTGCGATCGAGGACTATCGCGTGTACATGGGAACAAGCCTGCTGACGCCCGCGGCGTTCAGCAACACGTTTGCCGCGAACATTTTGAACAAGCAGCAGGTGAAGGCGGGGCCGCTTCCTCTCCCGTTGAATGCGTATCCGTCGATTTCGCCTCCGGGGGGGCCGGAGCAATGGGGGCCGGTGATCGTTTTGGATCAGGCGTACACGTATCAGGGCGGGCCGCTGGTGATTGAGTGGAGAAACACGGGAGCGGGGTCGAACGGTGGAACGTCGGGCGACGCGGCGTTCAACAGCGCTGCCGCGGCGGGAGGCGGGAACTCGACAAGCCCGGAAGCGACGACATCGAATGGCGGATCGACAGCGATCGTCCGGATCACGTATGTGACGTCGGCGTGCCCGGCCGACTTGAATGGTGACGGATTTGTGGATGATGGTGACTTTCCGATTTTCGTCGTGGCGTACAACATTCTGGACTGCGCCGATGCGGCGATGCCGGCGGGCTGCCCCGCCGATTTCAACGGCGACGATCTGGTCGATGACGCGGACTTTGTTGTTTTTGTCGTGGCGTACAACGAACTGGTGTGCGCGTGAGTGACAGGTTCGGACGTTCAGGATACATCGGCGTGCGGCTCGATCGAGATTGTCTTGCACCAATGAGGCGCTCCCCCGGCCTTTTCCTGGTACGGCCGCTCGCGCATGAAAAAGCCCCATTGGGCGGGGCTTTGTTCTCTGCATGGGGCGAATCGAGTTTGTAAACAGGAAGAAGGACTGAACGTCCATGTGCCCCTGGCGTTTCTGCGCGAGATCGCACTGCAAAGGCAGGCGATCCGGGATATTCTCGATCGTTCCATTGGTTACGGTGTCAATCTCACCCCTCAAAGCGGTGCGGTCTTCCCCCCGCGTCGATGTTCTCGGACGGCATGAACTGGTGTGCCGAAGTCCTGAGAGGGTCTCGCACCCATTGCGCGGCCGGGCGGATGGCGTGTCCGGTACACTCTGCGAGTATTCCGGAGTGTCAAAATGAATCGAACTGCCTGCGGCCAAATTCTTGCAGCGTTGGTCGCTGCGTCTGCTGTTGCGATGAGCGCAAGCGCCCAGACGGCGTTCTCATACCAAGGCTCGCTGAGCACTGCGGGTACGGTCGTGACCGGCGCTGCGGACCTGCGGTTTCGGTTGTACAGCGCCAAGAGCGGCGGACAGCAGATCGGGAGTGAGCTTTTCAAAGGGAGTGCTGCCGTCGACCGGGGCGTGTTCAGCGTGGATCTCGATTTCGGTGCCGCGGCGTTTTATCCGGGGGCTTCACGGTGGCTCGAAGTGGACGTGCGTTTCCCTGCGGGCTTGGGCTCGTACGCGACGATTTCTCCGCGAACGGCGGTGAACCCGGTGCCGCTGGCGCAGGGCATCGCAGGTATCGAGAGCACCCGCGCGGGCACGCAAGCGGCCGACCAGAACCAATGGGACGGCTACTGGAGCGGCGCGCTGACGCAGCGGATCGATTTCGCGCCGACATGGGAGTCGTTCACGGCGGGCAAGACCGGGGCGCTCACGCGGGTGGAACTTGACGGCTACGCGACGTTTTCCGGTCCTCAACCCATGACGGTCCGGATCCGCGCGGGCGTCGGTACGCAGGGTCCGGTGCTGGGCAGCGCGACGATCTCGGTGCCACCGGGGCAAGCAGGGCTGGTGCCGGCGCTTTCGTTTCCCAACGTTTCGGTTGTTGCGGGCTCGAAGTACACGATCGAACCTGTGGGCGGAGCGATCTTCCTGGTCTATTCAAGCGGAGATATCGCGGGCGCTGCTGCGGGCCCAACTCCGGCCAACCGATTTGTCTTCCTGACCTATGTCACTCCGGAAGCAACGATTGCCGCGAAGTCGAGCAAGGCGACGTTCGCCGATGCCGCGGGGACGGTGGATTGGTCGGGCGTTGCGAATGTTCCGTCCAATGTGAGTGGTTCGTACCCCGCGTGGGGGCCGGCGACCGGCGGGATCAACTACTCGGGCGGGAGCGTCGGGATCGGCAACAGCCAGCCCCAATCGCTCTTGCACATCTCAGGCGATGCGCGCATCGACACGAACTACACGCTGTGGTTCGGGTCGACCACCGAGGCCGATCCGGTCTCGCTCCGCCGGTATCAGTACCAGGGCCAGCCGGATCAATCTGTACTGGAATTGACGCTGGGGAACGACCCGATCTCGTCGGGCAACACCAACGACGCGTTCATCATTACGGCCAACAACGTCACCGAGTTTCAGTTCAACACGCAGAGCGGCGGGCAGGCGCTCAAGGCGGGCGGCGGCTCGTGGGGCGTGCTGTCGGACGCACGGGCCAAGCACGACATCAATCCGCTGGCGGGCGCGCTCGAGCGGCTGCTGCATCTGCGGGGCAAAACGTACTTCTACAACGATGCAAAGGCCGCCGGAGCTGCGACGGGAATGCGCACCGGCTTTGTCGCGCAAGAAGTCGAGCCGTTCTTCCCCGAGTGGATCGGCCAGAGCAACGGGATGAAGACGCTGAACATCACGGGCTTTGAGGCGTTGACGGTCGAGGCGCTGCGGGACTTGCGGATAGAGAAGGATGCGCAAATAGACGCCCAGAAGCGGGAGATCGAGGCGCTCAAGGGACGGCTGGAGAGGCTGGAAAAGAAACTGGAAGTCCGCCCGTAGGCCGGCGGATTGGATGAGGGTTCGGACGGCTGCTTCTCGCCTCTTGTGTCGGAGACGGCCCCGCGGCGCGTGCCGGGCGAGAGGCTGATCGGGTCCGGGAAGGAGTTCGCGTATGCGGTGTCGATTCCTGCGGGGCGGGCGTGCGCTGTCGGTCTTGGGGTTTGCGTCGCTGACGATGCTGGGTGGAACACCGGCCGGCGGGCAGGTGATTTCGCGGTCCACTTTTGAGTACCAGGGGAAACTCGCGGTCTCGGGCGGGGCCTACACCGGCAGCGCGGACGTGATCGCGACGCTGTACAGCGCGAGCTCGGGCGGGGCGGTGGTCGCGGGGCCACTGACGATCCCGAATGTGGGCGTGAGCTCGGGCATCTTCACGGTGCCGATGGATTTCGGCGTGGTGGAGCCGCAGGGGCGACGGTATCTGGAGATCCAGGTGCGGACGCCGACGGGCGGCGGTTCGTACACGACGCTGTCGCCCCGGAGCGTGGTCGACGTGGTTCCGCGGGCGGGGAGCGCGATACGCGCGGAGAGCGCGGAGCCGTTCAACGTGGCGTACAACCCGTCGCCGATTTCGCTGGATCAGTCGCAGACGAAGTACGAAACGACGACGACACTGGTTTCGACCTGGCAATCGTTCACGGCGGGGCAGACCGGGCCATTGACCCATGTCGCGTTCTTCCGCAACGGATCGGTCAACATCGCGACGGTGTCGCTGCGGATCTACTCCGGCGAGGGGACGGGCGGGACGCTGCTCTACCAGCAGTCGATCGGGGCCAACGGGATCGTGGGCGAAGTGGTGTACGGGCTGGTGCGGCCGCTGAATGTGACGGCGGGGCAGAAATACACGGTGGAGGTTCTCCAGGCGGGGGGAGGGACGATCAGTTTCTTCTTCGCGAACTCGAACCCGTACGCGGGAGGGACTTCGAGCGCGGGAGCGAACGCGGACTACTACTTCAAGACCTGGATCGGCGTTGAGCCGGGAGATGTGACGCTTCGATCGCGGTTTTTCGGCGTGAACACCCCGGTACCCGCGACGGCGCTGCATGTATCGGACACCAATGCTCTGGTGACAACGATCGAAGGCTCGAGCACGGTCGGAACCTGGCTGAACCTCCAGAACACCACGGCCGGGGGCGTGTACTGGCGAATGATCTCGACGGGGTCGGGCAATGGCGAGGGCGCGGGCAAGCTGCTCCTCGGCTTCGGGACCTCTCCCGGAATCCAGAACACCACCATGACCCTGCAGCAGAACGGGAACATCGGAATCGGAATCACAGCGCCGTCGCAGAGGTTGACGGTTGCGGGAAACGTGCTGGCGAACAACGTGGCGGTGCCGTCGAGCATCCGATTCAAGGACCATGTCTCGGTGATGGACGATGCGCTGACGGCGCTGTTGAAGTTAGAGGGCGTGCGGTTTGATTGGAAGCCCGAGTGGGCGGCGCAGCGGCCCGGACGCGAGCACGACATCGGCTTTGTCGCCGAGGATGTGGAAAGGGTGTTCCCGGAAGTGGTCTTCCGCGATGCGGAGGGGAACGTGACGGGAATGGACTATTCGCGGCTGACGGCGGTCGCGGTGCAGGCGATCAAGCAGTTGCGGCAGGAAAAGGATGCCGAGATCGCGGAGCTGAAGGCACGGCTGGAAAGGCTGGAAAAGAAGTTGGATGCGGGGAAGTAGGTACACGCTCGGTCGAATACGCTTGGGCCATGCCAGTTCTCGACTATCAGACTGCCGGGGAATCGCACGGGCCGGCGCTTGTCATCACCGTGACGGGGTTGCCCAGCGGGCTTGACCTTGATGTTGATTTCATCAACGCGGAATTACTGCGCCGGCAGGGCGGATATGGAAGGGGCGGCAGGCAGCGGATCGAGCAGGACACGGTGGAGTTTCTGACGGGTGTGCGCCAGGGGAAGACGATTGCCGCGCCTTTGACGATGGTGATCCGGAACAACGACTCGCGGCTGGATGATCTTGCGAAGACGCCACCGGTGTATCGGCCCCGGCCGGGGCATGCGGATCTGGCGGGGAGCGTGAAGTGGCTGACGACGGACTGCCGCGAGACGTTGGAAAGGGCGAGTGCGCGAGAGACGGCGAGCCGGGTGGCGGCGGGCGCGGTTGCACGGTGCTTGCTGCGCGAGTTTGGGATTGAATCGTTCGGGTTTGTGCGGAGCATTCTGGATGCAAAGACCGATGCGGGCGTGACCGAAGCGAACTGGCAGGAGATGAAGAAGATTCGCGATGCGAGCGAGACGTATTGCCCGGATGAGGCGGTGACGGCAAGGCAGTGCGAGATCATCCGGCAAGCGAAGATTGATAAGGACACGGTGGGCGGGCTGGTTGAGGCGCATGTGTTTGGGTGCCCGATCGGGCTTGGCTCGTGCATGGATTGGACGACGAAATTGGATGCGAGGCTGGCGTACGCCGTGATGGGGATTCAGGCGTTCAAGGCTGTTGAGATTGGATTGGGGAAAGAGTGCGCGTTCCTGCCCGGGCACAAGGTGCACGATCCGATCCGGTACGACGCGAAGTTGCGGGCGAGTGCGCACCTGGGCTTTGTGCGTGACAGCAACAACGCGGGCGGGACCGAGGGCGGAATGACCAACGGGATGCCCGTGGTCGTGCGCGGGACGATGAAGCCGATCGCGACGCTGCTGCGCGGGATGCCGAGCGTGGATCTGAACACCAAAGAGAGCCAGATGAGCAGCTATGAGCGCAGCGATGTGTGCGCCGTGAGTGCGGCGAGCGTGGTGCTGGAGAACGTCGCGGCGTTTGAAGTTGCCCGGGCGTTCACGGAGAAGTTCAGCGGGGATTCGCTGACGGAGGTGCGGGCGCAGTACGACGCGTACATGCGGTTTGCGCGGATGCTGCCTTTGGAGCCGCCGGTGCAGGTGATGGCGAAAGGGTGAGGGAGTCGAGAGAACGCGGAGATGCGGAGAGGGCGGAGGTTCGCGGAGAGGAAGCGGAAGGGATAAAGAAGAAAGCGCTCACGATGGCGCTTCGCTACTGCCTGCCTCTATTGCTTTGGTTGTTTGCCTCGTTCGCCCGTCCGGGGCGGTGAAGATCTGGGCTCGCCTGTCCGGCGGCTGAGGCCGCCGGCAACGATCGCGCTCTCTCCGGGCGAAAGGGAGTCGCAACGCGTGAGCGTGGTCGCGTTCGTTATACTCTGGCTCGCTCCAGGAGTGCATCTATGAAACGGCGTCTTGCTCTTCCCTTGCTTCTTCTTTGTGTTGGCTCCCCCACTTCGATCCTCATGGCCGAGAACGGGGCGCAGCCGGCGACGGCGGCTCCTGCGGCTCCGGCTGCGGCGGCACCTGCTCCGGCAGCGGCGGATGCCAGCGACAAGCTCTCGCAGGAACAGATCGATCAGTTGGTGGCGCCGATCGCGCTCTACCCGGATGATCTGCTCACGCAGCTCTTGATGGCCTCGACGTATCCGCTCGAGATCGTGCAGGCGGATCGCTGGGTGAAGGCGCACAAGGATCTCAAGGGTGATGCGCTCGACAAGGCGCTGGAAGCGCAGACCTGGGACCCGAGCGTGAAGGCGCTGGTTGCGTTCCCGGACACGCTCTCGATGATGAGCGAGAAGCTCGACATCACCTCGAAACTGGGCGATGCGTTTATCGCGCAGCAGAAGGATGTGATGGATGCGATCCAGCGTCTGCGGAACAAGGCGCAGGCCGCGGGGAATCTGCAATCGAATCAGCAGCAGACGGTGACGGTGCAGCCTGCCGCGGCTGGCTCGCAGACGCAGACGATCATCATCCAGCCCGCGCAGCCGGAAGTGGTGTACGTGCCTCAGTACAACCCGACGGTGGTGTACGGCGCATGGCCGTATCCGGCGTATCCGCCGGCCCCCTACTACCCACCCGGGTACGTCGCGGGAACAGCACTGCTCTCGTTTGGTGTGGGCGTTGCGGTCGGCGCGATCTGGAACAACAACTGCAACGGCAACGCGAACTGGAACAGCGGCAGCGTCAACATCAATAACAACATCAACCGAAACACGAACATCAGCGGCAACAACATCAACCGGAACAACACCAATATTCAGGGCGGCAACCGCACGAACGTGAGCGGAGGCGGACAGTGGCAGCACAATCCCCAGCATCGCCAGGGCGTGCCGTACAGCAACAAGGCGACGGCGCAGCAGTTTGGCGGAGTCGATCGTGCGCAGGCATCGCAGGCGCGGAATGATTTCCGCGGGCGCGAGTCGGGCGGGCAATCGGCTTTTGGGGGGAATCAGGCCGGAAATGGGGCCGGAAATGGGGCCGGGAATCGGGGCGGGGCGGGTCAGGGCGGAGCTGGGCAGGGTGGTGCAGGCGGCAACCGGGGCGGAAGCGCACAGACGCGGCCCGCGAACAACGGCGCGTTTGGCGATGTGAACAAGGGGGGCGGCGCGGCGCGGGATGCGAGCAATCGCGGATCGAACAGCCGCGGCACAGCCTCGCAGCAGCCCGCTCGTCAGAACAATGCGGGAGGCGGAGGCGGCGGCCGTCAGCAGGCGCAGCCATCGCGCGGGGGAGGGGGCGGCGGAGCGCAGCGCTCCGCCCCGGCTTCGCGTCCGACAGGAGGAGGAAGCCGAGGAGGAGGAGGCGGGGGTGGGCGCGGGGGTGGCGGACGTCGCTGATCTGAAAGTTGATCGGACTTACGAGCGGCTTGGTTTGCTTCTGAAACGATGCTGGGCTTTGAGGAATCTGAACATGTTGGCAACAGTTTGCTTTGCTTCACGATCGGGAAAGATCGCGCTGGTGGGCGCGATGGCGGTTGGGTTGTCGGTGCTGAGTCTCTTGGGCGGGTGCGCTTCGAGCCCGGGGGAGACGTTTGCGACGCCGGACGATGCGGTGAATGCCGCGGTTACGGCGCTGCGGACGGACAATCAGGCCGAACTGACGCGGATTTTCGGGCCGGATGCGGAGGACGCGCTCTCGTCGGGCGATCCGGTGGCGGACAAGAACAACCGCGCGTTGTTCCTGCAGAAGTTTGATGAGCAGCACACGCTGGTAGCGGGCGAGGACGGATCGAAGATCCTCGAGGTCGGTCCGACGGAATGGCCGCTGCCGATCCCGCTGGTGCCGGCGGGGAGCGGCTGGCGGTTTGATCTGGCGGCGGGCAAGGACGAGATTCTGTCGCGCCGGATCGGGCGGAATGAGCTGGACGCGATCCAGACGCTGCTGGCGATCGGCGATGCGCAGGATGATTATCTGGATCAGCGCCCGCAGGGAATGGACGAGTATGCAACGAAGTTCTTCAGCGATCCGGGGCAGAAGAACGGATTGTTCTGGCCGGTCACGAGCGGAGAACAGGAGAGCCCGCTCGGCCGACTGGCGGCCGAAGCGATGGGACAGGGCTATACGCGGAGTGAAACCGGTCCGACTCCGTATCACGGATACATCTTCCGCATTCTGACAGCGCAAGGGTCGAACGCGCCGGGTGGGGCGCGCGATTACATGTCGAACGGGCGGCTCACGGGCGGGTACGCGGTGCTGGCGTTTCCGGCGGAGTACGGCCGGTCGGGGATCATGACGTTCATCATGGGCGATCAGGGCATTGTGTATCAGCGCGATCTGGGCGCGAACACCGAGTCGATCGCGCAGGGCATGACGGTGTTTGATCCGGATTTGAGTTGGAAGGTTGTTGTTGGAGAATGACGCGAGGCGGGCGGGCGACGCCGCGTCGAGGGTTTGATCGATTCGAGTTTCTACCAGCACCTGTTCGAGGTGCTTTTTTTTGCGCGTTTCCAGCGGGGTCGCTCTTGGTGCCCGATCGGATTGACTCTCGCGTGAAGGTGATATTGCAACAGGGACTTCCGAAACCCCCTCCGTCATCGCTCCGCAAAGCCTGCGCGATGCCACCTCCCCCTTTGGAGGATTATGCAGCGAGTTGATGGCGACGAGTGATTCGGGCGGCGTTGATCACGAGTTTGGCGGCGACCCAGGGCCGGACTCGGTGGAGTCTGCGCACCCACGATGGCAGGTCGTACAGCCCGGCCC
>JAEUJD010000225.1 GCA_016793015.1 Phycisphaerales bacterium
CGGCTGGTTGAAGGAGAACCGACGCGTGGGGACCCGCTACGACAAACTCGCGTCGAGCTTCCTGGCGTTCGTGAACCTCGCGATCATCCGCCGGTACCTGCGAATTCTCGCTCCGGATGATCCGTCAGACAGAACCTAGAACGGGTCTGAATGACCGCCGGCCGTTTGGTATTCTGCCCGCATGATCACCGGCAGCCTCACGATTCAGCGGCTTCTCGGCTCGATGAAAAAACTGGACGCTTCGGACCTGCACATCAAAGTCGGTATCGCGCCGACGTACCGCATCGGCGGGTTGCTGCGCGCGGTCGATTCGCCACCGATCACGGAGGACGAGGCCGACCATTTGCTCGATCCGATCTTGACGGCGGTACAGAAGGAGAAGTTTGATCAGAGCGGCAATCTGGATTTTTCCACCAGCCTGCCCGACGGCGATCGCTTCCGCATAAACATTTTCCGCGCGGGTGCGCACACGCATGCCGCGATCCGGCGCGTGAAGGCGGAGATCCCCAGTTACGAGCAGTTGCACCTGCCCGCGATCTACTCGAAATTGGTCGGTGAAACGACCGACGGCCTCGTGCTGGTGGTGGGGGTGACGGGCTCGGGCAAGTCGAGCACGCTGGCGGCGATGATCGAGCAGATCAATCAGACCCGCGCCGAGAACATCATCACGATCGAAGACCCTGTGGAATATCGCATCGTTCCCAAAAAGTCGATCGTGAGCCAGCGTGAGATTGGCATCGATGTCAACGACTATCCGACGGCGTTGCGTTTCGTGGTGCGGGAAGACCCGGACGTCGTGATGATCGGCGAACTGCGCGATCACGCGACCGTGCTCGCGGCGATCCAGGCGGCGGAGACGGGGCATCTGGTGTTCGGATCGATGCACACAGCCGACACGATGCAGGCGTTCAGCCGCATGCTGGAGTTTTTCCCGCCGACGGAGCGGGCTTTCATCCGCACGGCGATCGCGAACACGCTCCGCGCCATCTGCGCCCAGAAACTGCTTCCGGCGCACGAGAGTTACGGGGTGAAGGTTGTTCCGGCAACCGAGGTCTTGCTCGGCACGGGCCTCGTAAAGGAGAAAATCCGCGAAGGCGAAGACAACGATCTGCCGGCGCTCATCAGCGGGAACACGGGTTCTGACCCCGGCGAAGGCATGCACTCGTTCACGCTCTCGCTCGCGCATCTTGTCAAGATCGAAGCAATCAGCCGGCAGGTCGCGATGGAGTACGCACCGAACCGTGAGGCGCTCGATTCGATCCTGAAGGGTGTCGAGGTAAAGGCGTCCACCCTCGTTTCGAGGCTCAAGAAACCGGGCGGATAAGCGGGTGTTCATGCATCGCCCGCGAGCAGCGTGCGCGAAGCGGCTATTCTGCACGCAATGACCTGGTCCCCGTGGATTGGATTCTCCCTGTTCGCGGTCGAAGCGGCGGTCCGCATCGCGCTGATCCTGCGTGTGATCATGCGGGGGATCAAGCCGTCGGTCTCGCTCTCGTGGATCATCATTCTGTTTTTCTTCCCCATCGCGGGGCCGCTGCTCTACCTGATCCTGGGCGAGAACAGACTTGGCACGCGCCGGGCGCTGAAGTTTGAACGCCGGACCAGGAACTTCAACGACGAAATGGAAACGCGCTGGCGGAAAAAGCATCTCGAGTGGAGTGCCGACGAGGAGTGCTACGCGGTTCTGGCGAAATTGGGCACGGCGCTGGGCGGGATGCCGCCGCTGAAGGGGAACTCGCTCGAACTGATGGATGATGCGAATCTCGTGCTCGACCGGCTCAAGGCGGATATCGACGGCGCGAAGCACCATTGCCATTTGCTCTATTACATCTGGATGCCCGCGGGACGAGGCAAGGAGATCGGGGATGCGTTGATGGCGGCGGCGGGGCGGGGGGTTGAGTGCCGCGTGCTGGTGGATTGGGTCGGCGCGAAGGGGTTTCTGCGCTGTCCAGAATGCGAACGGATGCGGGAAGCGGGCGTGCAGGTGGTCGGCGCGCTGCCGGCGGGGATTCTTCGGATGGCGCTGGCGCGGCTTGATCTGCGCAATCACCGCAAGATCGCGGTGATTGATGGCACGATCGCGTACTGCGGCAGCCAGAACCTGACAGACAAGACGTACCGCAACAGGCGGCGCAAGAAGGTTGGGCCGTGGATTGACACGACCGTGCGGATCACCGGCCCGGCGGTGCACGCGCTGCAAACTGTTTTTCTGCGCGACTGGGCGGCGGAAACGGATGAGAGGCTCAAAGACCCCGATGTGTTCTATCCGCCCCCGCAGAAGACAGGAACATCCATCGTGCATGTGGTGCCGTCGGGCCCCGGGCCTCAGCCCGATGCGATTCGCCAGGCCCTGCTCGCGGCGGTTTTTTCGGCGCGCGAAGAGATTGTCATGGTGACGCCGTATTTCGTGCCGGATGAATCCATGAAGGCGGCGCTGATCAATGCCGCGCTCCGAGGCGTCGCGGTGACGCTGGTCTTGCCCGATACGCTCGACGCGTGGCTGGTGGAAGCGGCGAGCCGTGCGCAGTTTCAGGATCTCCTGGATGCGGGCGTGAAGATCGCGCTGCACCCCGAAGGATTGCTCCACGCCAAGACGGCGACGGTCGACCGCAAACTCGGGATGCTGGGTTCGGCGAATCTCGACATGCGGTCGTTCTGGCTGAACTTCGAGATCACGCTGTTTGTGTACGACGGGGAATTTACGGATGAACTGCGCAAGCAGCAGCGCAAGTACCTGAAAGAGTCGATCGAGGTGAACGCGGAGAAATGGCGGAAGCGCGCGTGGGTCGAGCGATTTGCCGACAACATCGCGCAATTGGCGGGGCCGCTGCTTTGAGAGGAGTTGCATGGGTGGGGAGGTAGGGAATTGAAGAGGTGAGTAGGTGGGGAGGTGAAGAAGTTCGAAGAAAGCGCTAGGCGAAGAGTTCGGCCTGGCCTCCGAGGGCGGGTCGTCGGAATGCTTCTTCGTTGAGCGCGTGGCGCTGCTTGTCGAGGCCGTGCTTTTTGGCGAAAAGGCGGAAGGTGGCGGCGATCTGCTGGGCCATCGGGCCTTCACCACGCTGGCGGACGAAATGGCGAGCGTCGTAAAGCTCGCCACCGTGCATCTCGCGGATGAACGATTCGACCTTGGCGGCGCGATCCGGGAAGCAGCGTTGCAGCCATTCGAGGAAGAGGTCTTTGATCTGGTAGGGAAGGCGGAGCATGACCCAGCCTGCGCTGGTGGCGCCGGCGCTTGCCGCGGCTTCGAGGAGGGCGGGGATTTCGCGATCGTTGATGCCGGGGAGGATTGGGGCGGTCATGACCGAGACCGGGATTCCGGCGGCGGCGAGTTCACGCACGGTTTGCAGACGATCCCGCGGGCTTGAAGCGCGTGGTTCCATTTGTGAGGCGAGTTCGTTGTCGAGGCTGGTGATGCTGATGGCGACATGGACGGCGCGGTGCTCGTGCAGTTTGGCGAGCAGATCAAGATCGCGCAGGATGAGCTTGCTTTTGGTGATGATGCCGACGGCCTGGCGGCACTCCACAAAGACTTCGAGGCAGCGGCGGGTGATCTCGAGTTCGCGTTCGACGGGCTGGTAGCAATCCGTGACGCCCGACATCGTGATCGCTTCGCCTCGCCAAGTGCGCTTTGCGAGTTCGCGCCGGAGGAGAGTTGGGGCGTTGTGCTTGGCGAGGATGATGGTCTCGAAATCGAGCCCGCTGGACATGCCGAGGTATTCGTGACCGGGACGGGCGTAGCAGTAGATGCAGCCGTGTTCGCAGCCTCGATAGGGGTTGACAGTCCACTTCATGGAGAGGTCGGGGGAATCGACGGGGTTGATGAAGGATTTGGTCTGGTCGGGGAGGACTTTGGTTTGGACCTGTGTTCCCCTGGGGCTTTCGGCGCGGACGGCGTCGAGATGTTCGCCCAGCACGTGGAGGCGGACCGATTCAAAGCGGTTGCCGGGGTTGAGGCCGGAGCCTCGGCCCCGTGCCCGCCCGATCGGCAGGGCGTCCTTGGAAGTGAAATCCGCGTCCGGCGGAAGGGCCGTGCCGGGCGGAGCGGAGAAATTGGAGGCGGGGTGGCTCACGCCTCACAGAATACCAAATATGTTCCGTACATGCAAGTCGTTTCTTGTACGGAACGCTAAATCGTGCCCTATTCAGAACTTACCCGCAGGATTTTCCCGATGTGCGACTCCAGGACCCGTTTGTGGTTGGGGCCTGCCGCGGTTTCGAGGCGTTGCATGGGTTCGCCTTGCGGCTCATCGCCGAGTTCGAAGGTGGAATGGTGGACGGGAAGGAGCCGTGTGCCCCCGAATTCGCTGAACATGCTCCAGACCTGTTCTGGAGTGGCGTGGGCGTGTTCCCAGGGCTCGTAGCTGCCGATGCCGAAGATGGCGAGATCGATGCCATGGAGGTTGGCGTACGCGTCCGTGAGGGCCGTATCGCCCGCGAAGAGGACTTTTTGGGGGCCGACGGTGAGAACGTAGCTGTTGTAGCCGCGGTGGCGATCCCACGCGGTTCGTGCGCCCCAATGGCGGGGTTTGAGGGTTTCGAGTTTGAGGTTTTCGAGGAAGGCAGTCTGGTGCCAATCCATTTCAAGGATGTCGGCGAAGCCCGAGGGGATGAGGCGGCGGGAGGCTTTGGATGTGACGACCATCGTCGAAGGCGAGCGCAGGCGCTGGAGCGTGGGCTTGTCGAGGTGATCGAAGTGGGGGTGACTGATCAGGATGACATCGATCGGGGGCAGGTGCTTGGTCTGAAGGGGTGGATCGCCGATGCGGGTGAGGCCGACGGTTCGCTTGCCGATTTTGACGCCGATGCGGCGCGAGAAAACCGGATCGGTGAGGATGTTGAGGTGTCCCAGGCGGATGAGGACGGTGCAGTGGCCGAGCCAGCAGACGACGATGTCGGAGCCGGCGGAGTCGCATTCGCGAGACCAGGCATCGGCGAAATCGGCGGGGCTGGGTGTGTGATCGTGGAAGTGGCGCAGATCGGCGAGCTGCCTGACGTAGCGGCGCACGCCGGAGCGGAGTGCGGTGCTCCAGAACTCGAGTTTGGACTTGTGTTCCGGGCTCAAACCCATGCCGGAGAGTATTGGCGGTGGGTGTTGGTCGCGTGAAGCGGGCGTGAAAAGGAACGGCACGGCCTGTGTGCGGGCTGCTAGCCTTGAGGCATGTCCAGGGCGGTGGTCACCATTGGCAATTTCGACGGCGTGCACGCGGGTCACAGGGAGTTGATCCGGCGGGCGCGGAAGCTTGCGGATGCATCCGGCGCCAAGGTGGTTGCGCTCGCGTTTGATCCGCATCCGACGGGGCGTTTGAGACCGGGGCAAGCGCCGGCGAGGTTGACTCCGTTTTCGCGCCGGGCGGAATTGCTGCGCGAGGCGGGGGCGGATGAAGTGGTGAGGCTCGAACCGACGGATGCGCTGCTCGCGATGACGCCGGATGAATTTCTGGCGATGTTGATGCGCGAGCGGAATCCGGTTGCGGTCGTGGAAGGTCCGGACTTCAACTACGGGAAGGGGCGCGCGGGGTCGATCGAGACGCTCATCGATGAGGGGCGGCGGATGGGCTTTGCGGTTGAAGTCGTGCAGCCGGTGGAGGTCGCGCTTTCGGATCTTTCAATTGTGCGGGCGAGCAGCACGCTGGTGAGGCATCTGGTTGCGGAAGGGCGCGTGCGGGATGCGGCGCTGGTGCTCGGGCATCCGCACGAAGTGGCGGGCGTTGTGACCAAGGGTGATCAGCGGGGCAGGACGATTGGCGTTCCGACTGCGAACGTTGTGCAGCCTGCGGAGCAGGCTGTGGTGCTCCCGTCGCAGGGCGTGTATGCGGCATGGGCGCGGATGCCGGATGGGCGGAGGCTGGCGGCGGCGGTGAATGTGGGCGCTCGGCCGACCTTTGATGCGATGGAGCCTCGGATCGAGGCGCACTTGATGGAGCCGGAGAGCGGCGCTGCCGCGATGGGCGTTCCGGAATATGGCTGGGTGCTTGTTCTCGAATTTGCGGGATGGGTGCGCGATACGGTGCGTTTCTCCGGGCTCGAGGCGCTCAAGGAGCAGCTTGCACGGGATCGCGCGACGGCGCTGCAGCTTCTGAACTGCGGAACGCCGTCCGCTTCGGCCGATTTGATTCTGTCTGATTCTTCAGGACCCGCCGTTGTCGCGCCCGGCGCGGCTCGTGCGACAAGGACGTTCGCACGATGAGTGGTACAACTGTTTCGAGTGCACCCGCTGTCAACACCGCCAAATGGGGAAGCGGGATCGGGCTTCCGGAGATCGCGGAATGGCTCCGCACGAAGAACAAGATCGTGGTGGCGACGCACGTGAAGCCGGATGGTGACGCGGTCGGATCGTCGATCGGGCTGGTGCGGGCGTTGAACCTGGCGCAGAAGAGTGCGGGTCCGGTGAGTTTGCCTCCCCGGGCGCGGGCGTGGTATTTCGGGCCTCGGCCGTCGTGGATCAAGCGGGTGGTGGGCGAGACGCCGTCGGTGTCGATCGAGAACGTCAGTGAGATCGAGCACGAGGGCGCGGATGCGGTTGTGATCGTTGATACGGGGTCGTGGGTGCAGGTGGAGATGATCAAGCCGTGGCTGAAGTCGCATGGGCCTGAGATTGCGGTGGTGGATCACCATGCGCAGGGCGACGCGGACATTGCGCCGAGGCGGTATGTGGATACGACGAATGCCGCGGCGGCGCAGCCGGTGGCGGAACTGTGCCGCCTGATTTTGCAGAAGAAGACGCTGGCGGAACTGCCGCGGGAAGTTGCGGAGCCGTTGTATTTGGGTATGGCGACGGACACGGGCTGGTTCAAGCACAGCAACGTGACGCCGAAAGTGCTGCGAACGGCGGCCGATTTGCTCGCGACCGGCGTGGACCACGCGGCGCTGTATGTGAATATCGAGCAGCGGGAGAGGCTGCCTCGCTTGAAGCTGCTGGGGCGTGCGCTCGATTCGCTGAAGCTTTATGACGACAATCGCGTCGCGGTCATGACGATCACGAAGAAGGATTATGCGGAGACGGGCGCTCAGGCGTCGGATTCGGGCGGCTTTGCGGATCACTCGCAGACGCTGGAAACGGTGATGGTGACGGTCGTGCTGACGGAAGCGGATGCGAGTGAGTTTGGGATGGAAGCAAAGGCTGGCGAGAAACTCACGAAGGTGAGCATGCGGAGCAAGTCGGTTGCGGGGTCGGTGGATGTGAACGCCGTCGCGAAGGAATTCGGGGGCGGCGGACACGTTCGGGCGGCGGGCGCGAAGATGGCGATGGGGATGGAAGAGGCCAAGGCGAAGTTGCTTGAGGGCATCCGGAAGAAGTGGAACACGTAAGGCGCAAGAGCATTTGTTCACACACGCATGAGACCGATCCGGCCAAATCGCGGTGATGGTGGGGGCGGGAAGGGACGCAAGGGCGATGACACGCGCACGGGGCCGGAAGGCGCCTCGCAGCATGCACCGTCGCGGCCGGTGCGGCGTGCGCTGCCGTCGATGCAGATCATGACGACGACGCTCTGGGAGTATCCGAGCCAGCATTACGAGGGTGCTTCGGGCGGGATGCAGGGGGACAAGCGGTATGTGGGCGCGAGCCCGTCATGGGTGATCTGGCAGTGCTTGCAGCGGTACACGAAGCCGGGCGAGACGGTGCTGGATCCGATGGTGGGGAGCGGGACGACGATCGATGTGGCGATGGATCTGAAGAGGCGAGGGATCGGGTTTGACCTCGCGCCGTCGAGGCCGGATATCCGGCAGGGCGATGCACGCAAGATCGATCTGCCGAGCGCGAGCGTGGACTTTGTCTTTGTCGATCCGCCGTACTCGACGCACGTGGATTACTCGGATGACCCGGCGTGCATCGGGAGGCTGGATGCGCTGGCGCAGGACGGCGGCAGGGCGTACTACGACTCGATGCAGCGGGTGATTCGCGAGATCGCGCGGGTGCTGAAGCCGGGGCGGCACATGGCTCTGTATGTGAGCGACAGTTACAGCAAGCCGGGGGCGAATTCGAAGTCGACGGGCTTTGCGCCGATTGGCTTTGAGCTGTTCGCGATGATGCGGGAGAGCATGCAGCCGGTGGACATCATTTCGGTGGTACGCCACAACCAGAAGTTGCAGCGGGGTAACTGGCATAAGGCGGCTGAGGAAGGCAACTTCTTCCTGCGGGGGTTCAATTACCTGTTCATCATGCGGAAGGGCTGAGCAGCCCTTTGTGGCACCGCCCTTCCGGGCGGTGTCTTTGCATTTTCTTCCGTAGTCCAGCGCGCAAAGGCGGCGCATCGCACGGGTGAAGCGATGCGCCGCCTGGGCTGGGTGCAGTGCTGAGCGTTACCGGTAGCCGCCGGCGATGAAGATCGTTTCGCCTGTCAGCCACGACGAATCCTTCGATGCCAGGAAGACTGCGGCACCCGCGATGTCGTCGGGCACACCGATACGTCCGAGCGGAGTTGTCGCCACCACGGACTTGTGCATGTCGCTGTCCTTGATTCCGGCAGACTGCCAGCCTTCGGTCGCCACCATGCCGGGGTTGATCGAGTTCACGCGGATGCGACGGGGTCCGAGTTCCTTTGCCAGCGATTTGGTAATCGCATCGACTGCCGCCTTGGTTGCGCTGTAGACCGACCCGTTGGGCGGAGCGAGCGTGCTGACCACGGAGCTGATGTTGATGATGTTGCCACCTTCGGAGCCGAACTGCTTGGCGGCGGCCTGCGAGGCGAGCAGAAGCCCGAGCACGTTGAGATCAAACTGCTTGTGGAAGTGCTCTTCGGTGACGTTTTCGAGCGGGGCGAAGTCGTAGATTCCCGCGTTGTTGACCAGAATGTCGAGCCGTCCGTACGCCTTCTTGGTTTCGGCGAAGAGCTTATCGATGTCGGCTTTCTTCGAGAGATTCGCGCCGACGGCGACGGCCTTGCCGCCCTTGGATGTGATTTCAGCAACGACCTTGTCGGCGCCTTCTTTGCTCGACGAGTAATTCACGACGACGGATGCGCCTTCCGCGGCGAGGTGTTTGGCGATTGCCGAACCAATGCCCTTCGATGCTCCGGTGACAATGGCAACCTGCCCTTTGAGTTTCTGGGACATTTCTTCGCTCCTGTGATGTGAATGGGTACTGGGCTTCGATTCGTCGGCCAGAGGCCGGTTACAGGATTTCGGACCAAATTTCGCGGCCTGCCGGGCGGAACTCCGTTCTTAATGTTCCGCTATTCTGCGACAGGAGAATTTGTGCCATGGATGGTGCTGCATTGGAAGGTAGACGAGTAACGGTGATGGGCCTGGGGCGCTTTGGCGGCGGCGCGAGCGTGACGCGCTGGCTCGCGAAGCGCGGCGCGACGGTGCTGCTCACCGACATCGAATCCGAAGAAAAGCTGGCGGCATCGGTTGCGCAGATTGCGGATCTCATGAAGAGCGGCGCGGTTGAGCTGCGACTTGGTGGGCACAATGTCAGTGACTTTACAACGTGCGATCTGGTTGTTGCGAATCCGGCGGTACCCAAGCCGTGGGAGAATCGGTTTCTTCGGGCTGCGTGGGCGGCGGGAATTGCGGTGACGACGGAGATCGGGCTGACGGTTGAACAACTTCCTGATCGCGAGCGCGTGATTGGGGTGACGGGGTCGGCGGGCAAGAGCACAACGAGTGCGATGATTCACCACATTCTCAAGGAATGCGGCTTCAAGGCAGTGTTCGGTGGGAATATCGGCGGCTCGCTGCTTGGCAGTGCGGAGCCGATTGGCCGCGATACGCATGTTGTGCTTGAACTTTCCAGCGCGATGCTCTGCTGGCTCGGCGGGCTTGCGAAGGTTTCGCCGCGCGAGCTTGCTGGTGCGAGTGGCGGCTCCGGCTGGTCGCCTCATATTGCGGTGGTCACAAATCTTTCGCCGAATCATCTCGATTGGCATGGCGATCTTGAGCATTATCGCCGGAGCAAGCAGGAGATATTGCGGTCGCAGGGTGCAGGCGATATTGCCGTCTTGCCGCCGGGGAGCGAAACGGGTGAATGGAAGAGCGGAGCGGGTGTCAAGCGGATGGCTTCCCGAGGCGAAGTCGGCGGACTCGCGATTCCGGGGAAACACAATCGGCAGAACGCGATGGTTGCGGTTGAGGCGGCGCTCGCAGCCGAGCCGCGCCTGACGCGTGACGCTGCGGAAAAGGCTGTGCGAACGTACAACGGATTGCCGCACCGGCTGCAACTCGCGGCGACGATCGAGTGTGCGGGCGGGACTATTCGCTGTTTCAACGATTCCAAATCCACGACCCCCGAGGCCTGCCTTCTCGCGGTCGCGGCGTTCGACGAAGCGGGTGAGGCCGGAGCGGGCCACGTTCACCTGATCGCGGGTGGATACGACAAGGGGTCGGATCTTTCGGTGATCGGTGCTCTCCGAGCGAAAATCGCGGGGCTGTACACAATCGGGAAGACGGGCGGCGCGATTGCTCGGGCTGCGAGTGGAAAGGCGAAAGAGTGCGATACCGTCGAGCGGGCCGTTGCCGAAGCGGTCAAGGCCAGTCGCGCGGGCGATGTGATTCTGCTCAGCCCGGCGTGTGCTTCGTGGGATCAATTTGAAAACTACGAGAAGCGGGGCGAGCTGTTCGTGCGCGAGGTGCGCTCGCTCGGAGGTGTGCGGTGAACAGAATTGCTTGCTGGAGTTTGGTCGCGAGCGTCGGAGCCGTGCTTGGCGCGGGCGCTGCGTTCGAACCGGCTCAAGTGGAACCCGTCAAGCCCGCAGCGACCAGCCCCGCGGCGATAGCGCCCGCGCCGGTTCTGCGCGAGGTGTTCCCAGGCGTTCGCGTTGACCTTGCAGGAAGAGTCGTTGAGTTCGATGGGATGGTTCCCGTGAACGCCCACACGAAGGCGGATCTGAAGGTCTTTCTCGAAACCACGGTCTGCGGCTACGACAGCAAGGAGCATGAATCGCTGGTTGTGACCAAGGCCAAGCCCTCGCAGGTGCATGCGGCGTTGTTGATGCTGGGGCTGAAGCCGGGAAAGCCGGGCGAGTGGAAACTGGAGGAGAAGAAGTGGGTGGGCGTGCCGCCAAGTGGAGACGAAGTTGAAGTTCGTTTTGTCGTCGCCAACGCAGATGGAACGCAGCGCGAAGAAGATCCGGCGGATTGGATTGTGAATATCAAGGATGGAAAACCGCTGAAGGCGATTGCTTCGGAAGCGAAGTGGGTGTTTGCGGGGTCGAAGCTTGTGGCGAAGAAGCCGACGGCGCGTGCGCCGGGCGAGGGGTCTGTGCCGCAGGGGGCATTGGTGACCCCGCCGAATCCGGAAGCAAAGGCGGAGCCCGAGTTTTACGTGGCGGATACCGAGGGGACGCTGGTCGGGCTGGCGAGTTTCGGAACCGAGACGATCGGCTTGACGGCGATGTACAACCCGGACAACGACAAGGAAGCGCCGGAGTGGATCGCGAGCCGGGAGAAGACGCCGGAGATCGGGACGAAGGTGGTGGTGCGGGTGCGGGCGAAGAAGGCGGGGGGTTGAGGAGCCGGGGAGCGCGGAAGGCGAAGAGAGAAGATCTAAAATTGCGGATTGCGGATTGCGGATTGCAACGCGCAAAGTGGAGATTTCAGAGCGTACCGATTGCCGCGTGCTTCGGATTCAGTCGGGCTTCGACCTGCCGCCCCAGAGGCGGAGCGTCTGCTTGCGTTCGGCTTCGTCTTGAATGCTGCGAACGGCCATCTTGATTGGCCGGCCGATATAAAGGCCCTGATCGATCATTGCGGAGAGCGCTTCGCCGACGGTGGAGACTTTCTGGTCGCCGACCTGCGTGATGCGGTCTCCTTCTTTGAGGCCAGCATCTGATGCGTGGGAGCGCTCGGTGACGGAGGTGATGATCGGCGCGCCGCCCACCGAGAAGAACTCGCGAGCGGAAGCGGGGTCCTCGAATGTGAGGCCGAGATCGTCCTGGATGTCCTCAAGAACGCCGGGCTGGATGAGAGCGGAAGTCGGCATCTCGCCCATGACGACGGAGGTTTCGCGCTGTTCGCCATCGCGTTTGTACTCGATTTTCAGAGAATCGCCGGGGCGCGCATTTGAAATGAGCGAGCGCATGCCCTGGAGGCTGGTGATGCGTTGGCCGTTGAGCGAAACGAGGAGGTCATCGTTCTGGAGGCCGGCGCGTGCCGCGGGGCCGTCGCTGGGGATTCGGACGGAGACGCCGCCTCTGCCGGTTCCTTCTTCGAGAAACTCGCGCGGGTCGTACGAAATGCCGAGGAAGCCGCGGGAGACTTTGCCGGTCTCGATCAGTTGCTGCACGACGTTCTCGATCGTCACGAGCGGAATGGCGAACGAGATGCCGGAGGATTGGCCTTCGCCCCCCCCGGTGCCCGAACTGTCCTTTGCGGTTGCGATGGCGACGTTCATGCCGACGACTCGACCCTTGATATCCACGAGCGGGCCGCCGGAGTTTCCGGGATTGACCGCGGCATCGGTCTGGATGAAATTCGTGAAGCCGCCCGAATCGAGCGCGGGGCCGGCGGCGCGTCCGAGGCCGGAGACGATGCCTTCGGACATCGAGAACTTGAAGCCAAAGGGGGAGCCGAACGCGAAGACGCGATCACCCTGGTAGACCCGCTCGCCGCTGGCGCGCGGGACGGGCACGAGGGTTTCGGCGTCGATCTTCAGCACGGCGATGTCGGTGAACGGGTCGATTCCGACGATGGTGGCCTGCGTGGCGCGTCCGTCGTAGAGCTGGACACGGACGAAGCGCGAGCCCCGAACGACGTGCGCATTGGTGACGATGTGTCCCCGGGCGTTGAAGATCCAGCCCGAGCCGGTGGCACCGACAAACCGGCGACGGGTTCCCTCGGGCGCGAGGACGTCGATGTGGACGACGGAAGGCTCGACCGAATCGGCGACGGCGCGGATGGCCAGATTGAGCCGCTCAAGGATGTCGTCGGATTCGATGGTCCGGCGGGCGAGCAGGATCTGTGCTTCGGTCTGCGATGCCGCGAGAGCGCGGAGGATGTGGGGGGCGAACCAGAGCAGGGACGAGGCGGTCGCCAGGACGACGAGGGCGGGTCCGAGCGAGATGATGCGACGCATGAAATGCCTTCCACTAGGGAAACCGGGCGAGTGAACTGCCGCCAAACGCCGTTCTTGGGTGTTTGATGCGGCAGGATTCACGCGGTTGCGCACGGAATACGGCCAATACGCATCGGACACCCGCGCGTTCGAGAATCAATTCGTCGAGGGTCGGCCGCTGGTTGAGGGGGAACCGGCGGATTTGGGCGTCTGGACCGCATTGGGGCCGGCGTTGGGGTCGCCTCGGGTCCCGATGCGTCGATCGGCGACCATCTGGACGTAGGTCTCGGCGGCGCTCTGAATCGTCTTCCCGAGCTGCGCGATCGGGCGGGCGAAGGGGGGCGGGTTGTCGGTGAGGCCGAGCAGATCCTGGAGGACGAGGACCTGGCCTTGCGGAGCGCTGCCGGCGCCGATGCCGATGAGCGGGGCGGTTGTCGCGTTCAGCACTTCTGCTGTGACAGAGTCGGGCACCGCTTCGATCAGCAGGAGCACGGCGCCGGCTTGTTCGAGCGCGACTGCATCGGCGACGATCTGTGCGGCCTGCTTGGGGGTCTTGCCCGTCGAGACGTAGCCGCCGGTGAGAGCGACTTGCTGCGGGCGGGTGCCGACGTGGGCGCAGACCGGGATGCCGGCGCGGGTCATCTTGGCGACGAGCGGCGCGAACGAGGCGTCGGCTTCGAGTTTGACGATGTCGGCAAGGCCATCGGTCAGAAAGCGGCCGGCGTTGCGGAGCGAATCCTCGTCGTTGGTGTGATAGCTGAGGAAGGGCATGTCGGCCATGACCATGGTGTTGGGGGCGCCGCGCTTCACGCCCGCCGTGAGCGCGATGAGCACTTCAAGGGGCATGTCGATCGTGCGGGAGAAACCCAGCACCATTTCGGCGGCGGTATCGCCGACGAGCAGAACGTGCACGCCCGCGCGTTCGAGCCACCGGGCGGTGGTAGCGTCGTAACAAGTCAGGGCGGCGAAGGGCTCGCCATTCGAGGCCATTTTCCGCAGCGTCTTGATGGTGACCGGCGGGCGGGACGGTTCGTGCGTGTTCACGGGAGCAATGGTACGGCGGAGAAAATCGAGCGAGGCGGCGTGCCCCGCTCGAATGCTCGTGCGTTACCGGCCTTTGGATTTGAGCCACTTCAGCAGTTTCTCGCGGCTCCAGGCGTTTACGCAGAGGTCGGGCGTCAGCATTCCCCGCCGGGCGGTCGCAATGCCGAACCGGAGATTATCGAAGTCCGATGCCTCGTGATCGTCGCAGTCGATCGCGATGAGTGCGCCGGCCTTTGTCGCGGCACGGACGTGGATATCGCGGAGATCGAGGCGCATCCAATGGGCGTTGATCTCAAGGGCGGTGCTGTGCTGCTTTGCCGCGGCGATGAGTTCTTCCATCGCGGGTTCGAGTCCGTGCCGCCGGTTGATCAGGCGGCCGGTGGGGTGGCCGATGATGTGGACGAGCGGGTGGGAAATGGCCTTGAGCATCCGCTTGGTGGCGGTGGCGGGGTCTTGCGAGAGCCCCGCGTGCGGGCTGGCGACGACGATATCGAGATCGGCGAGCAGATCGTCTTCGTAATCGAGCGAGCCGTCGGCGAGGATGTCGACTTCGGAGCCGGCGAGCACGCGGATGTCGATGCCTTCGGACTTCAGAACCTTGTTCATGTTCTGAACGATCTTGATCTGGGCGCGGAGACGTTCGGGCGAGAGGCCGTTGGCGATTGCGGAACTCTTGGAGTGATCGGTGACGGCGATGGTGTGGAAGCCGCGCTGGAGGGCGCACTCGACCAGTTCCCGCATCGACATGCGCCCGTCGCTGTCGGTGGTGTGGGCGTGCAGATCGCTCTTGATATCGGAGAGCTCGATGAGTTTGGGCACCTTGCCGGCCTTCTCAAACTCCGCGATGTCGCCCGCGTGTTCTCGCACTTCGGGCGGGATGTAGGGGAGGCCGAGCACCTTGTAGATTTCGGCTTCGGTCTTTGAGGCGACCGGCTTGATGCCGCGATCCTGGGGCGGGGTTTCTTCATCGTCTTCGGGGAAGAGGCCGTACTCGTTCAGCGTCTGCTTCTGAGCGAGAGCGCGCTGGCGGAGCGCGACGTTGTGGTCTTTCGAGCCCGTGAAGTACATGAGCGCAGCGCCGAAGGATCGCTCGGGGATGACGCGCACATCGACCTGCATCGTTGGTTCTTTGGGGTGCTCGTCGGGGCCGCCGCCTTTCCAGCGACCGGAATGCAGGTTGATGACGGCGCGGACCGAGGCGCGGGTCGGTCCTTTGGAGATGACCTGGCGCACATCGGGGAGCGAACAGAATGCTTCGATGACGGGGTGGGGCTCTTCCTGCTTTGTTTTCGATGCGGGCAGCTTGGCCGATGTTTTTGCACCGGCCTTCGGCGCGGATTGCAATTTCGGGGCGACGCCGGCGACGTCGGCGACCATCACAAGCAGGTCGATATCGGCGATGGTGTCCTTGCCTCGGCGGAGCGAGCCCGCGACTTCCACGCGTTCGACGCCTTTCTGGGCGCGCAGTTCATCGGCGATGCGTTCGGCCATCGGGAGCGCGAGGCCCAGGGCGATCCGGCGCGTTGCTTCTTCGCCGAGGGCGAGGCCGCTCTTGATCTTTTCGATCGCCTTTTCGCCCATGCGGGGCAGTTTCAGGAGGCTGCCATTGTCAATGGCTTTCTTGAGGGAGGCTGTATCGACGATCTTCAGTTCCTGCCACATCGCGCGGACAGTTTTCGGGCCTAATCCCGGGATATCGAGGATCTCGAGCAGACCCGGAGGCACTTCCTTCAGCATCTTTTCGTGTTCGGGGATGCGGGGAGCGCCCTTTGCGCTGGAAGCGCAGAACTCGAGGATCTTGTCCGCGATCTTGTCGCCGATGCCATCCAGCGCGACGAGCGCGGGCTTGTCCATGCTTTCGACGGGGCCGGGCAGAGACTCGATCACGCGTGCGGCACGCGAATGCGCAATCGCCTTGAACTGATTCTCGCCCAGCAGTTCAAGCAGCCGGGACATCTCATGCAAGCGTTCGGCAAGGGCCTCGTTCAGCGACATGGGCGACGGTAGGAGATTGGCGTGCGCGGCGGCTACGGGACTGGCAACCGGCAACGGGACTAGCCCACGGCAACAAGACCAAGTTCGCTGCCGAAGGTCTTCATCATGCGGCGGAGCACGAGGGCCTCATCAGGCGCGGCAAGCGAGGGGGATCGCTCGATCCACTCCCGTGCATCGCGCCGGGCCAGTTCGAGCAGTTCGCGATCACGATGCAGGTCGGCCACGCGGAGGGATGAAAGCCCGGACTGGCGGGCATCGAAGAATCCGCCCGAGCCTCGGATCTGCCAATCGCCTTCGGCGAGCTTGAAGCCGTCCGTCGTTTGAACCATGAGTTCGAGGCGCGGGCTTGGTTCGGGTGATTCGGTCGTCGGCTCGTCCGCGATGAGAATGCAGACCCCGGGGTTGCTGCCGCGTCCGACACGCCCCCGGAGCTGGTGCAACTGGGCAAGCCCGAAGTGATCGGCGTGCTCAATGACCATCACGGTCGCGGCGGGAACGTCCACGCCGACTTCGACGATGGTGGTGGCGACGAGGCAGCGGACGGTTCCTGCTCGGAACTGGTCCATCGTTTCCGCACGGAGCGCGTGCTTCATCCGACCGTGGAGCGGAGCGATGGGAATCGACGCGAGCGTGCCGGCTTCGAGTTCCTTGACGAGTTCACGCACGCCGGTGACCGTCGCGGCGGAATCGGTCTGCTCGCGCGAGTCGATTGCGGGGACGACGACAAAGGCCTGCTCGCCCTTGTCGAGTCGCTGGCGAAGGAACGCGTACACCTCGGCGCGTTTCGAGCGCGGGACCGATCGGGTCTTGACCGCGGCACGCCCGGGGGGCAGGCCTTTGATGACCGTGACGTCCAGGTCGCCGAACATGGTGAGCGCGAGCGTGCGGGGGATCGGCGTTGCGGTCATGACGATGACGTGGGGTGTCGTCCCGGCGATCTGCGACTTCGCCCGGAGTGCGGCACGCTGATGCACTCCGAAACGGTGCTGCTCGTCGATGATCGCGAGCGCGAGGCTCTTGAAGCGGACGTTTTCTTCGAGCAGGGCGTGGGTGCCGATGACGATCCCCGCGCGCCCGGCCGCGATTTCTTTGAGTGCCTCTGCGCGGTCGCTCTGGGAGCCGGTGACGAGCCGCACATCCACCTTGGAATCGCGGAGCAGTTCCCGGATCGTCGCGAAATGCTGTTCCGCCAGGAGTTCGGTCGGTGCCATGAGTGCCGCCTGATGACCGGAAGCGACGGCCATGAGCATGGCGTAGAGGGCGACGGCGGTCTTGCCCGAACCCACATCGCCCTGAAGCAGCCGGTTGGTGGGTGTCGAAAGCGAGAGATCGCGGGCGATTTCTGTGATGGCGTGATTCTGGGAGGGCGTGAGTGAAAACGGGAAGCGGGCGCGGATGCGTTTGTCGATCTCGCGTGAGAGGGCAAGCGCGGGCGAACGCAATTGCTGGCGCAGGTGCGCACGCTTCATCTGCACCCCGAGTTGGAGCAGCAGCAACTCGTCAAACGCCAGCCGACGACGGCCTTCTTCGGCATCGCCTTCGTTCCGGGGCCGGTGAATGAGTTCGTACGCCCGGGGAAGCGGGGGCAACTCGCGTGCCGCCAGCAGCGATGCGGGCAAGTGGTCTTTGAGAAGAGGGAGCGCGAGATCGAGAACCGAGGAGATGGCCTGCTCGATCGCCGCAGACTTGATGCGTTCGTTGGCGGAATACACCGGCCGGATGCGGGATTCGGATTGGAGCGGCTCGGCTTCGTCTTTCAGAATCTCGATCTTGGGGTTGGCGATCTGAAGCCCCGGTCCGTACTTGGTCGCTTTGCCCTGCACGCGCAGACGCATGCCCGGTTTGATCCGGTCGCGCATGTAGAGGGCGTTGAACCAGACCAGATCAAGCCGACGCCCGTCGTCCATCAGGGCGGCCTCGAATCGCTGCGGCTTGCGGAGCACGACGCGCGTTGCAGTGATCTCGCCCCGGGCGCTCACGATGTGCCCAGCCTCGAGTTCATCGACAGGCGCCTCGGCCTCGAGACGTTCATGACGAATCGGAAGATGCGCGATCAACTTGCCAAGGTTGGTCAACCCGAGTTCGCGCAGCCCCGGCAACGACCGAGCCGCAAGACCCGGCAAGTCTTCCAATTTGGTGCTGAGCGAGATGGCGCGTTCCGAAGGCATCGGTGCAGACGATACCCAATCGCCGGGGAGCGGAATAGAACCGGGCAGTTCACGACGCGGGCGGATCGACCCGCGGCCGATCCGGGTCGATCGAACGCAGGTAGACCCACGAATAGATTCCCGTCGAATGTCCGTCGGAAAACGTGATGCGCATCGCGTAATTCCCCACCAGTTCCGCACCCGTGGCAACGATGGGCCCCGCGCCCGATCCGGAAGCGGGGCGCGACGGCAACACCGTGAGGGGATTGGAAGCCATTTCATCACGCAACTGGCGCATGTCTGCCGAGGGCGACATCCGTCTCAAGTAGGCGATTGGGTAGTACGACGTCGTGCCGTCCGCCCAGCGAAGCGTGAGACCCTTGTCTTTCTTCAGGTCGATGTCCGTCGGATTCGGCACGGGGTTGGGGCCAACGCTGGGCGGCGGGGTGGGGGTGGGGTTTGGCGGGGGGGAGGGCATTGGAGCGGATCCGGCCGTTGGAAGGGGTTCCTTGCGCCCAAACCGGGCGTGCATCAGACTTCGTGCCTGGCCATTGACTTTATGATCGGAAGCCGATTGGTGTCCGGGCGCGAACAACTGTTTGTGCGCGGGCGCTCAATGCTGTGCCTCAATGATGGGGTATCGGGGAGAGTCGGAATCTGCCTCAAGGAAGAGACACGATGCGAGCGATTCGAACGAATGTGATGAGACTGGTCGCGCTGGGAGCGTTGGCGGCGCCTTCGGCTTTGGTGCGTGCCCAGCAGCCCGCACCGAATACCCCGGCGGCATGGACGGAGCTGAAGCCGCGTAAACCGGCCCCGATTGATCGGTCGTCGGTGGTGGGTGCGGGTCCGATTCCCGTCATCATCATCCCCGAACTCGGCTGCGACGAGACGCTTTATGCGGATTTCGGGACGAGGCATTCCGAGCGCTTTACGACGCACACGCTGGTGCTCCCGGGATCGGTGAAGGACAGCAAGGCTCCGTCGCTCGATCGCGGGCAGGTGCGCGATCCGGAGTGGCTGGTCAATGCCGCGGACGCGGTGGTGGAGTACGCCGGTGCGCACAAACTCGAAAATCCCGTGGTGATCGGGCAAGGGCTTGGAGGCACGGTCGCGTACATGCTCTCGATCCGGAATCCGGAATTTGCGCGGGGTTACGTCGTGCTCAATGCGCTGCCCGCGCCGTCGGTCGGCGGACCTGGGCGCATCCCGCTCAAGGAGCAGCGGAGCACGGAGGTCGACAAGCTGGATCGCGCTTCGATCCTCGCGATGACGGAGGGAACCTGGACCGATCGCGTGCGTTTGCTCGCGCCGAGGCAGACGGCCGATCCGAAGCGGGCGGCCGCGCTGATTGCGCTGGCTTCTACCGCCCCGATCAATGCGATCCGGCGCTATTCGCTCGAGCCGCTGTACCTTGACATGCGCGAGGAGCTGGACGGCGTGCGGACGCCGATTCTTGTCTACGCGACGCTTCCGGAATGGGTCAAGGAAGCCGATCGCCGGATGTTGCGGGCCGCGTTCCAGAACGCCGGATACAACCGGCCGAATGTGCGTGTTGAAATCATGGATGGCGCGCGCCCGTGGGTGATGCTCGACGATGCCGCTCGATTTGATGCGCCGCTGCTGGCGTTTCTCGGGTTACCTCCGATCGCGCCAAGTGAGCCTTCGCCCGCCGAACCAGCGACGACGCCGGCCACGACACCGGAGCAGAAATGAGCGATCGATCTTCCCATGCCGCAGACGCACTCTGCGAGGCGATCCGCGCTTCGGGTTCGCCCGTGTGTGTCGGCCTTGATCCGGTGCTCGACAACATTCCCGTCGAAGTCACGGAAAGCCGCCCTGCCGACCGTATCGAGCGATTCTCTCGGGGCGTGCTCGAATCCGTGCGGGCGTTTGCGCCGGCCGTCAAGTTTCAGTCCGCGTGCTACGAGCGGCACGGCTGGGAAGGAGTTCGAGCGCTCGAGCGATCGATGCAGGTCGCGCGGGATCTGGGTTTTATCGTCATACTCGACGCCAAGCGGGGCGACATCGGCATCAGCGCGTCGCACTATGCGGCGTCGGCCCGGAGCGCGGGCGCACACTTCGTGACCGTCAACGGATACCTCGGCATCAGCGGCATCGAGCCGTTTCTCAGCGAGGGACTTGGTGTCTTTGTGCTCGTGCGCACCAGCAACCCGGATAGCGCCGCGTTTCAATCGTGCCCCACGAATGGCGGCGCGACGATCGCGGAGCTGATGGCGTCGAATGTCCGAGAGCTGGGTGAAAAGCGGATTGGCGAGTCGGGGTTGAGCAGCGTCGGCGCGGTGGTCGGCGCGACGCAATCGGCTGAGGCTTCGGCGCTCCGGCAGCGCATGCCCGATCAGATTTTCCTGATCCCCGGCTTTGGCGCGCAGGGCGGCACGGCAGACGATGTGCGCGCAATGGTTCGTGCCGGAAAGTCGTTCGATCGGGCGGGTGTGCTTGTCACGGCGAGCCGTTCGGTCATCTATCCGAAATCGTCCGGTTCAACTTGGCAGGATTCGATCCGCGCTGCCGCACGCGATCTGGCGGCACAGATACTTCGCGCCGTCGGCGGCGCGGCACACGGAAGCATCAATCGCCAATAAACAGCGCTGCAAGCAGGCCCAGCGCTGTCCAAAGTACAAAGCGAACGTAGAACACTGACGCTCCTCCATACGGGCGGCAAGCGATCCTCACTTGCCCAGCGTGAAAGAAGATTCACGCTGTACATAGAGAGTACCCGGTTCACCCCATCCCGCAAGGCGGGAAACGGTGAAAGATGAAGTTTTCTTCATAACTTTCGCGGACCTTGCCTGCGGAAGGCCCGAGATGTACCAACCAGCGACCCCGGGATGGCCTGTATCTGCAACGCTCCGGTACCCGGCATAGGCCGATTTACATGGGCTTTTTGCTGATCGTCACGTCGTAGATCTCCAGCAGCTTTTCCTTGTCGAAGATCATTTCCTGACGCGAGCGGCCGACGATGTCGTACTCGGTGGTGAGTTCAATGGCGTCGACCGGGCAGGCCTCTTCGCACATGCCGCAGTAGATGCAGCGGAGCTCGTCGATCTCGAATTTCTTGGGGTACTTTTCGCGGTCGTCCCAGGGGCTTTCAGCGGCTTCGATGTGTATACACCGGGCCGGGCAGATCGTCGGGCACATCATGCACGCCACGCACTTGACGCGTCCGGCCTCATCGCGGTTGAGGCGATGCACACCCCGGAAGTTGGGGGCGTATTGGCCGCCCTCTTCGACGGGCAGGTGTTCCCGGCGTTCCTCGGGATACTGCATCGTGCGGCTGGTCTTCACCGGGCTGAATTTCGATTGCCCGAAGCTGGTGAATAGGTGCTTCAGCGTGGTGCCGAAACCCTTGAAAATCTCGGGTAAATAGATGCTTTCCATCGCACCGAGAGGCTTGGGGGACAAACGCAGAATGTCTTCTTCGCGGACGGTCATGCGGGGTCATGATACGAGGAAGACTCCGGGAATGCGCGCGGGCGAAAGAGGATTCCGCGGCCTTCGGGTTCCGATACAATGGATGCATGCCGCCGGGCAAGAAACCCCTGCCTCTGTTCGAGCTCGTGAATCATCACGAGGACGCGGCGCGTCGCGAACCTCAGCCGGTGGTCATGCCGCCTGCCCCTGCGCGCGTGCCGGTTGGCGATTTTCATCCGCGTGAACCGAAGCCGTTGCCGACGGCGCCGCGGGTCGCACGGGCGAGCGACGACAGTCCGAAGCACATGCTGCCCGGGCTGGGGGGCAAACCCGTCGTTCTCGGCACAACGGCGCTGTGGCTTGCTGCCGCCGCGGCTGTTCTTATCGTGTTCCTGGTCTGGGTCACGGGCAATGCCTACGGCAGGCGGCAAGCTGAGCATCAGTTTGAGCGGAATTTTGGGCAAGTAGGGGGCCAGGCAGACGGCCAGGTTTCTGGGGTCGCTCCAGCCCCTTCGAGCGAGCTCCGAAGCGTTCAAGACCCCTTGAACACCCGCCCCCCAGCGACCACACCCGTTCCGGCGACGCAGGCGAAACCGGCGGGTAACGACCCTGGCGCTGGCTCGATCGCGTCGGGGCAGGTTCTAACCGCCAGGGGCATCGGATCGGATCCGCGGCAGTCTGGGTCGAACTACCTGCTCCTGGGCATGGTTTCCCGAGAAGAAGCCGTGGGAGCCATTCAATTTTTCGCCAAAAACGGGGTCGAGACGGTCGGAGTACCCGTCGATCCGGTTGATCGCAAGTCCCCACGAGGCAATACTTCTCCCCGCTTTCAGCTCTTCGCGGCACGGGGGATTCCATCCACGGAATTCGCCTCCAAGCAACTCGACCGCGACAAGCTGAAAAACGAGATCGTGCGCCTTGGCGCGATCTGGAAGAAGGACCACAAGGGGAGCATGTCGTTCTCCGATGCCTTCTGGCTGAAAAACGATTAGTCACCGGCGGATTGCCGGAATTGGAGCCTGACATGAGCCTCGATCGTTCACTGAAGATCTCGACCACCGGTGCCGGCAAACGCAGCGTTCTGACCCGTCAGGAGCGCATCGCCAAGCTCACGGCCGACAAGAAGTTCGATGCAAAGAAGGACAAGGTTCTCGGCCTCGCGAAAACGCTCGCCGGCAAGGGCTGAGTTTCCAGTCGCTCGCGCCGGTGTTTGACCTGCTCGCGCATCCATTCTGAAATGAAAAGCCCCGACCGATCGGTCGGGGCTGTTTGTTTTTTGGGATCGTGCGGCCCCGTTCACCGGAACCGAGGCAAACTTCAGCGACGGCGCCGGCGAGCGACCAGCAACCCGCCCATGCCCGCGAGGCCGAGCGTGCTCGGAGTGGGAACCTGCAGGAAGCCGCGGATTTCTCCGCCCGGTGCGAAAGTCGTGTGGATGTTCAGGTACGCCTTGCCACCGGCGATCGCGGCAAGGAACGCGGCCTCCGCGTTCGCGATGCCGCCCTGCGCCGTGACGAAGGACGGATTCCAACTCGACGCGAGGGTGAGGTCCAGCGTGTTGTTGTACGAGCCGCTCGTCACGCCCGAGGGGAAGCCGCTGAAGGTCGGCGTGGTGGTCATGACGCCCGCCGTGCCCGAACCGGGCGAGGCCGTTGCGCCGTGGATGTGGCTTGCGGTTACGGTGCCGATCAGCCCGCTGAAAGTCACTTGGATGTTCATGGTGTGCAGCGTGGTATCGATCGTGAAGGTGGCAAAGCCAGTGCCGGGCGAAGCATTGGGCGGAGCCTCGCTCGGACCGTCGAGGAACGCCTGATAGTTCAGAATTGCCGCGTTGGCCGACCCACATGCACCCGCGAGGACCACCCCGGCCGCGAGGCAACTCATTGCAAAAAGGCTCTTCCGCATCGCAATCTCCTTCTTTCCTCTTCCGCATTTGTCGGTCTCGATGCCCGCGCATCGCCACCGCCGACCGGAGAATTCCGGCCCGAGAACGGATGTCGCGAGCGGGGG
>JAEUJD010000004.1 GCA_016793015.1 Phycisphaerales bacterium
CACACGCCGCGAAGACACTCGTGAACATGCTTCACGACGCGCCTCCTGCCCTCGGGCGTTGATGTTTTCCCAGGAAGTTGTTCGCCTCCTTCAGGATCGCCATATCCAAGGCCTGATCCGCCACCAGCTTCTTCAGCCGCGTGTTCTCAACCTCAAGTTCCTGCAGACGCCTGGCTTCGTCCGACTTCATCCCGCCGTACTGGTTCCGCCAGCGATGGAACGTCTGTTCGCTCACGCCCAGCGCCTGCACGACCTGCGCGATGTCGCGCCCCGCCGCCAGCATCGCCTCGGCCTCGCGCAGCTTCATCACGATCTGTTCCGCCGAATGTCTCGTCCGCTTCATCTTCCAGAGTCTCCTCGACCCCGCCGGGGTCGTGCAAGACTCTCATAGGCCTGGATCAGTTTTCGGGGGGCAGGTCAATGGCGTATAAAAATGTTTTGGTCGCGAAGAAAGTCGTATTAATTTGCAGCGCGGCGGACGATAACTCCGTCGCGTTGGATACCAGGCCCGATCCGGAAAATTCGCGATTTGTTTGCGGCGCGGTTCCTTCGAGCAGCCCGGCTGGCGTGTTCAAGCACGACAACCATGTGACGGGATTGATACTCAACTGACAGTGTGATTTTAATGTGCGGCGGGCGAAAGCTCGCCGCTTTTCTTTTTGCTGCGGGTGTTTGCTCGGGGAGAGATTGCTGGTGCCTTTGGCTCGGCGCGCGCGCGGTCGTTGGCCCGGCGGGCCGGGAGAAGGCAGAAAGGCAGGAAGGCGCGGAGAAAGTCGGGCGCGCGGTGTGTGCGAAGGGAGAGCGCGATTCGCGGCGTGTTCCCGACGATCCGCTCGGGCTGGTACGGCACGCAACGGAAGGATCGGAAGTTGGCAGCGAGCCTCTGCCTTTGCGAGAATGGACGGGACGCGATCGGCGGCGTTGACCTTGCCGTACGAGCCCGAAGCGCAGCGAGGGACGCGGCTGGCACGGATTCTGGCGGATGTTGAGATTGCACGCGGCGGCCCGACGCTTCGCTCGGGCTCGTATGGCACGGTTCGGGTGATCCCGAAGCTTGCGCCGAGCCTCGGCGTTGGTCGCTTCGGTTGCTCGCTCTTACCTCGACCCTGGCGTCAGCCTTGCCTTGGCCTGATCGAGCACCACCGCCACCACGATCGCGGCACCCTTGACGATCTGGGTGTAGCTCTGATCGATATCGAGCACCAGCATGCCGTTTCCGATCATCTGGACGAGCAGGGCACCAAGCACAGCACCGAAGGCGCTGCCGCGGCCTCCGGAAAGTGAGGCACCGCCGATGACGGCTGCTGCGATCACATCAAGCTCGTAGCCCTGGCCCGCACCGGGGGCAGCGGCCCCGTAATAGCCGAGGTACATCGCGGCGGAGAGGCCCGCCAGGGCTCCGCTGGCGACGTACACGATGATCTTGACGCCCCCGACGGGGATGCCGGCGTACTTGGCTGCGATCTCGTTGCCGCCGATCGCGAAGATGCGACGTCCGAGGACGGTCTGGCTGAGCACGAACATGCCGGCGAGCATGGTGAGGACCATGATGGCGACCGGGACGGGGTAGACGTTTCCGGCGGGCATCTTCATGAAGCCCTTGGTGAAACTCTCGGGGAAGCCGGTGATGGATTGGCCCCGCGTGAGGACGAAGACCAGGCCGCTGAGCATGGCCATCATGCCCAGCGTGATGATGAAGGGGTGGACGCGGAGGCCGACGATCATGCTGCCGCTGACGCCCCCGCAGACGGCTCCGACGAGGCAGCAGACGCCGATACCGACGGGGATGGCGGCCCACCAGGGTGCACCGCCTGCCGCGGCATTGAGGGAGTTGGCGTCGGGGCCGAGGAAGTTGAGTTGGAGGGCCTGGAGAGCGAACGCACCGACGACGGCGGCGAGGCCGTAGATCGAGCCGACGGAGAGATCGATTCCGCCGAGGATGATGACGGCGGTCATGCCGACGGCCATGACGGCGATGAACGAAGCCTGGGTGGCGAGGAGGACGAGGTTTTGCGTGTTGAGGAATTTGGATTCGGAGCGGGAGATGAGAAGCGTTTGAGCGTCGGAGCCGATGACGCGCGGGTTGCTGGCGGAGAGGACTTCGACTTTGTTTGAGCCGGAGATGAGGCGGACATTGGCGACGCCGGAGCTGGATTCGCCGAGGGCGGAACGGACGGCGGCGAGCGGCGCATCGGTGGGGGATGTGATGATGAGGACGCCGGCGACTTCTTCGGTCGTGGTGCCTGGGGGCAGCGCGATGCGCTGGATATCACCGGGCTTGGTGCCGCCCCGGAGGGTGAGGACGATCGCCATCAGAAGGATGACGAGGATGAGGCCGGATTCCTGCGCGCGGAAGAGGCGGCGGAGGAAGGAGGGAGCGGACTGGCGTGGCGTCGGAGTCAAGGGGACAAGAATAGCAAGGTGGAGCGGGAACTTGTGCGCGCTTTGCGGGATTGGTGGGATGAGATTTGCGGTGCGACTCGTGCATCCGCGCGAGCGGTGCGGAGTGGAGAACCGGAACGAATGAGAGGTGGGGATTGAAGCGGGGAAAAACGGTCGGAGACGAGCGTTCAACGAAGTGCGCGGGGCAATCTGCACCACGCGCATCGGAACGCGGATAGCGGCACGACCAAATTTCGTTTGGACATGGAAACCGCGGCACCGACACCATCGCAGGTGATTCGGCACGCTGCCTATTGAGGCTCAGAGCTTGCGGTTCTCGGCAACCTTAGTCGAGAGCTTGGATCCAATTGCTGCGGTAGGAGAGGATCGCGTTCACGTTGCGAGCGGTGTTCTGCGGTTTGCCGGGGAAATTGTTGATGGGATCGAAGAAGTTCGTCTTGATGCTTCCGATCACGAGTTCGGCGTGGCCGTCTGAGAAGAGCCAGTTGCCGCCGTCTCGCCCGTGGTTGTCCACCTTGCCGTACGCGTCTGTGGATGGAGCGCCGGCACCGAGGAATCCCGTTGTCGTGTCGGCGGAATTGCCGCTGGCGTAGAAAGCCAGGGTTCCGATATCGGGGCCATTGGTTTCGTCGCCCCAGATTGGCACAGCAGACACGACGGTGGACTCGTCGGACTTCAAGCCGGCATAATACATATAGCTGATGTTGTACGAGGCGATTTGATCAACATTCGCAGGAATTTTCGGGATGTATTCGACGTTCGCCAAAGGATTCTTTGTATAGAAATCCTTCTTTGCGTCCCAGCCAGCCGGCATGCCGCCGCCTGTCTGATAGCTGTAGCGATGATCGATCTTATCGGAAGGGCAGACGAGCGCGCCGAAGCCGTCCATGTATTTCCAAAGCACCGGCACGGTGACTTTGTCGCTGTAGGTTTGCGTCGTCGCATTGAACGGCTTGGGGCGGATGTAACCTTTGGCGGCGGTATTGTTTACGTCCGGATCGAACTGTCCGAGCTGATTCAGCGTGAAAAACCCGGCAAGGCCGCCGTACTTCCCGAGCCGGTTGAATCGCGGCTTGTTGTGTGCCGCATCTTCTTTGTCCATGGCGGCTTCCGACTCGCCCCCTTCAGCAACCGGCACGAGCGGGAACCACGACTTGTATTCATTGGCGTACATCGAGAGCGAGAGGCCCATCGATTTGTTGTTGCTCAAACACTTCATTGTACGAGCGGAGTTGCGAGCCTTGCCCAATGCTGGCAGCAGGATTCCGATGAGCAGCGCGATGATGGCGATGACGACGAGGAGTTCGATGAGGGTGAAGCCGCGCGTTTGCGAGCGTTTCATCCCGCGCGAGAACCATGAAACATTTGGCGCGTGGAGGCTTGCGGGCTGGTTGGCGGTGGACATCAGACTTCCTTCTGGCACGGCCTGCGGCTGGACAGAACGCCCGAATGGGCTGCGCTGCCGCGTGAAACGCTTTCAAACCATACGACGGGATCCGTCCGTTGTATCCCCCCAACCCGTGGTGGGTGCGGAAAAGTTTCCGCAAGCATCGGCAAACTAGCGAGAATACTGAGGTGCTGTCAAGTGGGAATGTTGGGAGCGTGGGACTCGGAACTCGGAATTCGGAACGCGGAAGGGGGAGACAACGAGTCGGGAGGTTGGTACCGGATTCGACTCCCGTACCCGGCCTCGCTCCGATCGGGGAGAGGGGATGAAGGCGGCGTCTTAACACAAACGGGGATTTTGGGGTGCTGGACGGATGTGTTGTGAAAACACCTCGGTCGGGGCGTCTCGGCGGTAACACGGAGAGGACGTTGGGAGCGATTTGATGGGCGGGGATGGACGATGGAAATCGTGAAATCAGCGGGATTTGGGAGTGAACTTGGCAGCGGGGAACGGCGTTTGTGGTACACTTGAAAACGGTGTCAGAAACAGTCTCAGCCGTCCGGAATTGGCCATGAGTTGGTCAGGATTGGACCGTGTGCGAGGCTGTTTCTGCGCGTTTGGAATGGGTTTTGAATTCTTTGGGCCGCTGCCGGCTACCGGGCCGGAGGGTGGCGAAACGGAAGTTTTTTCGAGGGAGTATTTGCCGATGCGTCCATGCACCAAGAAGGTTCAAGTTGCCTCTGCCCTGCTGCTTGCGGGGCTGAGCGGGCTTGCGATTGCTCAGCCGCTTGCGATTACGGGGGTGAAAAAGGCCGCGTACGGCAACCCGCGGTTTGTGAACATGATCCCGACGAACTACGGCGACAACAACGTCGTGGCGTGCGACCCCAACACGCTGGGCGGCGCGACGGTGAACACGGTGACGACGGGCGTTGAGATCGCGATCCCGCTGACGGCGCTCGGCAGCCCGACGGGGACGATCCGCTGCACGGCGTTCATCAACAGCGGCGACGGCGCGTTCGCGTCGAACCAGTGGTCGGGTTCGCCCCTGGTTGGCCCGACGGGCGAGCTTGCGACCCCGACGAACATGGGTGAGACGCGGAGCATCAACCTGGCGACCGACGTGCGGGCTCCGGGCAACCAGTTTTTCACGATCAACCTGAATGCGGCGGGCACGGCCCCGACGATCGACGGCACGCGTGATGCGGCGGGTTGGACGACGCGTGCGCAGCAGGGCGCGCGTACCTACTTCGGCGACTCGAACTCGGGCAACGTCGATAACGCGAACGGCTCGGAGATCGACGGCTGCTATGTCCGCGTTGCGGGCGGCGTGCTGTACATGTTCTTCACGGGCAACCTTGAATCGAACGGCAACAACCTCGAGATTTTCTTTGATACGGGCGCTCCGCTCGGGCAGAACAACCTGCGGACCGACAACCCGGCGGTGGGCGGCGACGGCAACCATCTGAACCGGATGGGCAACGACGGGATTCTGCCCGGCCTGACCTTTGATACGGGGTTCAGCGCGAACTACTGGGTCGGGGTCAACGGCACGGGCGCGCCGTACGCGATGTATGTGGATTACGCCAAGCTCTCGAACAGCGATGGCTCGGGCGGCGGCGCGGGGTTCTACTGCGGCAGCGGCACGGCGGTTTCTGATGGCACGCTTTCGGGCGGCGTCGAAGGCGCACCGGCGATCCGTGCGACGATCAACAACTCGAACATCCTGGGCGTTCCGGCGATCTGCCCGCCCCCGGCCGGCAACCCGAACACGGCGAACGGTTCGGAAATTGATGCGGTGTATTCGTACGTCGATAAGGCCAACAAGCGTCTGTACGTGCTCGCAACGGGCAACGTGAAGACGGACTACACCTCGCTGAACCTGTTCTTTGACGTGGGCGGCTTCATGACGCCGGGCGGCGAGGAACTGGGGCAGAATCGGCTCCGCAACGACAACTCGGGCTTTGACTTTGGCAGCATCAACAACATGGGCGGCCCCGGTGTGGATGCGAACCCGACGAACCCGGGCCTGAAGTTCGATAACGATTTCAGCGCGACGTACTTCCTCTCGTACAAGAACGGCGAGGCTGCGGTGCAGAACTACTCGCACGCGACGGTGCTGCGCACCGCCGGGCGTGCGACGGTCTGCGATGCGATCGTGGACTACGGCATGTTTGATGGCGGCCCCAAGACCGCTCCGGGTGCCAACGGCCAGCAGTACGACGTGATCAAGTACAACGGCTTGCAGGGCTACCCGGGCGGCACGACCGAGCCGTTCATCGGTATCCAGGAGCAGGACGGCACCAAGACGGAACTCGAAGGCAACTTCGCTCCGTTTGCGGGCCACAACTTCATGGTTGAGTACATCGTCGCTCCGTGCGGCGGCGGGAACACCAGCGCCCCGAAGCCGGCGGCGGGCATCATCCTGATGCGGATGGACCAGTCGAACCAGGGCGGCGTGACGTCGGCGAACGGCGGCGCGGCGTTCACGGAAGATGACGTGATCGCGGTGCAGACGGGCTGCGAGTTCTCGATCGACCTTGCGGAACTGGGCTACGACGGCGTGAGCGACATCAAGCTGGCCGGCTGGATCGGCGCGGGCGACCGTGGCACGATCTCGAACCAGGTGATCGGCGGCGTGCCGGCCTCGTACGGCGCTTCGCCGGGCACGAGCGTCGGAACGACCAACGCGACCGACCTCTCGGCGATCGCGGGCCAGCAGTGGGTGCAGATCTACAAGACCTGCCCGGCTGACTTGAACAACGACGGCTTCACGGATGACTCGGACTTTGTCATCTTCGCGGCGGCGTACAACGAGCTGATTGCCCCGAGCCGCTGGGCGGCCGGTGACCTCGACGGCGACGGCTTTGTCGATGACACCGACTTTGTGATCTTTGCGGCAGCGTACAACGAGCTGCTCTGCCCGAACATCATGGAATGAGATCGGTGGACTGAGAACTGAAGAACGAGAGGGCCTGCCGCGAGGCGGGCCCTTTTTCTTTGGGGACAATGCAAGGAGAACGCGGAGCGCGTGGAGATGGCGGAGTTTCGGGAAGGGGGGATTGATTTCGGATTTGGGATTGCGGATTTCGGATTGAGGGAGGGGCGGTGATGGGACCGGTCGAATGAACGAATCGGGCTTGAATTGCGCTTTACGTTCGTCGCTTGGGCATCGAGGAACGAGGGTCATGCCGCACCGGACGGCATCTGTGATAGGATGTCGGCGTCAGAAAACACACACGCGGCGGCGGGTGCGCCTGCCGCATATTCAGGTTCACACTCAGGGGATCGATTCATGAAGATCGGGTTGCAACGGAAGGGCTTGATGGGGGCGGCGCTCGCGGTTCTTGCGGGTGCTGCGGCGGTTGGTCTGATGGGCGGCGCGGCCGAAGCGCCGAAGAAGACGTATCGCATTGGTGTGATCGCCAAGAGCCAGAGCAACCCGGTTTTTCAGGCGGCGCGGACGGGCGCGCTCGATGCGGGTGAGGAACTCAGCAAGAAGCTCGGGGCCGATGTGAAGGTCGAGTGGCGGACACCGGTGAACGAGGATGCGCAGCAGCAGGCGCAGTATGTCGAGCAGCTCGCGAGCCAGGGCTTTGATGGCATCGCGATCAGCGCCAGCGACGCGAACGTGCTGACGGCGGCGGTCAACAGCGCGATCGACCGGGGCGTGGTGGTGATCACGTTTGACAGCGACATTCCGGCGAGCAAGCGGCTGGCGTATTACGGGATCAACGATGAAGAGGCCGGCAAGTCGGTGATGCGGGAGCTCTCGAAGGCGATGGGCGGCAAGGGCGGCAAGATCGCCATCCTTTCGGGCAACCAGAACGCGACGAATCTGAACGCGCGTGTGAAGGGCGTGAAGGATGAGCTTGCGACGCTGAAGGACAAGGGTTTCACGCTGAAGGATGTGTACTACACGAAGGAAACGGCGAGCGATGCCGCGGCGTTGGTGCAGCAGGTGCAGACGGCGAACCCGGACATTGTGGGCTGGGCGATGGTGGGCGGGTGGCCTCTGTTTACGCAGAACGCCCTGGACGGCGTCTACGAGAAGGCGACGATCGTGTCGGTGGATCACCTGCCGGAGCAGCTCAACTACGTGAAGAACGGGCAGGTTGCGGCGCTGATCGGGCAGGATTGCTACGGCTGGGGCTACCAGAGCGTGGTGATGCTGGTGGACAAGCTGAACGCGAACAAGAGCCCGGAGAAGGTGATCAACAACTTCCCGCTGTCGGTGGTGACGAAGGCGAACGTGGGCGAGTACGAGGGGCTTTGGAATAAGTGGCTGAAGAAGAAGTGAAGACTTGAAAGCATTTCACCACAGAGACACAGAGGCGCAGAGAAGAGAGTGGAGCTTGGTTGAGAGGGAAGGCGATCGCATTGGGCTCGGGAAACAACCCATTCCTTGTCCCGGTGTTTCTCTCTGTGTCTCCGTGTCTCTGTGGTGAATGTCTTTGAGTTTGCTCTGGAATCGGATTGATACCTACACCGGCCGCCGTTGATCGGCGGCCGGTTTTTTCGAGAAGGAATGCGGGCCTGCATGGATCGCGAGACACCGATTGCTGATGAGGCTGGAACGCTGCTGATCGCCGAGGGGATCTCGAAGCGGTTCGGGATTACGCAGGCGCTTGATGGTGTGTCGGTGTCGTTTTTGAAGGGCGAGATCCATGCGCTGATGGGGGAGAACGGGGCGGGGAAGAGCACGCTGGGGAAGGTGATCAGCGGGCTGCACAGGCAGGATGCGGGTGTGGTGCGGATTGTGGCGGAGGCGGGGCATGGGGGGTCACACGAGTCCGGGATGCGGGAGCTTGTTCCCGGGTCGATCGACGATGCGTTCCACGCGGGCGTGCGGATCGTGCATCAGGAGCTGGCGCAGTGCCCGAATTTGTCGGTGGCGGAGAACCTTTCGCTGCACGATTTGCCCCGCACGCGGCTGGGACTGCTTGATCGCAAGACGATGAACGAGCGGGCGGCGTTGCTGGTGCACAAGCTCGAGCCGGGCATTGATGTGGAGGCACCGCTCGGGTTGCTTTCTCCGGGGCGGCGGCAGATTTGCCAGATCGCTTCGGCGCTCGATGATCGGTCGGACGAAGGCGGGCGGGGCGGGGGGAGCGCGCCGCGGGTGATCGTGTTTGATGAACCGACGAGTTCGCTCTCGATCGCGGAAACCGAGCGGCTGCTCGAGATCACGAGGCAACTGGCGAAGAGCGGGATCACGGTGATTTATGTGAGTCACCGCATGGGCGAGATCTTTGCGGTGTGCGACCGGGTGAGCGTGCTGCGGGACGGGAAGTACGTGGCGACCAGCCGCGTGAAGGATCTGGATGAGCCGACGCTGGTCGAGCAGATGATCGGGCGAAGATTGAGCACGCCGACGGGGAAGTTGCCTTCACTCGCAGCGGAGAATGGGCATGTGCACGCACCGGGCGCGCCGAAGTTGACGGTCGCGGGATTGTCGTCGGACAAGTTGGAAGCGATCTCGCTCGAGGTGAAAGAGCGGGAGATTGTGGGGATCGGCGGATTGGTGGGCTCGGGCCGATCGGAACTCTTGAACGCGATCTTCGGGCTGGACGCGAGCGCGGATGGACGCGTGGTAGTGGATGGTGTGGACGTTTCGGATGGTGGGCCGCGGGCTGCGATCGGGGCGGGGATGGGCTATGTGCCGGAAGACCGGCGCTTGCAGGGGCTTTTCTTCCTGCTGGGTGTGGGCGAGAACACGGTGATGCCGTTTATGTCGAGACTGGCGCGGTTGCTGGGCGTGCGCGATGTGGGGGGAGAGCGCAAACTGGTTGCGGACCGGTTCGCGGATTTCCGCGTGAAGACTGCCAGTACGGAATCGCTTCCGGGGGAATTGTCGGGCGGGAATCAGCAGAAGCTTCTGATCGCGCGATGGATGGGCAAGAGCACCAAGGTGCTGCTGCTGGATGAGCCGACGCGCGGGATCGACGTGGGGACGAAGGCCGAGATTTATAAGCTGGTGCGTGCCGCGGCGGATGCGGGGGCGGCGGTGCTGCTGGTTTCGAGCGAGATGCCGGAGCTGCTTGCGCTGTCGGATCGCATACTCGTGATGAGCGAGGGGCGGATCACGGGCGAGCTGCAGGGCGAGAAGATGACGCAGGCGAATATCTTGAAGTTGGCGACGGTGGAGAGGGAGATGGCTGGAGCGAAGTGAAGCGCGGAACTCGGAGCGCGGAGTGCGGAGCAAAGAAGCGAGAGCCAATTCGATAGCGTCTTCAACGGCACACCTTCGGCGTGCGGGGAACATGTGCAAGCGGACCGGGGGTGGCGCTCGCAGAGCCTCGCTTCACCCCCGGCTACTGACCGTCACGGCTTCGCCGTGAAAGGCATAAAAGTCTTCGGGCAGCGAAGTCTTGGGGGTGCGATCAAGGGCAGATCAGCGTGTCGTACGCGGCGGCAAAGATCACGAAGTCGCTGTCGTCGGTCTGGCCGTCGCCGTTGAGATCGCCCCGGAGATCGATCAGGGCGTCGTAGGCGCTGGCGAATGTGACGAAGTCGGAGTCATCGACCATGCCGTCGGCATTGAAATCGCCGGGGCAGGTGGTGAAGTAGTTCACGTAATAGTTCTTGACCGAGGAGCGGCCGGAGAGCTCGAAGGCGACGAGCGTGACGCGGTTGACGCCGTTGGTGAATGCGACGGCGCGGTTGTAGTCGTAGCGGTCGGTCTGCGTGCACTGGTTGAAGGAGTTCGAGGCGGCGACGGGGTCGGTTGCTTCGGCGAGATTCATCAGGATGTGCGCGCGGTTGACGGTGCGGTCGCCGGCTTTGACGAGGAACGTGGTGCTGGGGTTCGCGTTCACGACGGGGTTGAAGTTGGTGATGTCGGCGATGGGGTCGAGGCGATCGATGTAGAAGACCTGGCGGAATTCGCGGAAGAGCGCGGCCTCGTTGGAATTGCGGTGGCGGAAGGCGATGACGGAGAGGTAGTGGACGCCTTCATCGAGGAGGGTTGCATCGATGGCCTGGGCGTAGTTGCCCTGGTTGATGAACTGGCCCTTGTTGTAGAGCGGGTCTTTGAGCGTGATGAACTGCTCGTAACCGGCGGCGACGGGGGTGGTGTAGTCGAAATCGACGACGCCGTTGGCGTTGAAATCCTTGTATCCCTGATCGATCTTGAAGAGGGCGTTGTCGTCGGTGTTGAGGTTTGCGCCGGGCTGGCCGACGAGCGCGGTGTCGCCGTTGCTGGTGGCGAGCTGGATCTGGAAGGAGTTGCCCGTGATGACCGGAAGCGGCGTCAGACGGCGGCGGTAGGTGGGCGTGAAGGATGTGTCGGCGGCGATGGTCGAGGTTACGTTGGAGAGGGAGAGCGTGCCGCTGGGAATGGAAGGGGCGTAGACGAGGTAGCCCTTGTTGTGCGTGCCGGCGGAGCTGACGTTGTTGGGGATGGTGAGAAGAGCCCAGCCGCCGGTGCCGTTGTTGTCGACGGTGGTGATGAGTTCGGGGATGATGTTGGTCGGGTCGACCATCGGATCGGCGGCGTTGCCGGTGAGTTCGATAAGGCGGGTGCCTGTGGGGAATGAGGTGCGGACGAAGCGGGATTGGGTCCCTGAGTCGTAGCGGTCATTGGAAGCGACGAGGCAGTTGCCGGAGTACTGGTTGAAGCCGGTGTTGGTGCGACGCTCGAAGACGATGACGTCGGCGAGTGACGTGTTTTGGGGGTCGGTGCTGTTGAGGGTGTTGAAGAGGCCTCGGGCGACCCAGTTGTGGATCTGGACGAGCTTGGTGAGGGTGGGGTCGAGGGCTGCCGGTGCCGCGGGATTCCAGCCGAGGGCGGTGGGCATGCCTTGGCGGGGGAAGAAACCGCCGGAGCGGGTGAGGCCGAGGGCGTTGTGATAGACCTTGGGCTGGCCGGGGCGGGTAAGGAGGTAGGCGTGGGCGAACATGCCCTGCTGCTGGGCGGTGGGGAGGGGCGGGCTGGAGCCGCCGTTGCCGGCGGAGCCGTTGTCGTGGCTGAAGATGTGGTTGACGCCGATGGAGCCGTCGTTGTTGCCGTCCTGATTATCGAGGTGGGCGTTGAGGACGTTCTGCCAGGAGCCGAGGCCACCGTTGCTGATGAGATCACGGGTGGCGCCGGCGCCGTTGAGATCGAGGCAATCGCGGTTGCCGAAGCTGTCGCCCTGGCGCCAGGATTGGCCGCTGTTGTTGTTGATCTTGCGGATGTAGTTGTCGTAGGTGAACTGGTTGCTCTCGACGCTCTCGCCGAAGCTGAAGGGCGTGACCATGCGGCCGTCGGGCGTTTTGCGGCGGTTGTAGA